>NZ_CP047639.1:3979222-4293243 GCF_011046025.1 Proteus sp. ZN5
TAAACAAAGTCAGTTGTTACAAAAACAAATTGAGCAATATAGCGAAGAAAAAAATCGACTCGAAATCCGTTTAAATCAGCTTATTGGCCAATATCAGGAAAACGAAAAATCACTACAACGGCTTCATGTTCACTCACAAGCCACCCTTGAACAATATCAAAATAGATTAAACAACAGTCCATTTGATGATGAAAATGCCTTTTTAGCCTCATTACTATCAGTTGAAGAAAGAAATCGCTTACAAGAACAACAAAAACAACGACTTGATAAGCTTCTGCAAGAAAAAACGCGTTTGGATACACAAGAAAACGTATATCAACAGCACTTATCACAACAACCAATATTGGCAACACAACAAGATCTCGAACAAATTACCGCTCAATTATTGGTGTTAGAAACACAGTTTACTCAATTACAAGAAACGAAATTTCGTATTCAAGAACAACTGCGTACTGACGAGGAAAAGCGTAAAGAGCAACAGGATCTACTGACTCATATTGCCAAACAACAATCTCAGTTTGATGATTGGAGTTATTTAAACGAATTAGTGGGATCTGCATCAGGAGATAAGTTTAGCCGTTTCGCCCAAGGATTAACGCTTGATCATCTGATTTACTTAGCTAACCGTCGTTTAGAAAAGCTTCATGGGCGTTATTTCTTACAGCGTAAAACACCAGCAAGCCTTGAATTACAGATTGCAGATACATGGCAAGCAGATGCACTGCGGGATACTCGCACGCTTTCTGGTGGCGAAAGCTTCTTAGTCAGTTTATCACTCGCTTTAGCGCTTTCGGATCTAGTCAGTAACAAAACTCAAATCGAATCACTATTTCTAGATGAAGGCTTTGGCACATTAGATCCTGATACCTTAGATATTGCATTAGATGCGCTCGATAGCCTTAATGCATCCGGCAAAATTATTGGTGTAATTAGTCACGTAGAAGCCATGAAAGAGCGCATTCCAGTGCAAATTAAAGTGAAGAAAGCCGGCGGCTTAGGTATTAGCCAACTCGCTCCCGAGTTTAGATATGTAGATAAACAGAATCTAAATCAAACAGTTAAAAACTAGGTCGAATATTTTGACGTAGCTGATTAAATTTTTTATATATCAATAAATCACTGCTAAGCCCTATAGTATGTCCATAGATTAGCTCAAGCTAAGACACGCTTTAAGCGCTTAAATTTATCAAGGAGACAATCATGTCTAACGCATTTACTGATTTAATGAAAAAACGTAGAACAATTTATCATTTAGGTAATCAACTTCCAATTAGCGAAGACAGAGTCACTGCGATTATCAAAGAAGCGGTTAAAGAGAGTCCAACAGCATTTAACTCACAGACATCTCGTGTTGTTGTTCTGTTTGGTGAACAACATCAAAAACTGTGGGATATCGTTAAAAACACACTGAAAAAATTAGTACCCGCAGAAGCATTTAGTGCAACTGAAGCAAAAATTAATAGCTTCGCCGCAGGTGCTGGTTCAATTCTGTATTTTGAAGACACCGATATTGTAAAAGGTCTTCAAGAGCAATTCCCACTGTATGCGGATAACTTCCCTGTATGGTCAGAACAAGCAAGTGGTATGGCGCAACTTTCTGTTTGGACGGCATTAGCAGCAGAGAACGTAGGTGCGTCATTACAACACTACAACCCAATTATTGATGATGAAGTTCATGCAACTTGGGATCTGCCAAAAACATGGAAATTAAGAGCTCAAATGGTCTTTGGTTCGATTGAACAAGAGGCTGGCGAGAAGAATTATATGGAAGATGATTCACGCTTTAAAATCTTCAAATAAGTGTTAGAACAGACATCTGACAAAAGACCCTAGCAATAATACCCTCTTTTTTTACTTTCATTCCTTGCCCACAGCCACTGTGGGCTTTTTTTATTACATATGACCCATCCTAAATAAGGTTGACACTTTTCCAATCTGAAATTGGAGAGTGTAATGAAACCAATCACTAAACGAACTCAACGCGATTATTCTCTCGCTTTTAAATTACAGCTTGTTGACCAAGTTGAAAAAGGCGAATTAACCTATAAACAAGCTCAAGATCACTATGGTATACAAGGATGCTCTACTGTTTTAGTTTGGCTTCGTAAGCATGGTAGGTTAGATTGGTCAAACGGTACCCCTGATACTTTTTATAGAGGTTCAGCTATGACCCAATCTTCTGAACAACAAACGCCGGAACAACGCATTAAGATCCTTGAAAAGGAACTTGAAGAAGCTCGGCTTAAATCCGATTTTTTCGAAGCTGTGGTTAAAGTCATGGATAGAGACTTTGGAGTTCGTTTGTCAAAAAAGCGCAAAGCCGAGTTATTAAAGAAAAAACGGTTAAAAACCTCACCGTAACAATTGCTTGTCGTTTTATGCAGATCAGCCGACAGGCTTATTACAAGAGACTGGATAGAATTGAGGAACGAAAGAAAGCCGATTCAGCCATTATTGACGTTGTTAAATCTGAACGAGTCTTACAACCTCGACTGGGTGGGCGTAAATTACATTTTATTTTAAAGCAAAAACAGATGGTTATTGGTCGTGATCGACTATTTTCTTTATTGAAAGAACATCAGTTACTGGTGCCTAATAAACGGGCTTATCATCGAACAACCTTAAGCCATCATCGTTTTCATCGGCATCCAAATTTAATTAAGTCAGGGTTTATCCCCACACAACCAGAACAGCTTTGGGTGGCAGATATTACCTATTTATCGACGCATGAAGGTGATACTTATTTGAGTTTAATTACGGATGCATATTCACGAAAAATCGTGGGATATCATTTAGATGACAATATGAAAACAAGTTCAGTGAAGAAATCGTTGGTTCAGGCGTTAAAAAAACGGACTTCGACAACTTCGTTAATCCATCATTCAGATCGAGGGATACAGTATTGTTCTTCGGAATATCAGGAGATACATAAAGAGCATAATATTCAATGCTCTATGACTGATGGGTATGATTGTTATCAAAATGCCTTAGCGGAACGAATTAATGGAATATTAAAAATGGAGTATCTACTGATAAAACCGAGTAATTTGGAACAAGCGAGAAAATTAGTAGAAGAATCAATTCAACTCTATAATGAAAAACGACCACACTTATCGTTAAACTATAAAACGCCCGATGAAGTACATCGAGCGTTTTATGCCTGAAAGCTGTCAACCTATATCAGGACTAGTCAATATCCACAAAAAAAGAATGGTGGCCTTATGCCACCATTCTTTTATGATTTGATTAATTTCAGATCGGTTTTTCGCTGTTTTTTCTGAGCATCATAGAAATTTCCATGAGACCCTATATGCAGTAGATATAGCTCAACTTTGTTGGCTATCCACGAATAACCTAGTAGTACAGTTAATTCATTAAGCCTAAATTTGTGTACTCTAAGATAAGCAAGATCACCCTTTTTCTGCTCACCAATCAATGAATTATCAATTATTTGATCAATTTCATCTTCAATAATTTTCGCATCTGATTCAGGCAATTTTTTCATTGCCTTTTCAAATCGAGCCGACTGATAAACATCAATCTCTTTTTGTGGTTCGGACATATCGAGAAACCTTTTTGTTTTCGACTTCCGCCTGTGCCAGTAACAATTCTTCGATAAAGCTATATGGCAGATCAGGGTTATCTTCAGCTATACGCCCTATTTTGGCCCAGTGTTCAATTTGTTTAGGAACACTTCTGCTTTTCGCTTCCGCATGAATTTTAGCATCAGACACAAAGTCTTCATCTAGTCTTACGGAAATAGCCATGATTTACACTCCTAATACCTATCGGGTGCTTTAACTTTATAGAATTAATCCTATAAGTTTTTATGTTAAATAATTTATAAGAACTTAGTCCCATAAATTTTTATATTAATAACTCACGATAAAAAATGAAATCTTTTGTCGCTAAACGCAACAATATACCACATAATATCTATTGTAAAGACTTCAAATTTAGTTCTCATATCTTAATATTCACTAAGACACACCTGTTTCCTAATAGAAACATAAAAAAAGAGCAAAGTGCGCAATGAATACAAAGGTAGGGATGGACCCTTTGTGTTCAACACTTTGCTCTCTTTATTTATTTACGCACCTCTTACCGAAGTAAAAGGTGCGATTTTCACAAGGCGTATGAAAATACGTTATTTACGTGTGATGTTATTTGCTTTTGGTTGAGCAATTGGAGACTGCTCAGCAAAGTATTTCACGACTGCATCAACATCTGGCACGCTGTAAACTGGATCTTTACCTTCTTTCAGTACAGAGAAGTTACTACCACCTGTTGCTAAGTATTCGTTAGCAACAACACGGTAATTCGCTTTCATATCTACTGGTTTGCCATCAATTTTCATTGATTCAACGATAACACGGTTACCATTAGAGGCTTTGCTATCCCATGTGTACTGGAAGTTACCTGAAATCGCTAACACTTGTGGACGTGAACGATCCCATTGTTGTTCTAATAGGCGTTTGATTTGTTCACCCGTTAACGTTTGAGTTAACAGTACGTTAGAGAATGGCTGTACAGTGTAGATTGCGTTATAAGAAACGTCACCACCTGTCATATCAGCACGAATACCACCGCTGTTCATCAATGCGATTTGTGCGCCACCCATATCTTTTGGTTTTGCAGTATATAAATGCGCATCAGCAATTACTTGACCCAGTGCAGACTCACCCGCGTCATTCGTTTGCTTGTTCAGGTTACCTTCTAACTTACCGATAATACGGTTAGCTAATGGGGTAGCGATTTTTTCGTAAGCTTCTAACAGTTTAGTCACTGCTGGATCTTTTTCGTATTTACGGTTATCAACCCAAATGTTACGAGCTTCGATATCAACAACATCTTTTGTTGTTTTATCTAATTTCAGGTCGATACGCGTTAACATTGCACCATTAGATTGTGCAGATGTTACTGATTTACCGTTGATAGTACAGTTGTAAGCTTGGTGAGTATGACCAGTAACAACGAAGTCGATAGCTGGATCTAATTGTTCAACAACACCCAGAACTTTACCTGTAATACCATTACATGCGTTGATATTAACTGGACCACCATCACGACGCTGTGCAGCACCTTCGTGGATCAGAACACCAATTGCTTGAACGCCTTTTGCTTTTAACTGAGGCACTAATGCGTTAATTGTTTTTGCTTCATTGTGGAAGCTTAAACCTTCGGTTCCTTTAGGTGTTACGATAGCCGCAGTACCTTCTAAAGTTAAACCGATGAATGCAACAGGAATACCGTTGAATTCTTTAATAACGTATTCTGGGAATAATGTTTTGCCCGTTTCGTTAACAATAACGTTAGCCGCTAAGTATTGGAAATCTGCGCCTTTAAACTCAGTTGGGCCTTGGCAACCCGTTACTGGGTGACAACCACCGTTTTGTTTACGCAGTAACTCGCCCATGCCTTTATCAAATTCGTGGTTACCCACAGAAGTTGCTTCTAAGCCAGCTAATGATAATGCTTCAATTGAAGGCTCATCATGGAACATTGAAGATAACAGTGGGCTTGCACCAACCATATCACCCGCCGCAACAACGATGTTGTTCGGGTTATCTTTCTTCATTTCTTTAATTAACGTAGCCATGTGTTCGATGCCACCAGGTTTGTTTGGACCTGGCGCTTTTAGCGCACCATGGAAGTCGTTCATTGCGATAACACGCACATCAACAACATTAGCTTCGTCGTAGTTCTTTGCACAACCTGCTAATAAGACTGAGCTTACTGCAAGTGCAACGAGTTTGTATTTATGGTTCATTTAAAATTTATCCCTAAGATCAAAATTCACGTTTCGGACAATCAATTACTTCGAAATCTTTGCTATAACAGATATAGAATTCATCTCGATTAATTTGAATTTCTTTATCCTTCAGTGATGGATTATGTTCTTTTAAGAACTTAATCAATGCACTGTTTGAAGGACGGCCTTCTGGTAATACTAACGCTTCATACAACTCTTTTTGTTTACCAAAGAATGCATCTGGTGTATCAAACGCACACACACCGTGTTTTTCCCATTCACCTTGTAGCAGATCGATACCTGGAGAATCACACAGATAAGGTTTGATAGCAGAGTATTCTAAAGGTGGTAAATCGCCTTTACATAAACGAGGATGCTTGCGTATGTCTTTCCAATCGCGGCACTCTTCCCATGATTTACCATCACAGGTTTCAGCCCACAGCCCATGAACAATCCAGCCAAATTTGTTATCAGAGAAACACTGGATTTCAAATTTATCATACTCACGTTTTGCACGATCTTTTTCATTATCGTTATTTAAACGTTTGATATTATTACTTTTATAATCACAAAAAGCCGGTGAGTAGTTAATCGCTAATTTAAAGTAATCTGTTGATGCTGTGCTATTTTGACCATAGCGATCATTAGAAGCAATGTAGTCGTAAGGTGCTGTTGGAGCATCAGGTAAAATACAAGATACGCCTTCAACTAATTTAGCTTGAGGTTTTAATGGTTCTGTAATTTCAGGTGCTTGCGTTGCACATCCTGCTAACACTAAAGCAAAAGCAGCAGGTAATAGCTTCATAAAGCGCATAAAATCCCCTTAAAGAGCAATAAATTTTACTCTCTTGGTTCAAAAAGGTAAGAAAAACCTGCCCTGAATGGGCAGGTTTAATTGCTTATTTCTTCTCAGTTAAATCGATTTTGTAAATTGCAAAACCGATTTCGTCATTTTCCACGAAGGTCATTGGATACTGAGCAAAATCTTTAATAAATGCAGCTGCTTTTTCACTTGGAGAAGTTTCAAAACGCACATCTAACGCTTTATCAGTCTTAATAGGTAAGAATGACCAGTTGTTAGCAGCTTTTGTTGCTACTTCACCTTTTTCTTTAGTTTGTTTAGCAATGTAAGAAGCTAAAATTGCACGGTTTTCATCTGGAGATGCAAACGCAATATTCGCTTCACCTGTACCTGCAAATTTACCGCCGTATCCACGGTAGTTATTTGTTGCGATCAGGAATGTTGCTTTAGGATCGATTGGTTTGCCTTCATAAGTCACATCTTTGATACGATTCGCATCTTTGTTAACCACTTGGCAATCAACGTCATATTTAGCTGGTTGAGTTAAGTCAACTTTATAGTTCACACCGCTAATGGTGTCGAAGTTATAAGTACGGAAACCATCCCAGTTGATCAGTTCTTGTGGTTTAGTTGAATTAGGATCAACTTGGTTCCACATACCTGCTGAACATTCTAACCACTCAACAACATCAGCACCGGTCGCTTTAACAACCACTAATGTGTTTGGATACAGATATAAGTCTGCTGCATTACGGAATGTTAAGTCACCTTTTTCAACTTCTACGAAGTCTGCTGGTGCGTTTTTACGACCGCCCGCTTTAAATGGCGCAGCTGCACCTAATACTGGTAAACCGTCTAAGTTCGGATCACCTTGAATAAAGTGTTTGGTGTAATCAACTTGTGCATCATTAACGATTTGTACAGTTGGATCACTTTGTACTAATGCTAAGAAGCTGTACATGTTGGCAGAAGCTTTACCAATGTGTTTACCCACGAAATCACGGGTACCTTGGTGTGCTTTTTCGATGATTTGAGCTAATTCAGCATCACGTTCAACTAATGCTTTTTTGTTTGCTTTATCAAAGATAGGACGCGCTTCACCTGTTGCTTCGGTCATCACCCATTTACCGCTGTCGTTATTGATAACCATATCAACGACACCTAAGTGATCACCCCATTGGCCTGGCATAACAGCAGGAACACCATTTACGGTACCTTTCGCTGTATCTACGCCTTTAATGCCTTCAAATTCTTTGCTTGGGAATACGCCATGAGCGTGACCAAACATGATTGCATTGATACCTTCAACTTCGCTTAAATAATAAACAGAGTTTTCCGCCATTGCTTTGTATGGCTCTGACGCGAAACCAGAGTGAGGAATAGCCACAATCAGGTCAGCACCCTCTTTTTTCATTTGAGGGACGAATTTTTTCGCTGTTTCTGTAATATCGTTTACAACGACCTTACCATCCAGATTGGCTTTATCCCAGATTAAGATCTGTGGTGGTACGAAGCCGATATAACCAATCTTGATAGTGTGTTCTTTACCATCACGATCTTTTACTGGTGTATCAACAATGATATAAGGTGTGAAATAGTTTTTGCCTGTTTTCGCATCCATCACGTTGGCGTTGATGTAAGGGAATTTAGCACCGGCAATGGCTTTTTTCAGGTAATCTAAACCATAGTTGAATTCATGGTTACCAAAGTTACCTACTGTGTAGCCCATGGTGTTCATCAGCTGGTGAGCAGGATGAGATTCGCCTTTTTCTAAGCCTTTAGCTGCTTGATAGTCAGCCAGCGGGCTACCTTGGATCAAGTCGCCGTTATCAACTAAAATCGCATTGGTTGCTTCAGCTTTTGCTGCTTTAATTAAATTAGCAGTACGGACATAACCAAACTGTTCTGTTGGTTTGTCTTTGAAGTAGTCAAAGTCGATTAAGTTACTGTGAACATCAGACGTCTCCATAATACGAAGATCGACTGTCGCAGCATTCACGTTGAATGCGACAAACATTGCTAATGTTGAAATTTTCAACACATTCTTAACCATTACACACCCCTTATATATTGGTTAACAGGAGAGCAAAATGGCTCTCCTTTCGTTACTTCTGTCAAACAGTCACTTTAAAAGGACTAGAAGTACAGACGCATACCTGTTTCGAAGATATATTGTTTTTTATCTTCATACTTCACGTTATCACTGCGAGCATCATCGTATGCCATTTCAGCAAATAAACGTAAGTTGTTATATTTAGATACTGCAAAACGTTTATCTACACCCACAGTATAGGTTTCTTTTTTGTAGTTGAACGTGTTTGCGTCACCATCACGCAGGTAGTAACCCGCATACATACCACTTTCAATACGATCCCAGTGCCATTTCACACCAACACCATATAAATCTGCTTTCCAGTCGCCTTTAACTGAGTTCCAACCACGAGGGTTTTTAAATTGGTTTTCATAAAGTGCTAAACCTGGGTTTTTAGCACGAGATTGACCATAGTCTAAACCAATAGAAAATTCACGGCCTGGGAAGAAGTATTCAGCACCAAAAGCTAAAATACTGTTTTCAGGTGTTTTGTCTTTATTTGGACCTGAATTGTTTGCTTCACCTTTAGCTGCAGAATAGCCTGCATCAAATTCTAAGCCGAAGGTTGATTTATAGAAACCAACTAATGAGTAAGCTCGTGTAATATCACCTGCAACACGACGGCCATCTTCACCTGTTTTACCAGTCACAGTGCCCGCTAATTTAAAGCCTTCATAACGGTTAGTTTCTAAGAAAATAGTTTGTGGTAAACGAGTCATAAAGTTGTTTTTACCAACACCATTCGTATTTACGTATTTACCATTAACGCTCGTTTCACCACCGGAATAACCTACTGAACGACCTAATACATCGCTAAAGTAGAATACACCAGTGTTACCATAGCCATAGCTTGATTTTTTCACCCAGTCGATCGGAATATAGGTACGACCAAATTGGATTTGACCATAATCACGGTGAGAGAAACCGACATAACCCACACGGTTGTACATTTCAAAGTTTGATTTAGGGTTGTCACTGTTTGTTTTTTGAGTGTCTGAACCCCACTCTAATTTACCAAAAACTTTGATATCGTTAGTCAGTTCGTGTGAACCGAAGAAACCGATACGGCTACCGTCATCATTCATTTTCATTTCATGATTTTGGCTAGTCACTTGTGTTTTTAAACGGAACTGACCGTTTACATCAAAACGTGTACCTTTATCGTTATACACGTTTACTGCGTTTGCAGATCCAGAAAGAACCAACAAACCAACCAGTGCTGCTAGAGGCTTCAAGCTTTTCATGATTAAAATACCCATCTATTTTCTATAGTTTTATGATTTTCTTTAAGGTCAAAAATAATACCGCCGTATATAGTTGACCTGAGATTCAGACAAAAGATCTCTGCCACGAATTTCGAAAAAGAAAATCGCTCTCACAATTGATAATTTTTATAGCTACTAATTATGACTCTACAAAATTTTCTTAAAGGTTTTAATTTCCTTGACACAGACGTAATCACCAATAAGACACAAAAATAATATCCTCATTATATTTAAATAAGGGCATTGCTTTTATTTCTGTCAGGAAAAGAAATAGGTCGTTGAGTTTTCGATGGCATATTACTCAAAAAAAAGCCCTGCTTTCGTGATGCAGCCCACAATTACACCAATGTGCATTTTCATGGTTACATACCTAAGTGATAGGTATCACAATTAAAGGTAAAGATACGTGTTTTTTGAACTTAATCAACTTTTTAAAAATAGCACTTTTGAATTTTTCTTTTATATTTCATTTCGTTATAAGACTCTTTTTTTTGCTAATAAAAAATTTATCTCCTTATTTAATATATTTAAAAGGAAGTATTAATTTTAACCACTAAATAAATAACACTAAAGATTTAAATATTGTTATTCCTAATTAATAATTTTTATCTTTATATTTATTTCTTATTTAAATAAAAGCAAAATCACATTTAAATACAATTTAACTGGTGGTAACGAGTAACACTCACTCGAAAAAAGAATAATTAACTACAAATATTAAAAAGAGAAGCACAAGAATACCATTCAATCACAATATCTAATCAATACGTACAAGTAACAACAAAACCAAATCAAACATTACAAAATCTAAACTATTACCATGGTTAATATAAAAAGCCAGATCGTGCTCTTTTATCGACATTTGAAAAAAAAATATCAAAATTTGTGATCAAAATCACTCCAATTATCATGAAAAACCTCAATCCACATTTTCCTAATTTTGTGATAGTCATCACGTGATAATGTCAGGAATATTTTTGTTTTGTAAATTAATGCGGGGATAAATCTGAAAGTGATTTCAGTTTGTAAACAAAAAAGAGCCTAAAAACAAAATTACGTGATCGTAATCACATAATGGTTTGTGCTAAAAATCATGTTATTTCATTATCAATATTCTTAATTAACTCAACTCAAATAAGAATGAAACTCATTATCATAAAGTAGGTTTACTAATTATTCGTTTCAGCTTTTTTATCTTTTTATTAAATAACTCTGTATTGGTTTTCTTTTAAGGGATATTACCTTTTAGATACCCTAAACATTCAGTATCATATTGCGGTAAATAATGATTAAGGGGAATGTCAGATGCTGTGGTTTAAAAATATTTTGGTCTATCGCTTAAATAAAGAGATAGCTCTGTCAATGGATGAGTTAGAACAACAGCTTGCTTCATTGGCATTCACACCTTGTAGTAGCCAAGATATGACTCGAACAGGTTGGGTTTCACCAATGGGAGATCGTGGTGAAGCATTTATCCATGTTGCAGGTAAACAAGTCATGATGTGTGCACGAAAAGAAGATAAAATCTTACCTGCAACAGTCATCAAGCAAGCCCTGCAAGACAAAGTTGAAAAACTTGAAGGTGAGCAAGGCCGTAAACTGAAAAAGACAGAGAAAGCCACCTTAAAAGATGAAGTTGTGCATACTCTACTTCCTCGCGCATTTAGTAAATTCTCACAAACTTTTATTTGGCTAGATTTAGAAAAACAACTCGTTATTGTTGATTCGGGCAGTGCAAAACGTGCCGAAGATAACTTAGCCTTGCTACGTAAAACCTTAGGTTCACTACCGGTTGTTCCACTAAACTTTAATGAATCCGTTGAGTTAAAAATGACAGAGTGGGTACGCTCTGGAGAACTCCCTGCTGGCTTTACCTTAATGGATGAAGCAGAACTAAAAGCAGTGCTAGATGAAGGTGGTGTTATTCGTTGTAAGAAACAAGAGTTAGTTTCTGACGAAATTGCCACACATATTGAAGCGGGTAAATTTGTCACCAAACTTTCTATAGATTGGGAAGATCGTCTGCAATTTATGCTTTGCGATGATGGTTCTATCAAACGTATCAAATTCAGTGAAACTTTACGTGAACAAAATGACGATATTGATAAAGCTGATTTTGCCCAACGTTTTGATGCCGACTTTGTTTTAATGACCGGTGAATTAAGCGCCTTGATTGAACGCGTCACGGAAGTCCTCGGCGGCGAAGCAGAGTAACGCCATTTTATTAAAGAAAACAGCCTATCATTTTATCTAAATAGGCTGTTTTTTATTTAATAAAAATTTATTTTTGAATTAAATAACGGATAGTCGGACCATCTTGTTGAATATCTAATACGGTATATCCGTAATTTTTCGCATCAAGTGGAATATTGTTGATTGATTGAGGGCAATCACTCACCACTTCTAATATTTCGCCTTTTTTCAGTGATGGCATAGCTTCAAGCGTTGCCACCGCAGGATAAGGGCAAGGTTCACCAACCATATCTAGACGATAATCAGGAATAATGGTGTCTTTCTGGCTCATGCGATTTCCTTATTAATCTGCGTTGAAATAGATTGTGCTTGTTGGGCTTTTTTACGGAAAAAGTGTTTTTCCCACCAAAGTAATAATACAAATGACACACCAAGCATTAGATACGTCACACCTAATCCCCCCACAGGGCCAAAGGTATCAAGTAAATTAATCTTGTCATAATCCGTTGCGATCACAGAGGCAAAATCATCCCAATAATAAGCCAGTAATGTTGAACCAATTACGTTACCAAGCCCAACCCACCAAAAGTGAATTTGACCTTCAACGGCACGATACATCCAACCAGTTTCACATCCACCAGCCAAAACAATACCGAAACCGAAAAGCAAACCACCAATAACGGCATTCGGACCTGCCCACATAATTTTAGGTGCAGCACCTAGCTGAACATAACTGAAGATCCCAATCGCACTCACCGCCATACCGATGATAATCGCTTTTGCCATATGGGTTCTGCCTGTTATCCATAAGTCACGGAAAGCAGAAGTAAAACAGATTTGTGCTCGTTCAATTAAAATACCAAAACCAATACCGCCTAACATAGCGAAACCCAGTTTTGGTGAATCAAAGAGAATAATTAAAGACCACGCAATCATGGCAAAAAAGATCACCATTCCTAATCGAAAGCGACGTTTCGCACGTTGTTTATCTTGAGTAATAGGTGAAGCTTGGCTGACTTTTTGCAGTTTTACCGGAATACGAAACAGAGGCATCAATGATAATTTGGCACCAAAGTAAGAGCCGATTGCCGTTGCAACAGCAAAAAACCAAGCATGTAACGAGAACTGAGGAATGCCAGTAAAGAAGGCTGCAAGGTTACAACCCATTGCTAGACGAGCACCAAAACCTGCGATGATCCCACCTAAAATAGCTTGAAGAATACGAATTTTATGTTGAGGATGACGAAGTTTGACGTTATTAGCCCAAAGAGCGGCCATAATACAACCTCCAAACATCCCGATAATCATAACGCCATCAATACGCGTTAATGGCGTACCTTCAAGACCGATGATTTTAAAATAACCCCATTCTTCAGGGTGAGCACCAAACCATTGCATAACATGACCACCCCAGCGAGTAAATTCACCAGTGACAGCCCAGAAAGTGCCGGTTAAACCAAAGTAGTAAGTTGATAAGATACCTGCCGCGATAACTGCTGGAAGAGGCTTCCAAAAACGGATCAGGTACTGGGATTTAAATTCTGACCAAGACATGTTTTTTCCTAGAGCTTACCTCTACGAGAGACCCTCTCCACGCAGTAGGATTGGCCGAACATGTTACTCCAATAATTTTTTTATCAAAGAGTCAGTATTCAGATAAATGAGAGAAATTTGCGTTATAACAAACTTTTTGTAACAGATAGGCAACTTATCCCACTTATAAATCTTATGATTATTTCAATCTATAAGTGGGGAAATAAGTGATTAGCAAATACGAGGTAATGGTTCGTTATAAGGTAAATCAAGAATACGGCTAGTCCCGAAAATTCCTGTTAATCGAATATAATTATCCTCGGTAACTTCACCAATAGTACAAGCGTCTTTACCTAAAGGATGTTGGTGTAACGCTTCAAGTACTTGAGCTTCAGCTTCTGGTGATACCACTAAAACAATTTTTCCTTCGTTAGCAAAATTGAGTGCTTCAAGCCCTAATAATTCACAGACGCCACGAACAGATTGTTTCATTGGTAATTTGCTTTCATGCACATTCATGCCACAACCACTGGCTTGAGCAAATTCATGTAAAATTGCGGTCACTCCGCCTCGTGTTGCATCACGTAAGGCGCGAATTCCTTTAATTTGACGTAAAGGTGCAATCATTGGCTCAAGAACAGCACAGTCACTTTGTAGATCTGCTTCTAATCCTAAATTTTCACGCAGATTTAGGATTGTTGCACCGTGATCGCCAATAGTACCGCTTACTAAGATCTTATCGCCCGCTTTGATATTACTTGCAGCCCAATTAATTGCTGTTGGAATAACCCCAATACCCGCAGTATTGATAAAGATCTTATCCGCAGCACCACGAGGAACCACTTTCGTATCCCCTGTGACAATCTGTATTCCTGCTTGTGCCGCTGCTTTCGCCATCGCCATCACAAGGGTTTCTAGGGTTTCAAATGGAAGCCCTTCTTCAAGAATAAAACCACAGGATAAGTAACGAGGAACCGCACCACCAACAGAAAGATCGTTAGCCGTACCACAAACAGATAACTTACCAATATTTCCGCCGGGGAAAATAATGGGATCGATGACATAACTGTCTGTACTAAATGCAAGACGATCGCCAAGAGTGGTTAATTCATTTAACGCGATCCGTGCTTGGTCTTCTTTTTCATTTAATAACGGATTATCGAACGCTTTTAAAAACAGTCCTTCGATAAGTTGTTGCATACCTTGCCCACCATTTCCTTGGGCTAAGGTGATTTCATCAGGTTGTTTCATATATTACCTTCACGGCGATACTGATAATAAGCCGCACATGCACCTTCGGATGATACCATTAAGGCACCCAATGCCGTTTCTGGTGTACAACTTTTACCAAAGAGTGGGCAATCGGAAGGTTTGCATCGTCCTGTTAATACATCGCCACAGCGAGATTGTGGATTATCCGCCACTTTCTGCGGTGCAGGTGTAAAACGTAATTCAGCATCAAACTCAGAATAAGCCGGTGTTAATTGAATACCTGACATTGGGATCTCACCCAATCCGCGCCATTCACTGGTTTCTTTTAACATAAACACTTCGCTAAGTGCTTTTTGAGCCAACTTATTACCTTCATTCGGTACAATGCGACTATATTGGTTTTCAATACTTAAAACATAATCTGCATTTTCTGCTTTTGCTTTAAGTTGTTTAATGACCATCAGTATAGCTTGTAATAAGTCTAATGGTTCAAATCCTGTCACCACAAAAGGCTTTTCAAATTCGTCACATAGTGGTTGATATGGCGTACAACCAATCACCATACTGACGTGCCCCGGTGCAATAAAGCCGTCAATGCGAACATCATCTTGCTCTAGTAGGCAACGTAAAGTCGGCACGATAGTAATATGCTGACAAAATAGAGAAAAGTTTTTAAGTCCACGCAATTTCGCTTGTTGTAGCGTCATTGCCGTACTTGGCATCGTCGTTTCAAAGCCTAAACCAAAGAAGACAACTTGTTTGTCTGGATTATCTTGTGCAATTTTGAGTGAATCGAGTGGTGAATAAACTATACGAATGTCACTACCACGACGACGTGCATCAAGCATTGAGCCATTACGACCCGGTACTCGCATTGCATCACCAAAAGTACAGAAAATTACGTCAGGACGAGCTGCGATTTCTAAACATGCATCAATTCGTCCCATCGGTAATACACAAACAGGACAACCCGGCCCGTGAACAAATTCAATTTCTTCTGGTAATAAGCGGTCTAAACCAAATTTAAAAATGGCATGTGTATGCCCACCACACACTTCCATAATTTGTAATGGACGTTTAATAGGGTGAGGCCATTGTGAAATAGTTTCACGAATTTGGGCTAGTAAAGCTTTCGCAAGTTCGGGATCACGAAATTCATCAACGTACTGCATCATCAGCCTCTTCGAGGGTCACACCATAGACATGCTGTAATGCATCAAGAGTATCTTGTGCTTCTTGCTCATCAAGAATACTCATGGCAAATCCCACATGAATAAGTACCCATTTGCCTAATAATTCACTAGGTTCGCCTTCACATACCATTGAAATATTAACAGCACGTTTGACGCCACTGACTTCGGCATAAGCGAGTTGGTGGACGTCTTCGCCCACCTCAACAATCTTAGCTGGAACACCTAAGCACATAAACGACTCTCCAACCAAGTTAACCACTCTTCCATGCCTTCACCCGTTGTTGCTGATAACGCAATGATTTCGATATTTGGATTAACACGGCGAGCTGATTCAATGCAGGCTTGAACGTCAATATTCAGATGTGGCACTAAATCAATTTTATTGATAATCATTAAATCAGCCGCAGCAAACATATGCGGATATTTCAGAGGCTTATCTTCACCTTCAGTGACAGAAAGAATAGCGACTTTATGCTTTTCACCCAGATCAAAACTGGCAGGACAAACTAAGTTACCCACGTTTTCAATAAAGAGAACGCTGTTATCTTGTAAGCCTAATTGGTGTGTCGCATCATGCACCATTTGTGCATCAAGGTGACAGCCTTTGCCTGTATTCACTTGGATCGCTGGCACACCTGTTTCACGAATACGATCCGCATCATTAGTGGTTTGCTGATCGCCTTCGATCACCGCACAAGGCACACGTTGCGCTAATTGTTTTAATGTTTGTGTTAACAGTGTCGTTTTACCGGAGCCGGGACTTGAAACTAAATTCAATGCCAACACATTTTGTTGTTCAAAATGTTCACGGTTATGAACGGCAATGCGGTTATTTTTATCCAGCACATCCATTTCAATTTTCAGCATACGCTTTTGGCTAATACCGGGAGCATGTGTTCCTGCTTCGCCTTGACCATAATGCATATTCTGATTTTCAATCACTGGGCTAAATTGCTCTTCGTGTTCATGATCGTGGTCATGACCATGTGCATGATCGTGATCGTGGCTATGAGAATGATGATGCGAGTGCTCATGGTTATGATCATGAGCATGGTCGTGACTGTGTGAATGATCGTCATGTCCATGATGATGTTCATGGAAAACAGGGGTTTCGTTTAGCTGTGCATCGTTATGAAAATGGAGGTGAACAT
This sequence comes from Proteus sp. ZN5, assembly GCF_011046025.1. Taxonomy (GTDB): domain Bacteria; phylum Pseudomonadota; class Gammaproteobacteria; order Enterobacterales; family Enterobacteriaceae; genus Proteus. The sequence goes on from NZ_CP047639.1 coordinate 3,996,416, forward strand.
CACCACTGTTATGGTAATAGTGGTGATGAACGATGATAGGCTGACCATGTGTTTCGTAGTTATGCTTATGCTTTTGTTCAGACTTATCAATATATTTATGAACAGTATTCGCTGGAGTAGCATTGTGTTCATGATGGTGATCATGCCCATGATGGCTGTGATCATGATGATGACCGTGGTCGTGATGATCATGGTCATGAGAGTGATGATGGTGGTGCTCATGTGAATGAGGCTCTACGCCTTCAATTCTGACATTGCCTTCGCCACAACCGCAAGTGCTACACATATTCTGACTCCTGTACTATTCAATAAGAAGAATGTGACTCAGTGTCGCGTAAAATTTCTACACTATGATCTTAACTGACCACGGAAGAGAGAACGACGACTTAAATCAACTTCTGCTACGGATTGTGTCTGAACAGGAAGAGAAAGAGCCATTTTTACACTATTTTCAACCAACTCAATAGCATGTTCCGCTGCTAAATGTCTATCAAGTGGCGACATTAATGAACAAGCAAGGTACTGCATACCTCCCTCAAGCTCACCCACAACGAATTTAATCTGACCACAAGGTAATTCTAACCCAATGCGATCACCGACTTTTCGATGTGGCCATTCTTGTGAAGGCCCCGGGAAGACAACCAGTTCTAGCATCCAAGGCGTAAGAACAGCACCAATCCACTGATTTTCAAATAAAGTAAAGCCCCCTGCTTTTACAGGAACGCCTTCGCGATAAAAAGGAAGCCCTTTCATCTCTTTTTCAGCGATTTCACTAAAACGTGTTTCAAGTTGCTCAATAGGCGGTTCATCATATCCTATGACATCCCAGCTTAATTCACTCATGCTGTTACCTCTTTAGGTGTGACAGAAATGCCGTATTCACGCAAAATGTTCACCACATGTTCTAATGCAATTTCCATTGATTTTTCACCAATGTCAGACAGCGACATGCTTGGCTCTAATGATGCAGGTTCAATTCCCACTAAAATAAGTTTACGTGGAAATTCATCTGTCATACGCAGTGCCATTAATACATCGGATAAACCTAGCTGATGAGGCGAGATCTTCTGTGTAAAAAGTGCGGGAACATCATCATCATGCAACACAAAAATACTGCCCGGTTCATGATTACTTCTTACCGCATCGGCAACAATCAGAAGGTCTCTTGCAGCGATATCTTGCAAAATTTCCATACCTGATGTGCCACCATCAATAACATCGACGTTCTCTGGTAAAGAGAAGCGCTCTTCGAGCGCTTCTACTATACGAACACCAATGCCTTCATCGCTTAGTAATAAATTACCAATACCTAAGACGAGAGTTCGCATTATAATACCTTCACCTTACTTAGTTCTTTACCTGTTAAATCAACCATATGCACAGCACACGCCATACATGGGTCAAAGGAGTGGATCGTTCTTACCACTTCTAATGGTTTTTTCGGATCAGCAACAGGTGTACCAACAAGCGATAACTCATAAGGACCTGGTTCATCATTAAAATTACGAGGACCCGCATTCCATGTTGATGGAACAACTGCCTGATAATTAGTGATTTTACCGTCTTTAAACACGATCCAGTGAGATAACATACCGCGAGAGGCTTCTTCAAAACCAACACCGCGATACTCTTTACCTGGTTCAAACTCTGGTTTAATAAAGGCTGCTGTATCACCACGACCGATATTATCAACCAGTGATTGCCATAAAGAGGCCAGTGATTCTTGTAACACACACGCATGGACAGTACGTCCAATAATGCGCCCCCAAGTCGATTCTAGCTGCTCTGTAACCAGTGTTTCATTAGTTAATTGAGTATAGATCTTGTTGATGTCGTTGTAGTTTTTAACAGTTCCTTCGTGTTTCCCTGCTAAACCACACACTAACCATGCTAACGTGCCGACTTCTACAGGCTTGCCATAGAATGTTGGTGATTTAACCCATGAGTATTTGTTGTTTTCATCCCAACCTGTGTATTTAGGTCGAGTTAAACCTTCCCATGGTTTTAATGGTTCATCATCTTCATACCATGCGTGTTTACCACTTTCTTCAATACCGTCTTTCAGATTCTGATCTTTCCAGTCTTTAATTGGGCGATAAGTAGAGAAATCAATCCCTTCCATATAACCACCAGAAAGTAAGAACTCAGTGTTATTACCATTAATTGGTAATTCAGGTACAGACAGATAGTAGTTAGCACCTTTACCTATTTTTAGCCATTCAGGATAATAAGCGGCAAAAATAGCAGTATCCACTTTATAAACTTGGTTAACAAAATCACCCAACTTGTCGATAAAACTTTTCACGTACATTAAACGTTCTAAGTTGAGGACATTTGGCGCATCAAGGTTAATCGGGTTAGCAACGCCACCCACAGCCAAGTTTTGGATATGAGGTGTTTTACCGCCCAAAATAGCCACAATACGGTTTGCATCACGCTGGCACTCAAGTGCTTGCAGGTAGTGAGCAACCGCAATCAGGTTAACTTCTGGTGGCAATTTCATGGCTGAGTGACCCCAGTAGCCATTAGCAAAAATACCTAACTGGCCACTGTCCACTAAACCTTGGATTTTTTTCTGTACTTTTCTGAATTCTTCAGCAGAGTTCAGATGCCATTCAGAAACCCCTTTTAACATCGCTGATGCTTTTTCAGGATCGGCTTGTAATGCAGAAGTAATATCAACCCAGTCCATCGCAGAAAGCTGATAGAAGTGAACGATATGGTCATGGATGATATGTGAACCTAAAATTAAGTTACGGATATACTGAGCATTGACAGGAATATCCATACCTAAAGCATCTTCAACCGCACGTACTGAGGCAATCGCGTGAACTGTCGTACAAACACCACAGATACGTTGCACGATAATCCATGCATCACGAGGATCGCTTCCTTTTAGGATCTCCTCCATTCCGCGCCACATGGTACCGGAAGACCAAGCCTTAACAACTTTTCCGTTATCAATTTCACAATCGACGCGTAAATGCCCTTCAATACGGGTAATAGGATCAATAGTAATGCGTTGGCTCATGATTTAACCTCAGCCTTTTTTAATTGTATATTTGAATCTGTTTGTGCAGGTAAAACCGGCAATAAACGGATAATAAGAATGTAAGCAGTTACTTCAAATGCAACGAAACCAATAGAAATCAACAATTCGCTTGCTGTTGGGAAATAGTGGTAACCATTGCCTGGATTGTAAGCAACTAAAGAATAGTTCATACGCCACATTGCTGCGCCGATTAAGATAAATACAGCACAAACAAACAGCATTTTTGGACTACGGCGGTTATTATTTAAATGCATCAAAATAAGAGGAAGCAATAATAATGCAGTTTCAGCAATGAATAACCACGAGAACATATCCCCATTTCCGATATAACTTAGTTTACCGTTCCAAATGACCTCGCCCCAACGGCATACCAAGAATGCAATCAGTAACACTTCGATTACGCGTGTTAACTTGGTAAACAGTGGTGTTTCATCATCATTCATGGTGCGGCTTGCTTTTAGCAAAGAACCTTCAAAAATAACGATAGTAAAACCGAGGAGGAAAGCAGTTAACAGAGAAAACAGCGGTAACATCTCATAAGATTGCCACAGTGGATGTACTTTCCAACCCGCTGAAATCATTAATGATCCCATTGAGGATTGGTGCATGGTTGGCAGTAAAGCACCAAGGCCAATAATAAAGAACATCGCTTTATTAAGACGTTTCAACGACACTTTCCAACCTAAACGTTCTAATAACGCAGGTAAGAATTCTAATGCCATCACCATAATATAGATGGTCATACAGGTCGCAGTTTCAAACAACACGGAGTTAACGTTAAAGTATTGCGGCATAAAGAAGTGAGGCATGTTCCAATAACGACCAATATCAATAGCGATGGATAAACCACCTAATGAATAGCCGAACAAGCTCGCTAATAATGCAGGACGCACTAATGGGTGAAATTCCCCTTTATTAAAGACATAAACAGCCCATGCAAGTGCCCAACCACCACATGCAAAGCCTGTTCCTATCAATAAGTCAAAGGCAATCCAAATACCCCAAGGATATCCCCCATTCAGGTCAGAGACATCGCCCAGACCTAATACCAAACGCTTACCAATAAGAATAAAACCGAGCACAGCAAGCGGTAAAAATACTCTTACTGCTAGAGTAAATAACTTACCGCCAAGTGGACGAGGATCATGACTCGACATCGTTATCCTCCTTGTGGTGTTCCTGCTCTTGTTTTTTACTATTACGGTTAACCAAATAGGTGATCCCTGCAAGGGCTGCTATTGGTAATACCATGCCTTTATAAAGCGTATGTTGAATATATTCAGAACGCGCACCCGTTGATAATGGTGCCACTTCTGGCATTCCTAAATTGTCGAAAGGAACCGCAGAAAGTACCATGACTTGCGTACCGCCACCTTCAAACTCACCATAGATATGATCTTGATATTCAGGAATTTTATGTAGATAAGTATCGCCACCACTAATGGTTTGTCGTGGGTAATGATATTCTTCACCCGCTTTTTTCGCTAAACGACGTTTTGCTTCTTCCAGCAACTCTTCGCGAGTACCGAAAATGACTGCACCAGTAGGACAAACTTCAACACAGCCTGGTAATAAGCCTTTATCTAAACGCTCAACACCTTTTTGGTTACAAAGCTCACATTTATAGAGCTTACCAAATGGATCATCATAATCGTATTTTGGAATGTTATAAGGGCATCCCACCATACAGTAACGACAACCTGTACAGATATCCGCGTGATAATGGACAATACCGGTTTTTGGATCTTTGGTTAACGCAGAAACAGGACAAACAGAAACGCAGTTTGCATCAACACAATGCATACATTGTTTCTTAATAAAGGCATAACCGTTTTCCAGTTGGTCTTTATTTTCACCAGCACCATCACGCCAAATTTGAATAATGTTATTTGTGTAAGGACTTAATTTGTCATTGTTTGACCAAATCGGATCACCATTAGCGTAAGTATCGCCACGCTCCATTGGCTCCGGGTGATTAATTTCCTGACATTTAGTGACACATGCTTGACAGCCTACACACAGTGTAGAGTCGTAGAGCATACCGAGAGACCCAGGAATTGGGGGACGGTTCTGCGCCGCAGCATGACTCGCAGTGGGAGCCATTCCCGCAAGGAGAACCCCACCTGATGCCAGCTTAAAGAAATGACGCCTATTCACCGTTTATCCTCCTGTGAGGCTCCTGTGGCATTCTTGTCACGGCCTAATTGACGCACAGCCATCACACTGACACCCGCAACTGCACCCACGACAGCACCCAGTAAGCCAGCAGCACCATAAGAAACACCACCACCTTCTTTTGCATTAACATCAGGTACTTGTGCTTTTGGTGTTGGCTGATAAACGTTCGCTAATTGGAAAATACCTTTAGTAAAGCCGATACCTTCTTCGTTACAACCATAGCAAGGGTGACCGATACCGACAGGCCAGATCCCACCACCGACATCGCAGAATTCTAATGTTGGGCAGTTACCATAAGTTTCAGGGCCTTTACAGCCTAAATGGTATAAACACCAACCTTGACGATGACCTTCATCACCAAATTCTTTAGCAAAACGACCCGCATCGAAATGAGGACGACGTTCACAGTTTTCGTGAATTAAACGCTCATAAGCAAAAAGCGGTCTGTTTTTGCTATCTAACTTAGGCAAGTTGTTGAAAGTAATAATATGTGCAACAGTTGCTAAGAAGTTATGTGGGTTTGGTGGACATCCTGGAATATTGATAACGGTTTTACCCGGTAAAATAGCTTCCAGTGATTTAGCGCCAGTTGGGTTGCCCCCAGTAGCAGGTACACCGCCCCATGCAGAACATGAACCAATCGCAATAATCGCAGCAGCCCCTTCAGCGGCTTCTTTGATATGCTCAAGAATTGGTTTTCCTGCAACCATACAGTAAACACCACCATCTTTGTCTGGGATTGAACCGTCAACAACGAGGACGTACTTACCTTTATATTTCTCCATCGCATTGTGTTTATTTTCTTCAGCTTGATCACCAAAAGCTGCAGAAAGCACTTCGTGATATTCGAGTGCGATAACATCAAGAACGAGGTTTTCCAGAGTCGGGTGAGTTGCTCGTAATAAAGACTCCGTACACCCAGTACACTCCTGAGCACCAATCCAGATAACGGGTGGACGTTCAGGTGATGTCATTGCTTCTGACATTTCTGCGGCAGCTTTGCCGCTTAATCCCATGGTAGCTGACAGCGCAGCACACAATTTCATAAAATCGCGTCGGTTAATACCATGATGGGAAAAAACATTATTCCCCAAGGCCATATATCTCTCCTGATATGATGATTTTTAATTGGAATAATTTTAAAACACCGCCTTTTTAACACTCCGACACAATAATGACTTGATCATTATCAAGCGATAATTCATTAAAAAATAAATTATTCTTTTATGTGAGTAAAAACGTTTCAGCAATATAAAGTTTAATGCCTATTTTTTATATATTTCGTCATTTTAAATTTATTAAAACGCTATTTAATAATGATAAGGTAAATAGAAACAATTATCATTATCCAAAAAATACAGTAAAGGAAAAAATTTAAATCATTATTAATTAACAACTTACAAAAAAAGACAAAAAACAACCAAATTATAAGACAATATATTTAAAACAATACAAAATTAATAATTCATTATTTCTAATTTCTAATAAAATTTATTAAATATAAGTTCTAATATATTTTTTAATTATAATGATGACTCTTTTTTTCATATTATCAACCTTTATATTACATCACAAATAATGTTAAAAATTGCATTTCATAAACAAGAAATGATTACATTAATATATTTAATTTCAGCTTATTTTCATTGCCCATTTAGTAACTTTTCTTTTGTTATTAATTTTTAATCATCATGATAATGTTTATTTTATAGCCAAAAACCAACCTATTTTTCTTATCATTTTTCATATAGTTATAAGTATATTCGTTTTTGGAATAAGAAGTTCCCTTCGTATAAAAACGATATAAAATTAAATACATATCGATATATGGCAACAATCAAAAGCTAAGATCATTAATAATTACTAATTAGTACATAATGGCAATAATTTCATTAGGTTATTTTATAACATATCGAATTTATAATGAAATTAACGTAAATAAAATTTAATGTTAAATCCCTGTTGTTTTTGTGGATAAAAAAAACACAATTTATCGATGAATAATCCCAAAATAGAGTCTATTTCTTTTTTTTGTGAGAATAGATAAAAGAAGTGATCAGAAATCTAAAAAATTGAAAAATGCTTTGTTAACTGTTTGTGTTTTTTAATCAGGCAAGTTCTCGCTGATAACGAGCAATAAATTGGGAATAAGCACAAAAATGGCACACAACAAAGCACACACTCTGATGAGCTCGACCTAGAAGCGACAGGAACGACAGGAACGATAAAATAATAAGAACAACAGATATAACAATCAAAATAAAAAAGCCATAACACCGAAATGTTATGGCTTCTAAATTTATTAAAATAATAAAATGCTATGTGTAGTTCTCTGCCTTTCACGCTTTATTTTACTCACTGCTTATCAAGGATAAGAAGCGGTTTGAATAAGTAAATAAAATCTACTTATCAGAAATTGGAATGACTGAAAACAACGGTCTACCTGGTGCAATAAAAAAATAAGTATCCAAATGCGGATAACTTAGATAATAAATAAATTAGGCGTTTTAGCACGTTACAAAATATTTCAATTTGTAACGTGAGTGCATTATATCCAATAAGATTTTTTGCGCAAGTTTTTTTACACTTAAATCAAATTATCATAAAAACATTATAAATCACAAGGTTATAGATAAATTTAACTTTAAAAAGTTGATTTCAACAAATCTAAAAATGAAAAAAAATGAAGAGTTAATGAATATTAATGTTAAGAGAGTTCAAATAATGATATCTACTTAGCGTTAATTGATTCAGCTCGTCATTACTCAATAAACTTAATTAATTATTTATCCTGTAACTTAATCTGCTTATTATTAATATTATTTAATACTAAAGTTAAATTTTATTCTAACTCAATTTTATAAATAATATCGATAACCATTAAAAACGGTAAAAATATAAACTCTGTTTCTTCCATACAATAAAAAAGCACTTTATTCATCATTTCACAACGACAAATAAAGTGCTTTTAAAATAGCGTAATAATACTTAGATAAATAGCTTATTTGCTAAATTTTAACCGCCTGTAGAGACAGTTTCCATACCCACGAGCCCAACTTTGAGATAACCCGCTTTTCTTAGCGAATCCATTGCCGACATTAACGTTTCATAATCAACCGTTTTATCCGCTTGGAAAAAGATTGTTGTCTCTTTGTTTGCTTGTGTCATGGTATCTAACACATTCGCCATCGTTTCATGTGTAACCATCTCTTCACCGATGAAAATTTGTTTATCCGATTTAATCGTTAAATAAACTGGCTTTTCAGGGCGAGGTTGTGGTTTTGCACTTGAAGCGGGTAGATTAACTTTTATATCAACAGTAGCTAAAGGTGCCGCCACCATAAAGATAATGAGCAGAACCAACATGACATCAATAAAAGGCGTCACATTGATATCATGCAATTCATTATCATCACCTGAATCATCACCAAGACGCATTGCCATAATTCATTACCTTGCTTTGCTATTTTCGATATCTAAATCACGGCTGACTAATGTCACCACACCTGTTGCGATATCACCAATTTCACCACGATAACCCGCTATCATACGAGCAAAAATGTTATAAATAATCACTGCTGGGATTGCCGCAATCAGACCAATCGCGGTTGCTAATAGTGCTTCAGCAATACCCGGAGCAACAACAGCAAGGTTTGTCGTTTGAGAATGTGCAATACCGATAAAACTATTCATAATCCCCCAAACCGTACCAAAAAGACCGATAAAAGGAGAAATAGCACCGATTGTGGCTAAGTAACCATTACCGCGACCTAATTCACGGATAATGGCTGCAACGCGACGTTCCATTCGCATTTCAACACGCTCTTTAATTCCTGATGCGACTTTACTTTCTTGAGAGTAAGTACGTTCTAATTCTGCATCATTAAAGAAGTCTGCGGTTGCACTCTTACTACCAAATTTTTTGCTAATCGCTAATGCATCATTGAGTGATTTAGCTTCAACTAACTGAGCTGTTTCATTTCTTAAGCGGCGACGCAGTGAGATCAAGTAGCTGCCTTTCGCGAAAAAGAGTGCCCAAGTAACAATAGAGGCTAACAGTAAGCCAATCATGACACTCTTAACGACTAAATCTGCGTTACGGTACATACCCATTACAGATAAATCTTCAGCGAATCCGCCACCAGCAACCATTTCAGGTTGTACTTCTGATGATGTATTTTCTGTCACTAAAGGGGCATTTTCTGAATTCTCAGCCGTTGTTGCAGGTGTATTTTCACCTTCAGGCTTAGCGGTTTCAGTACCGACTGCTTTCACTTCATTACCCGTTGTTGAAGTCATAGTAGAAGTAGCAGTTGCTGGTGTGACTGTTGTTGGTGTAGCAGTTCCCTGTGTAGAAGCTGTTGAAGAAACGGCAGCAGTAGTTGGCTGTTCAGTTGGTGTGGCAGGAGTCGTATCCGCAAAAGCAGAGCCTGTCAGACCGATTGCCAATAGAATAGAAGCTGTCAAATTACGCATCAGTTGGCCTTTTACTCTCTTTTTTATCTATTTATTTATTCAGTAATGACATCTTTACGCCACTACTTACCCAAAATCGTTCGCTTACAATCATCCTGTTTGCCATCAGGAAAGAGAAAACGCTCAAATGATATCAAACATGAAGCATTTTGATAGTAATTATCATTACTATTTAGCTATTTTTTTTTCATTTGTCGATTTTTAAGACAAATTATCGTTATTTCACGTAACGTGAAATTTTATCAACTACCTTGCAAGCCTTTTGTACTTATCCAAAAAATGAATTAACTTGAGGTAAACACACCATCAATTAAAAGAAGGTATTAAGGATGACGCTAAAAAAACAAGAAACCTCACTCCTCCTTTCTGGTCGAGCTAAAAAATATTCTCAAGGCGCGGTAAACCCCATTATACAACGAACATCGTCTGTTATTTTTGATTCCGTTGCACAAAAACGTGAAGCAACGAAAAAACGGGCAGAAGGTACGCTTTTTTATGGCCGTCGAGGCACAACTACCCATTTTGCCTTACAAGAAGCGTTAACTGAATTAGAGCAAGGCACAGGCTGCGCACTATTTCCTTCAGGTGCGGCAGCTATTACGCAATCTATACTCGCATTTGTTGAGCAAGGTTCTCATATTCTCGTTACAGGCTCTGCCTACGATCCAACACAAAATTTTTGTGATCAGATCTTACGTAAATTCTCAGTCACCACAACCTACTTTGATCCTTTAATTGGCAAAGAGATCGATCAATTGCTACGTCCTGAAACAAAAATTGTTTTTCTTGAATCTCCAGGATCAATCACGATGGAAATTCAAGATCTACAAGGAATAGTCAATTCAGTCCGCCAATATAACCCTGAGATCATTATCATGATTGATAACACTTGGGCGGCAGGATTACTACTTAAACCACTGACATTGGGTGTCGATATTTCAATCCAATCTGCCACAAAATATATTAATGGTCACTCTGATGGCATGTTAGGTTTTGCTGTGGCTAATGAACGCTGTTGGGAGCAGTTACGAGAGAATTCCTATTTATTAGGTCAATGTGTTGATCCTGATACTGCTTATATGACAGCAAGAGGATTAAGAACACTGCCAGTAAGAATGAAGCAACACGAACAAAGCGCATTAGAAGTCGCTCGCTGGTTAAAACAACACTCTTTAGTTGATAATGTTTATCACCCTGCATTAGCTTCTTGTCTGGGTCATGAATATTTTCAACGTGATTTCTCGGGTAGCAACGGCTTATTCTCTTTTAGTTTAAAGAAAATTTTAACGCCTGAAGAATTTGCGTATTTCTTAGATAACTTCTCATTATTTAAAATGGCATTTTCATGGGGAGGATTTGAATCTTTAATTTTAGGTTATCAACCCAATGATATTAAAGCGATGCGCCAATATGAAACTAAGCCAACATTTGCCGGAACACTATTTCGCATTCATATTGGATTAGAAAATGTAGATGACCTTATTGAAGATCTAGAACAGGCATTTTTACGCATTTCTTAATAAAGAATGAATTTTTTATTAAAAAAAATCTATCCCTGTGGTTCCACAGGGATTAAATCAAACTGTTCTCTTTATTTTGCGTTAGAATAGCGAACATAAAGTCCTTTTTTAATGCGAGTTCGCTAATGGGTACATTAAAAGAGATAATTCACGCACTCATGCAACACGATTATATGGTGTTGGCTAATCCTAATGTGCTGTGGGTTATCTATATTGTTCTTTTTGTTATTATTATGCTGGAAAACGGGGTATTACCCGCCGCATTTTTACCAGGAGATACACTGCTTATTCTTTGCGGTGCCTTAATTGCAAAAGATGTTTTACACTTCTTTCCGACAATCATTATATTAGGCACTGCCGCCAGTATAGGGAGTTGGCTTGGCTTTCTACAAGGCCGTTGGCTAAGTGATACAAAAGTGGTTAAACGTTGGATGGCTCAATTACCAGAGCAATATCACCATAAGGCAAATGACCTCTTCCACCGCCAAGGTTTATATGCGCTATTACTGGGTCGTTTTATTGGGTTCGTGCGTACATTATTACCTACCTTGGCAGGTTTATCTGAATTAAAGCAACGTCGCTTTCAAATATTTAACTGGTTAAGTGGCTTTTTATGGGTAGGGATTATCGTTTCTTTAGGTTATGTACTAAACCTTATTCCATTTGTACAAAAGCATGAAACACTTGTCATGAACATTTTGATGACATTACCAGTATTGCTTTTAAGTGCGGGCTTAATTGGCTCAATTGTAATGTATATTCGCCATCGTAAAAATAGCACCAGTAGTAAGTAATTAAAAAACACGCCATTATTTAAATCAGGAATAATGGCGTATTTTACGTATTATCTGATACCGCAATAAAAGTTCAGTTGTTCATTGTCTTATCTCCACATCTATTAATATCTGACTAAAAATCCATTTATATTAATCACAATCATATTCTTCCTACTCTATTTTTTTAAAGCTTAATGGCTTTTGAAGCAAGAAACGTTGGAATATAACTATCAACTAAGAAACGAGCATGAGGAGCAAAATCTTCAACAAAATCCTGTAATAAAAAACCCGCCGTTAATTGCCCGCCAATAAGATCAGTCAAAGAGTGTCCAAAAACCAATCCATCACCTCTTGCGACTTTTTCTTGCAGAACATCCGAAGGTAATGAGCCTTGATCGCTATAAGGTAAGCGGTAAGCTGGCCTCATTAATCCCTGTGAACGTAATTGCGGATCTCTATCATCAATAAATACAACAGGATTATAAAAGCTCGCCATTAGTACACCACCTTTTTTCAAAACACGGTAGCACTCTAGCCAAACAGGATTTACATCAGGTACATATAGGTTTGAAATAGGGTGAAAAATAATATCAAAACTTTCATCAGCAAATGCGGTTAAATCAGCCATATCACCCTGTGCTGTTACCAAATCTAGCTGATGCTTTTGCGCCAATTGGCGATCTTTGTCTAATTGACCTTCTGATAAATCAAACACAGTCACAATGCCACCCGCAGCCGCCAAGATAGGCGCTTGTTGCCCACCAGCAGAAGCTAAACAGAGTATTTTTTTACCTTTAATATCCCCTAACCATTCGCTTTTTACAGGGCTTGGTGTTAAATGTACTTTCCAGTCACCTTGCTTTGCCGCGAGAATTTCTTCATCGCTCACAGGCTTAGACCACTGATTTTCCATTGCGGCTTGTTTATCCCAATGCTCTTGGTTTAATGTTAAATAATAACTTTCCATATTACTCCTTATAAATTAACTACAATTGAATTATTGTAGGCATTAAGAGAAATAACTCATCTCTTATTGCTACAACCTTACAGTTATAGTTATGTCAGGCTATCTAATCTAGATACAATGGAAAACTTTCTCCTAGTTAATTGTCATACTTCAGAACATCGAATTAAGGTGGAAACAAAATGCAAAACTTTACTTATTATTCGCCAACTCGCCTTCATTTTGGTCAAGGACAAATAGATAAACTACGTTCTGAAATTGGAAAAAATGAAAGAGTTCTACTAACGTATGGTGGCGGTAGCATTAAGCGCAATGGTGTATTAGACCAGATTTATACCGCACTTCCGGGATATCAAATTCATGAGTTTAGTGGCATTGAACCAAACCCATCTTATGAAACACTCATGAAAGCGGTTTCTTATGCCAGATATCACGGTATCACACATTTATTAGCCGTGGGTGGAGGCTCTGTTATTGATGGTACAAAATTTATTGCAGCGGCAATACCTTATCACGGTGAACCTTGGGAAATCGTAACAAGTCGCGGTAAAGTGGTCGAAAAAGCAATACCGTTAAGCTGTGTATTAACACTTCCAGCAACAGGAACAGAAACCAACAGTTTCTCTGTTATCAGCAAAAAACAGACAATGGATAAACAAAGCTTTGCCAGCCCTCATGTTTACCCTCATTGCGCTATTTTAGATCCAACAACCACTTATTCTTTACCACCAAGACAAACTGCCAACGGTGTTGTTGATGCTTTTATTCATATATTAGAACAATATCTCACTTATCCAGTGAATGCTCGTGTACAAGATGAATATGCAGAAGGCCTTTTACGTATTTTGATTGATCAAGGGCCAAAAGCGCTGACATCACCTACAGACTATGATATCCGTGCTAATATAATGTGGACAGCATCACAAGCGCTAAATGGTATCCTTGGTGTTGGTGTTCCTCAAGATTGGGCTACGCATGCATTAGGTCACGAACTCACGGCTTTACACGGACTTGATCATGCGCAAACTCTCGCCATCGTTTTACCTGCATTATTAAATGAAAAACGTCAGGCTAAATACGGCAAGTTAATCCAATATGCACAAAAAGTTTGGGGTATAAACCAAGGTTCTGATGCTTTTAAAATTGAAACTGCGATTAATGAAACTCGAAAATTCTTTGAATTAATGGGACTTAGAACTCGACTGGCTGATTTCAAAATCAGTGAAGAAGATATTCCTGCATTAGTGCGAAAGTTGGAAGAGCATGGACAAATTGCACTGGGTGAGCATCAAGATATCACATTAGAAGTCAGTCAACGTATTTATACAGCGGCACTCTAAGTACTTTTTGCGACTCTGGAGATAGAAATGGATAAACCTAAACTGATCAAATTATCTGATGGAAATGCCATCCCACAACTTGGTCTTGGTGTTTGGAAAGCAGATAATCATCAAGTTGTTAAAGCTATTCATCATGCACTTGATACAGGCTATCGCCTTTTTGATACGGCTGCGATTTATCATAATGAAGAAGGTGTAGGCAAAGCATTAAAACAGATCACTGTTCCTCGTGATGAACTTTTTATCACAACAAAATTATGGAATAACGATCAAACTCATGCCCGTGGTGCCGTCTTAGAAAGTCTCCAACGTTTGCAACTTGATTATATTGATCTCTACTTAATGCATTGGCCAGTACCTTCACGAGAGCTTTATATTGAAGCTTGGAAGCAAATGATTATTTTGCAAAAAGAAGGGTTAGTAAAAAGTATTGGTGTATGTAATTTTAAAGAAGAACATCTAGAACGTATCATTACTGAAACGGGTGTAACCCCTGTTATTAATCAGATTGAAATTCATCCTTTAATGCAGCAAGCACCGTTAAGAGCATGGAACACAACTCATAATATTGTCACCGAATCATGGAGCCCATTGGCACAAGGCGGTGAAGGTGTCTTTGGGCACCCTATTATTCAAAAGCTGGCTGAAAAATACCATAAAACTCCAGCACAAATTGTTTTACGCTGGCATTTAGACAGTGGTCTTGTAGTTATTCCAAAATCAGTTACACCTTCTCGTATTGAAGAGAATTTCCATATTTTTGATTTTAAATTAGAAAAAGAAGAAGTAGCTGAAATTACCGTTCTTGAACAGAAAAAACGTTTAGGCCCTGATCCTGATATTTTTGTCGATATCTAATTTTTGAACCTCTATTAAAAGACCAATAGAATACATTTCTATTGGTCTTTCTATGTCAAAATATCTCCCCCCTCTTTTTTGCTCTTATTTTTATTTTTTTGATCTTTAATTTTTATATATTCATAAATTAATTAATTCACGTTCACTTTCTGATATCTAATACATCTATAAATACGAGAATCTCATCATTATTTGTTACGGTGAGTTTAAAAATGACAAAATTTAAAAGTGGACTAACGCCACAACTTTCTTCTATTACAAAGAAAGTTGCTTGGTTTAATATCTTTATTCAATTAGCATTTCCCATCTCGGCAACGCTCCCTGCCAACGTTTTCGCAAAAGAGAATATTCAAGAAAAACAAACAATTAATTTGGTACAAAAAAGAAACACTTATCAGGTTCAAAAAGATGACACGCCTGAATCTATTGCGAAAAAATTTAATATAAAATTATTTAGGCTTATTGAAGCGAATCCTGATTATGTTTCTTTAGTTGGTAAATTAAAAATAAAAGAAGGTATTACGCTTAATATACCTAATGAACCTTTATCGACAAATAAATGGCTAAATAACCATCAAGACACGTCTATTCCAACCACAAACGAGCAAGAGCTTGCACAAATTATTGTTGCTAACTCATCTTTGTTAAATACAGATACTGACGCAACACAATATGCAATAAACCAAATATCAAGCAAAGCCAATCAACAAATAGAACAATGGTTAAATCAATTTGGTCACGCTCAAGTTTCACTTTCAACAGATAAAAAATTCACTTTAGCAGGAAGCTCTGCTGATCTTCTTATTCCATTCTATGATAGTGAAAAGAATTTAGTTTTTTCTCAAACCAGTTATCACCGTAAAGATTCTCGAAGCCAGTTAAATCAAGGTATTGGTTACCGACATTTTACTGACAAGTTTATGGTCGGTCTTAATGCTTTTTATGATTACGATTTAAGCCGATATCACAGTCGCTTTGGTATCGGTGCTGAAGTATGGCGAGACTATTTTAAGTTAAGTGCCAATCACTACCATCGTCTATCTAACTGGCGGACCTCTGACGATGTTATGGATTATAATGAGCGTCCTGCTAATGGTTGGGATATTCGAACAGAAGGCTACCTACCGGCTTATCCACAATTAGGCGCAAAGCTTATTTTTGAACAATATTACGGGAAGGAAGTCGGTTTATTTGGTAAAGATAATCGCCAAGAAAATCCTCATGCTTATACCGCTGGACTTACTTATACACCAGTGCCTTTAATTACCTTCGGCGCTGAACGTCGCTTTGGTTTAAATGATAATCGTGATAATAAATTTGATGTAAATATCCAATATCGACTTGGAGAATCACTCTCTTCACAACTTAATCCAGATAATGTTCGAGCAACGCGTTTAATGTCCGGAAATCGCTATGATTTTGTGAACAGAAATAACGATATCGTTTTAGAGTATAAAAAGAAAACTTTAGTATTTCTCTCAATTACACCGACAATTAATGGTTACGCAAAAGAAGAAAAAGATTTAGGTGTGCAAGTGCGTTCTAAATATCCCGTTAAACAGATTGAATGGTCAGCAAGTCGCTTAATCTCTAATGGAGGTAAGATCCAACAGAATAATAATCTTAGCTACTCAATCATTCTTCCTCGTCATATTTCAGGTTCATCTGAAAAAAACAGCTACACAATAAGCGCCGTTGCTATTGATGAAAAAGGTAATCGTTCTGATCCGGTACAGAGTAAAATCAGCGTCGTTCAGTCTGCAATTAATACACAAAAGAGCCAATTTACACCGAAAACAACACAACTACCTGCTGACAATCATTCTGCACAAAATCTGACTTTATCAATTCTCGATAATGATAAGCTTCCCGTTGATATCGATATAAAAGAACTTTCATTAGATGTTCAATCTGATAATCCCAACAGCAACAGCCTAGTTTCACATTTCAGTAGAGTTGAAGCAGGGAAATATCAAGTCACAATAACCGCAGGAAGTACCCCTGAAATTGTGGCATTAACACCCAAGTTCAGAGATAACACCTTTAATCAGGCACAAGTTACTTTTGTTGCTGATACGCATTCTGCCATTATTCCTCAAGGCGGATTAACTGTAATTAAAAACCACGCACCAGCCGATGGTAAAAGCCAAAATAAAATTCAAGTTATCGTAACTGACATTAATGCGAATAGAATTCCTAACTATCCTGTTTCTTTTACCGCAGATAATGGTGCAACAATTATTGGCCAAGCGAACACTGACGCCGAAGGTAAAATTATTGTTCCAATCACCAATACGCATATTGGTAAAAGCATTATTAATGTCAGTGTTAAAAATATTACCTACTCAACTAATGTTGATTTTATTGCTGATATAAGCTCAGCAAAAATAAATACTTTTACTATTAATCCAAATAGTTCATTTGCCAATGGTACGGATGAAAAGTTAATTGCCTTCAATGTTATTGATAAAAATAACAACCCTGTTCCCAATACGAAAATTCAATTATCTGCAGATAATCAAGCTCTACTTAAAGAAATTGAAATAGTAACGGATAATCAAGGCAATGCATCAACAACAATGACCAGCAAAATAGCAGGTATTGTCACGGTCACTGCGCTGGTTAATAAAATAGCGACGAAAAAAACAACACAATTTATTGCAGACCTTTCTAACGGTAAAATTATTTCTGTAACACCATCGGCTCCCCCTTATATTGCTGATGGTAAAACAACCGTAACATTTACCGCGGTCGTTGAAGATAAAAATCACAACAAATTACCAAATGCGAAGGTCATTTGGTCTACGGATCGTGATGAACATATTGTTTCTATTGATGAAGTTTCAACAACGAATAACCAAGGTATTGCTAAAACAACAGTGACCAGCACTCAAGCCTTTGATGTTATTGTCACTGCGAGTATCAGTAATGAATCATTAGATGCACTACCCATTACTTTTATTGCTAATAACCAACAAGGTTTAATCTCTTTAACCACAAATAAAACTGAATTAATTGCAGATAATAAAGAACAAGCAATACTCACCGCAGTGGTAAAAGATAAATTTGGTAATAAATTACCCAACGTCACCGTTGAATGGCAATCTAATGCCTCAACCACACTCGATAAACAAAAAAGCATTACTGATAACCAAGGACAGGCAACTAATCAAATTCGAACCAAAAAAGCAGGCGCGACAGAAATTATTGCCACTCTTTCAAATAAAGAAAAAGCGCAAGTTACACTAACCGCTATTGCTGATCCAAATAGCGCCCACATCGTCTTAACCACTGTAAATAATAAAACAGAAGCTATTGCAGACAATAACGATACGATTACCTTAATAGCGCATGTTACGGATGCTGAAAATAATCCATTAATAAAACAATCTGTATTCTGGAATTCAACCCATAATGTGTTGAGTGAGAATATGGTGAAAACTGATGATAATGGTGATGTACAAGTTGTAATAAAAGGGACGGAAGCACAACCAACAACGGTTACAGCAACATTGGAAAACAACAAAAGTACCACACAAGATCTTCATTTTATTGCTGGCCAAGTTAATGCATCACAAAGTACATTTTCGATTGATCCTCAATCTATCGTGGCAAATGGCAGTTCCTTCGCAACAGGGACAATTACTCTAAAAGATAAATTTGGTAATCCTGTTCCAAGACAAGGTAAATTTATTGCACTCTCTGGTGATAACACCACCATCAAATTTAGTGCAATCAAAGAAATCGATACTGGCGTTTATCAAACAACCATCAATGGTAAACAGGAAGGTATTAGTCTTATTACCGCTCAATATGCTAATGCAAGTAACCGTTTTAATTTAACTCAACCTCTTGGTTTTATTGCTGATAAACAAAATGCCATGATCAATACGGTTAATGTTATCGCACCTTTTGATGTCACCGCAAATGGTACTGATAAAGTCATCATTCGTGCAAAAATTGTTGATAAACAAGGTAATCCAAGTATGGAAGGTATTGCTGTGGGTTGGTTAACCTCATTAGGTAAACTTTCGTTACCTATCAGCAAGACAGATAAAAATGGGATTGCAGAAATTACCTTAAGCAGTACACAAGCGGGCGCAGCACAAGTTACAGCGATGCTCGATAGCCAACAATCTCTTGATGCTGACCATTTGATTAACTTTAACACTGATGTAGTTTCTGCCGATAAATCTCAGCTATCACTTATCCCTAATACCATTGTTTCTGAAACAGGTCGCTCTCAAATTACGTTAACGCTAAAAGATAAATACGATAATTTATTAACAGGGTTAAAGGGCAAAATCAGCGTTAACTACAGTGCTGATTTAACTGCAAACACAACTGTATTTAATGAAATCTCAACCGGAGTTTATCAAGCTCAAGTTAGCGCATTAAAAGCAGGTCAAACAACAATCAGTGCCAACGTAAACTCTGTCACACTCACACAAACGGCACTATTAACTGTTCTACCTAATAGCCAGACAGCCAAAGTCGATAAGTTTGTGATCAGTGATACACAACCTCATGCAGGCGACACTATTACTTATCACGCTTATATTAGTGATAAAAATAATAATCCGGTTAATAGTGGTGTTAGCGTAACATGGGCAAGCGATAAAGATAGCTTACTCGCTAAACCGCTAACATTTACAGATAACAATGGTATTGCTGAAGTTGAATTAACACGTAATCCAGCAGGTATCGCTAAAGTTAATGCAGTATTAGTTTCAGGCAGCTACCCTGCTCCCGATGTCAATTTCGTAGCCGATGATGTTGATGAAAATAGTTCAGAAATTAACTTAATTCCAGTAACAATCGTCGCCAATGGCACAGATAAAGCACTGCTGACTTTAACGATTAAAGATAAAGGCGGTAATATTCTGCCAGACCAGCAAGTTGAGGGGATCTCTAATAACCCAACCATTCAATTTAGCTCAGCCAAACAAGTCTCTCCGGGCCATTATGAAATTGAAGTAACAGGCACTAAATCAGGTACAGCACAATTAAGTGTTAAAGTTAATGGCGTTGATTTCAAAAAACAAAAAAACTTACAACTGCGTGCTGATGCCACAACTTGGCAAGTAAAATCCGTCGATGTCGATAGAACAAGCATCATTGCTGGAGATAACGGTGTTAATTATCAAGCAACCATTGTGGATGCTAATGACAATATATTGCCTAACGTTATTGTGTCATGGAAGTTACAGGGATTAGCTGATGACTATGACTTTAGCACCTATACCGATACAAAGGGTATTGCAAGAACAAAAGTCACCAGCACTGTGGCGGGTATATTGAAAATGAGTGCTTATCTTGATTTAAATAATCATAAGCCAATTCAAGATGTCACTGTAACTCCTGCTGATATTGATGCCAATAAATCAACCTTTAGTAGCAATCGCCAATCAATAGGAGGTGATGATAAAGATAGCGCCCTACTAACTGTGAACTTAATGGATAAATACAGTAATACTATTGATGGTAAAACTGTTTCGGTTAAAGCCACCAGTGGTAGACCTAACTTTAGTGATAACCCACTAAATTCATTAGGAAAGGGTGAATATCAAACTAATCTTACTTCAAATGTTAAAACAGATATTATCTTAACAGCTGAAGCAGAAGGATTAACCATTGCAAAACCATTAACCATTAAAGTGACAATCCCTAAGCCCGATATTATTTTTGATAAACAAATCCAGCAAGAAACCTATGCTTCAGCACCTATCAACGCACTAGGTTATACGGGATTACCTAATAATATTAACGTGATGTGGTCTAGCTCCGATCCGACAATTGCCTCTATTGATACAACTAGCGGCAATATTTCGATGAAGAAAGCAGGTACAGCCATTATCACACTACAAACATCAGGTAATGATCAATATCAACCAGCTCAAAATAGCTATCCTTTAGTCATTGAAAAAGCGGCGCCTATTTTGCAATTAGCTTCATCAGGTGCAATTAAATCTGTATGGAATGATGGAATAACTCATAGCATTAACACCACTTTTGGTAATGCAGACGTAAAAAATGTTCCTTTATATTATGTCAGTGATGATCAACGTATAGCTACGATTGATGCTCAAGGAAATATTACCGGCGTGAAGCCTGGCAAAACCAAAATACACATAAAAAGTAATGCGACCGATCAATTTCTAGCAGATTCTTTAGCTGTTGATTATGAACAAGATAAAGGAATACTCCAAATCACTTTTACTAAAAATAACATTATTTTATCGGAAACGGACACTAATATTGATGTACAACAACCAACAACACCATTACCTAAAGAAGCACAAGGTGTCTGGTCAGCAAAAGATCCTAATATTGTCGCGATAAAAGAAAATGGAACCATTATTAAAATTACTTCAGGCACAACAGACATTATTTTAACATCAAAAGAAAATGACTATTTTTATGAATCAAAAGGAACTTATTCTGTTGATATAAGAAAAGTCCCTCACGTCACAATCAATTCAGTAACACGGAGGGTTGATAATAATAAAACTGCACAAACCATACCGACTATAAACACATCGATAAATTGGACGCCTGTTTATGAAGGTGACTCGTTAACTTTTTCCTGGCAACCGCCTGATACAACCACAAGTAGTTATGATGTCAATCTTGAACTATGGGATGGGGATCAAAAAACTAATCAAATCTTTGCTTATGATAAAACCCAACTTCTTGGTGGGCAAACAATCTCAACTTCATTTAAGATTGATAAGAAATTATTTAAAAGTACTCAGCTTAAAATCAAAGTCATTGTATTTGATCTTTTCGATACAGATCCGAATACAAATACAGGTAGACAGTATGCAGTTTATTATCCACTAAATATTAAGCCCATCGCTCCTGAGTATATGGATTTTAGATTAGAAGGACGTATTATCTTTATTAATACAAATAATGGTGCGACAAGAGGAAGCTGTCAGGAGACAATATCAGATCCAACAACTCACGTTATTGCTGAGCCTATCTACACATTGGGTTCCGCCAATCAAATATTTCTATCTCCTGTCACTATCAGCCATAATTTAATCGATATTATAGGCGACTTTAGTCGAAGTACTGTAGATTATAATGATAAAACCATTGAGTCGGTTTCTGTTGACAATGCAAATCATTCAACAACCAGTCATAGTAACGCAATGAAGGAACAGTGCTGGACTCCGTTGGCGGGTACTCCTCATTCAGGGAGCGCAACTCTAGTAACTCACATAACAATCAATGGTGTAGAGAAAACCTTTACTCAATCCGTGAAATGGAATGGAGATGGTAATCCATCCACGAATAACGTGGAAAAAATACTAAATCAATAATTCATTTTATTAAATTAAGAAAGAGCCCATTAGGGCTCTTTCTTAATTTAAAGCTACTTTTTTAATAATCTCATTCTGTTAATTTATATCGCTCTTGATACCTTACGTTTACCAGTGTCACCAATAAAGCAAAGAGTGCAATCGCTGCGGCTAACCCGAAACCTCCGCTATATCCAATCAGTGCAGTTAAACTCACTAACATCATTGCACACGCCATTTCCCCTATATCACGCATGCTTTGTACCGCAGTCATATCTGTACCTGCTTGATTATCCGTTGATGCAAAACGCATACCTGCGGTCATAATCGCCACAGAAGTGATCCCTGATGATAGCGATCCCAAGACAATACACAGCGCAACGATCGAAAGGCTAATTGTGCCAGTTGATTGCGAAAGCCATAATAATGATGACACCAAAGCACACAGTAATCCGGCAGAAAAAGCACGCCATACACCAATCTTATTAATTAACCAAGCACCACCACCGCAACCAAAGAAAAGAGTCACCATACCGCCCATCATGCCCATTTTTCCGACATCAGCTAAAGGCCAACCACTATCAGTTAAAAATAATTTCGCCAAACCAAAACCTGAAACTGCGGTTACTGCAGAAAGTAATGTCAACGTTAATAGTCTGATAGCCCCTTTTCTACGCACCGTTTTTAATAGGCTAGCATTAGGTGAATCATTATATTCACCTTCATCATATTTGGCTTTTTGACGAAATAACGTAATAAAAAATAAACTAATAGCAGGAACTGAGGCAAAAAAGAGTAATGCCGTATGCTGACCTAGCTTATCACTGAGGATCATCATGCCCGCTCCTCCTAAGAAAAAACCCCCCATCACACCTGCAATTTGAACGGCATTAATTTTTGATAATAACGTACCACTTGCATGTTCAGCCGCCATTCCATCAGTGGCGATATCTTGTGTCGCACTCGCCAATGAAGCGACTGCTAATAAAGCCACACCCCATTTCGCCATCTCAACTGAAATCCCTATCAATGCTAAGAGTAATAAGCAGAGAGTCACAATGATTTGCATGGGAATAATCCAGCTATGGCGACGACCTAAAGATTTAAACCAATAATTATCAACAACAGGCGCCCATAAAAATTTTAATACCCACGGTAATCCGACTAATGGAATAAATGCTATCGCGCTTAAAGCAGAACCTTCTTGGCGCAATAATGTAGGTAAAGCGTCCATTGCAATACCCATCGGAATACCTTGTGCTAAATAAAGTAAACCCAACGTAATAACCAATTGACGATGTTTTAATAATTCTTGCATAACGGACTCCAATTACTGTCTTTTTAGTAGAAAAAGACCCATCAAAAAATAGAAAACGGCACTGATCAACAAGGCACAACTTACCCACCACAAAGCAGCATGAGTTATAAATAAGTGACTAAAGACACTTATTAATAAAACCACGCTACTTATGGTTAAAATAAGAAAAGTAAGTTTGATCACTTGCGGATAAAGAAAATAAAAAAGAAGCGTTATTAACCAGATACTAAAAAAAGGCAGTATCTGTGATAACGCGGAGAAAATAGCGATAGGAATTAAACATGTGCTGGCAAAAATTAAGCCAATACAACTTCCTAACACTAAACGGGAACTGATATTAATGGGATTTTTTAATATCCAAATGACTAACCCACTAAAGGTTAATACACAGGCCATCATTCCCATTAGGCAATGAAGCACCGATAAACTAAAGTTTGCTGAGCCCGTCCATAAATATTGCCCATAATGCACAGGCTGAACGGCAATAAAAGCACGCGTCCAAAATGCCTGAGATACAGAACTTTTTTCTGTAATCCAGTGATTATCTAAACCAGAAAAAAAGAACTGCTCAAAATTAGCCGTACTGGGTAAATATAAATGAGTACCACTGACTGTAATTTGCTGCTCGGCATCACCTTTATTTTTCCAATTAATAGCTTCAGGAATAAAGTCTGGTTTTTCTTGTGAAAGGTGAATTAACAATGAGCTAGGAGAAGATGCAGTAAACTCAGATGAAATGGGTGTTGATTGTCCCATTAATTTCATCATGACTTGTGCTGGTGCTTCTGGCTCCACATATTTTGCGAGCATTAATGTACCGAATGCCCCTAATCCTGATAATGCCCCCGTTAATGCAAACATTACGAGCCACGGATAACTCCATAATCCAATAACATTATGCAAATCAAAGAAAAACAGCCTACGCCCTTGATTAAAACGGAGTCGAAATAATTGATAGATTTTACGGTGATGAATAACAATGCCGGTTATTAGTAATAGCGCAAAAACAAAACCAAATAAGCTAATAAATAATCGCCCAGAAAAACCTACAAATAGATTTTTATGTAAATTAACAATAGGAGAGATAACCTCTCTTAAGCTAATTTCTTCACCTGTTTGTGCATTTAATTGTAGTGAACAATCCCCCATTCCTTGGCAGAAAGTAATAATAGGATGATCAATCGATGCTAATTTCACACTATTAAAACCGTTTCCGCCTAAGAGGTATTCACCTTTTACTAATAACTGATCTAATGGCAATAATTCTTTATTTAACGGCTTAAATTGAGCCCATAAATTTAAATTTTCATGCGCTAATGACCATGTACCTGTAAATAAAATAACAAATAATAGAATGCCAAATAAGGTTCCTGTTTGACGATGAAGTTGTGAGAACTGGCGTTTTAATATCGCTTTCATAAAGTAAACTCCAACAATATTAAAGGTAAAGGCCACCAGCTCCATGCTCGCCAAAATACCTGTTTTCCATTCACTGAAAGCAAACTAAAACAGAGCATTCCACATAGAAATAAAACAGGTAAAAAGACGGCTGCATACAGACGATCAAGCGGATCTACACTGGGATAAAAGGTTGTTATCAGTAATGACAGCGTAATACTTCCGATTACGCTGCCTAAAACAGCACAACTGATCAGCAGTGCTTTTTGCATTAGAAATCAGCCTTGATATTCAACATCACATTACGAGGTTCACCGTAACGGTTATTCCATTGCGGAGAGAACAGGCTTGAGTAGTAACGCTTATCAAAGACGTTATTAATATTTAATGCTGCAGACCAGTTTTCATTAATTTGGTAGCCTAAACGTGTATTAAATATCGCATAGCCACCTTGGCGTAACGTAATTTCTCCGTTAGTTTTGCTATATTCACTTTGTGCTTGAATACCACCGCCCACGCTCCATTTACGTGCATCCCAGGGCAATTGATAGTTTGTCCACGCTCTGATCATATGACGAGGCACTAATGAGTTAAAACTATTGCCTTTATTAAGGGTGTCTTCTTTATATTCTGTGTCAGTGTAGGTATAACCGACAGAGAGATCCCAAAATGGCGATAAATACCCCATTCCTTCAATATCAAAGCCTTGGCTAACAACTTTGCCACCACTAATAAGATAGGTATTAAAACCACCACCAGGATGTGCAGGATCTTCTTGTGGATTATTTTTCATATCAATACGGAAAACCGCGGCGGAGACGTTAAGCCCACCATTCATCAACGCACCTTTGAATCCCGTTTCAACAGTTTGTCCTTCTACTGGTTTTAACATTTCACCACTCCAAGTTTTCCCTGTTTGTGGTTGATAAACCGTAGAATAACTGCTGTACCATGACCATTGAGGTGCAAAGTCCCAAATCAAACCACCATAAGGCGTGATTTTTCCATTTTCAGTGAACTTAGCTTGCGGTTTTGTCACTTCCCACCAGCTCGCTCTTGCGCCTGCAACCAACGTAACAGGCTCAATAAGCTTGATCCGGCTCATTCCATAAACGCCAGTTTGTTCTGTTTTTGTCGCACCTTGAGAGGAATAGCCCGTTACTTGTGGTTTCGGCACACTATGAGGATCCCAACGATAAACATTCACAGGGACATTGAGAGGATCTTTAAATTGCCCTGTATGCTGTTCCTCGCTAGCTTTCGAGTAACTCATCCCTACTATCACATCATGCTGCAATCCCCAGCCACTGAGTTTTCCTGTGACATTGGTATCGAGACTTGTTTGATAGTTATGGAACTTGTAAGCGCCGCCCATCAGCATGGCTCCATCACCCGTTTCAGGATCAATATTTCCCCATGCTCCTGCATACAGCAAACGCGCTTTAGCATATTGATAATCAGCATTTATTTTAAACAGCCAATCATCATTAATTTGATGTTCAATTCCAGTAAATAGACGTGTGGTATCCCATTTGAATTTATCCCAATCAGCATCTAAATAGGTTTTACGAGAAAGATGTAAATCACTCCCATCTTTCCCCATTGGCACACCAGCCATATTGGTGATGGAATCGATTGTTTGATATTGAATACCTGTGCGTAATAGCGTGTTAGATGTTAAATCAGCATCAACAGTGGCATAAATTAAGCGTGTTTTTTGATCTGAAATATCGTAGAAGAAATCTTTATCTTCCCATGCCATTACAACTCGACCACGGACACTACCGTCTTGATTTAAACGCCCGCCCACATCGACTTCACCGCGATAACGGTTCCAACTTCCAGCCGTAAATGTTGCTTTTAATTGATCGTCTAAAGGTGCATGTTTACGTACCATATTGACGGTTGCCGCAGGATTCCCCATTCCATGCATTAATCCGTTAGAGCCTTTTAAGATCTCAACACGTTCATAAACAGCCATATCTTGCGGCGAACTTGCCATATTTCCCATTAAAGCAGGAACACCATCAAGCTCAAAAGAATTGATTTGAAAGCCACGAGCGTAATAAGCCGTTGTTAATAAAACAAAAGGTGCGCTAGTAACCCCATTAGCGCGAGTCATTACTTCATCAAGGGTATTTAAGTTTTGAGTTTCTATTTGCTCTCTGTCTATCACAGAGACTGTTTGAGGGATCTCTCTGGGCTTAAGTGCCATTTTACTTAATGTACTAACGCCTGGAGCAAGGTTATCGCGGTGTTGTGCTGTGCTTTCCGTCACCACCAAAACATCGACTTCTTTATTATTTTCTGTTGCTGTATTTGCAATGGCTGAAAGTGAAAATAAAGCGGTAAAACATAAAATAGCGCATTGTGTTAATGCCAATTTATTTTGTGTACG
This sequence comes from Proteus sp. ZN5, assembly GCF_011046025.1. Classification (GTDB taxonomy): domain Bacteria; phylum Pseudomonadota; class Gammaproteobacteria; order Enterobacterales; family Enterobacteriaceae; genus Proteus. The sequence goes on from NZ_CP047639.1 coordinate 4,024,001, forward strand.
TTGATTTAATACCGGTGACAATTTCTGTGTTTTATCTAAGTTAGCTAAAGAAGAAATGTAAACCATACCCATCCCAAAATATTCAAATGATAATGGTTATCACTCTATCAATTTTGGGATTAGGGTATTTTAGATTGCCAAATTATCTCTTTCGATTGCCAATCGATATTGCATCACAACGAATAAAGATCGAAAAATTCAATGAGATCCACAAAAACGTGAGAACCATGTTGAAGATAACAACAATACATCAGGAGAACCTTCTTCAATGACTTTTCCGTCATCAAGCACAATGACATGTTCCGCCCGTTTGGCAATATCCGGATCATGAGTGATCACGACTCGGGTGGATGTTAGGTTTTCAAGATAAAGAGCCACTTTTTCACGACTAACTGTATCAAGACTTGCCGTAGGTTCATCTAAAAATAAGATCTTAGGATCGGCTAATAATGAACGCGCTAAGCATAGTCGTTGTTTTTGGCCACCAGAATAACGGTCACCTTGCTCCCCCACATCGTCATCTAAATCAGTTTGAGTCAACGGTAAATTCAATGCATTGAGTAACTGTAAAATATTCTTATCGCTGATTATTGATTGCTCATCTTGTAATAATGACCAGCGTAAAGTACCTCTAATTAACTGGTTATGCTGAAATACAATTTGTCTTGTTTCCGCTAATACACTCTCGGATAAGTCGTTAACTTTTTTATCTCCATAAAAAATTTGCCCTTTATCCGCATCAATAATACGCGCTAAAACACGTAGTAATGTTGTTTTACCTGCACCAGAACTTCCTACAATTGCAGTCATTTTTTTATCAGGACAACATACTGAAATATCAGAAAGAATAGCTTTACCTGTATGGTTATTGATATTGAGTTGCTCACAATAGATCTGATAATTTTTCGGTACTTCACTCTCTACTAGGCTATGTAACGTTGGTGTATTCAACGCATTTTTAATTAATGTGAGTGATTGTTTGCTTTGCCTTAACGCTTGATCAATATGAGAAAGCTGAAATAACGGTTCAATAAAACGAGCAATTAATACAACAACAGCTAACCACTGCGCTAAGGCGAGTTTATTAGCATCAACATTTATCACACCCAACACGAGAACTCCGATAAAAATAACCTGAATACAAAGAGAAAAGATCAGATGATAAGGTAGGCTTCGTTGTAATAACTGTACCTGTTGGTGATGTTGGGCTAACAGATCTTGCTGTAATTGCTGTGAAAATTGTGTATTGCGCCCACTTTTACGTAATAACGCCTGATGTTGTGCAAAATCAGCCAATGTTTTTGCTGCAACGTTCTCCGCTGTTTGGAGTGTGGCCTCTTGTTTATGTAACCCTTTGGCACTAATTCGCATTACAACAACGAGTAATAGTGCAGAGGCCATAAAAACAAAAGCGAAAGAGAGGTTATAAAATAAGAGGCCAATAATAACGGTTAAAGGTGTGACAACCACACTAATCACTGGAGCCAACAAATGTGCAGGAATGCTCATTGCACTCATTGCAGCGCCTGAGCACAGTGTTTGCGATTGAGGAGGTGGTGTTAAACTACGAGGCAAATGACGGATCAAGGCTTGAACTAAGATTTTCATCACCGTCGTCCCCGCAAGAAAACCTTTTAATGTCGCAATATACTGAAAAATAAGTGTAATTAATGTTAATCCTGCTAGCATCCATAAATATTGGCTTGGATCTTGATGCCAATAGATAATAATCGGTAATAACAATAATCCACATAGCCCTTCTAGAATGGCACTAATCACCATAAAACTAAGGGGAAATTTTAAAGATAACAGTAATGAAACAAAGGGATTAGTCTTCATTTTGCTCTCCTTGTTTCTGAACAAAATCACGATAGCGTTCACATTCAAGTAGCAAATCATTATGATTTCCCATTGCGACTAACCTTCCATCAACCATAAATATCACTCTATTCACCTGTTGCGCTAACGCCAAAGAATGCGTCACAACAACTCGTGTCATTGTTTTATTTTTCAATGCATTAAAAATATATTGTGCATTATCAGGATCAAGCGCTGAAGAAGGTTCATCAGCCAATAACAATGGACTATTGGCAATAAAAGCGCGAGCTATCGCTAAGCGTTGTGCTTCACCGCCAGAAAGTGGCGTTTCATCATTGATGATCGTAGATAAACCTTGAGGAAGAAGTTCAATAACCTCAGCAAAATGCGTTTCATTAATTGCAGATTGAAGTTGTTCTTCACTACAATCTGGATTAAATAACAATAAGTTATCTTTAATAGAATAAGGTAATGGTTGGCTGTTTTGCATCACCACAGTGGTGATTTGGTTTAATGCATGACGTGAATATGCTTGTAAGCGCTTATTCTCAATTAAGATCTCACCTGATGTTGCATCCATAAATCGAGCAATCAGTTGTAATAAAGAGCTTTTTCCTGCACCAGAAGGCCCGACAATGGCAATAAACTCCCCTTTTTTAATTTCAAAATTAATATTATCGAGGATCTTTTTGTCACCATAAGAGAGGCAAACAGAATTTGCCGTTAACGCGACACGATGAGAACCTCCCTCTAAAGATTGTTCACCATATTGCATTTCAGGCTGCTGTAATAATTGCTGGATCCGCTGTGCAGATTTTTTTGCAATACGTAAAGCATCACCACCATGCCCCATCGCCATTACAGGCTCTGCAATACGTCTTAGTAATAAAATAAACAGTAATAAATCTGCCAATGGTAATCTTTGTTCAAAAGTAACCACTCCTAGTAATAACCAGCCTGTGAGTAAGGTTGCACTTAATAATAACTGGGTTAGTGATCCTAATAATCCAACTCTTTTAACCCAATTTTGAAAATGAAAAACAAAATTAAATAAAGCTTTTTCTGTTTTACTGATAATGCCTTTATGTGGAAATTGACGTGCAACAAGCGGATTTTCTGCAAGAAGTTGATAATCTTCAAAGAGGGTTTTCATCGCACTATCACGCTGTTCACAATAAGTTTGATAACGTGAAGATTGTGTTTGTTTAAAACAAAAATAAGCGATGAGGAGAGGAATAAGGGCAAAAAGCAGTAAAGAAAGATTTAATATTGATAACACAACTATCGCAATAACAGGTACAACAATAAATTGCACAATATCAGCAGGCGCATGAGCAATTAATTGATGTAACGCTTTAATATCACGCTGAACATATTGGTTAACACCGTTTTTCCCTTGGCTAACAAACCAATTTAACGGTAATTTCTGCATTTTTTCTGATAATGCTGATCGTAATTGATAGGTTAATTTAGCGTCCATTAAATGCGTTAAATGAAATGCAATGGTTTGTGATATTAGCCATACCATTCCACCAATAACAGCAATGGTTAACCACAACGTATTACTAGAAGGAAAAGAAAGAAGAAGCTGATAAAGCGCTAACCAAGGTACTAAAGAACTAAAACCTGCAATAGCTTGTAGCAATAAGGCACCTATTAATAAAGTGCGATAAGGACGCAACAACGCCCATAATTCGTTATGCATAATGATCTCCACAACATATTGTGGAACTATAACGAAAAGGGTATTTACCCTCTAGCAACAAGGCTTTAGATTGCGAGACTATTACTTTCGATTTAGAAGCAAATTGCTTATTTACTAAGCAAGATAGAGAGAAGTGAAATTAATTATCTGTTTAAGGTGCGGTAACTAAAATGGAAGGAATATTAATATTACCCATAAAGTTAATAAAATCAATTAAGGCGTGAAATGCCCTTTGCGTACATCTCCTGGTAATATACCAAAACGTTTACGAAACGCGACGGAAAAATGAGCTGGCGTATACCCAACATAATAGGCAACACTTGATATAGATTCCCCTTCATTTAGCAACATATTATATGCGGTTTGTAAGCGGTATTCTTGTAGCCAACCATAAACAGAATTGCCAAATAATTGACGAAAGCCTTGGGTCAGTTTTCGTGTATTTAATCCCACACGTGCCGCTAATATTTCAAGTTTCGGTGGTGTTTCCATTTCAGCAATTAAAATCTCTTTCGCCTGTTTTAAGCTGTTTTTTTCACGCTGACTTAATGGTCGATTAGCAGGCTCTTGCGCATGACATAAATATTGCAAACTTAATGAAGCAAATTCACACGCTTTACCAGAGTAATAAAGTGGTTTTAAAGAGTCGTGAACAGGGTTTTGAAATAACTGCATGGTTAACGCCAAAAAAGTGTTATCCATAGTCAAATGATGCAACATAAGTGATTGATTTTGTTGCAGGATGGGAGGCAACAAAATATGTTGTTGCTCAAGCCACTGAGATGATAATTGCAATAATGTGTATCTTAGGGGATCGCCAGATTTAAATTGATTCAATAAAGAATAGCGTTCAACACTATTAGCAATAAAAATACTCGGTGTCGCTATCTCTATTTTCTGCCCATTGACACTTTCACTAATCACACTTCCACTATGAACAGCCACTAAATTAAAGCCCGCTTGATAAGTCTCTTCAATCTGTAGATCTTCAGTGGTTTCTAATACACCTTGGCGCAATAAAATTTGGTCTTGAAAGCGATATTCTTCAACCTGCTGATGCTTAGGTTGATAACCAATATATGAATAGAATGAAGAGTGTTGAGACATAATAGAAAGATATCAATAGAGTAAATAATCACCTATGTTGTCAAACATTCAACGAAATAGCAATCATTATCATTTATATCGAATAGCCTATTTTAAAGACAGGGTGCTTGTACCACAAATCTAACAACCTGAAGAAAAATTGGGGGGAGAAAACCTCCCCCACCAAACTATTTATTGCACATCAAAATAGCTTGAACTACAGTGCTTCCATCACTAATGTTAAGAGAACATAATCGTTCACCTACAATCATTGTGAAAGAAAGAACGGTCGCACAAATAACAGTAATTCCAAATAAGGTTATTTTAGTCAATTTTATTGACTCCTTTGTGAAAAGGAGACAGAATCAAGTTGTTCAGGTTTGAGTCTGTCCCCGGATTTTATGAGAATAAAATTCGGGGCTTTTCTCTTTCTGGCTCTTGCAAAATGCTTGAACCAAAATGATCCAAGCACCCACCAATATAGTAACAGAAATTTCTCTATCCCCTATACCTTATCAGTGGTAAATTGCAAATTTAATCGAGTTAAAACAACATGTTACCTTATTAAGTAAAATGATTTACTATTGACTAAAACACCAAAAAAAGACAAAATAAATTCGCTAAAACAAAGAAATTAACTTGTTTTATTTTCTTGACTCCTTACTTGAAAAAAAGATCCGCACCCACCTCTTTGTTTTGCAATCGCCCCAAATAAATTTATTTGGGGCTTTCTTTTTTCCGTAAAATTTTCTTTTTTTAAATAGCGATAAAAAAACAAAAAATCCCGAATACAAGTTTCCTCATATTCGGGAGCATTATTACGGCAATAAATAAACTTAAACTTTATTTATCTTTTTATGCATTTCTTGCACTGAAATAACACTCGCCGTCGGATCTGCCGTTAATGATAGTGTTGTTGCAAATCCGCCATTTAGCGTCGTGTCATAATGGACTTTATATCTTAATGCACTGCGACGAATAATTTTAGAATCTTCAATGGCTTGACGACCAGATGTGGTATTAACGATATAGTCATATTCACCATTTTTAATTCTATCTTCAATATGCGGTCGCCCTTCATGCACTTTATTGACTAAACGTGGATTTATTCCCGCTTCACCTAATACAATAGCTGTACCATGTGTAGCATCTAATTCAAATCCACTTTTTAGTAATTTTGTCGCCAAATCAACAACGCGCTTTTTGTCACCTTCACGCACAGAAAGAAGGGCTCTACCTTTTTTCTTCATAGTAGAACTGCTGCCTAACATCGCTTTAGCAAAGGCTTGTGCAAAGGTTGCACCAACACCCATCACTTCACCTGTTGAACGCATTTCTGGCCCTAAAATTGGATCAACTCCAGCAAACTTATTGAAAGGTAAAACCACTTCTTTTACAGAGTAATAAGGAGGAATAACTTCTTTTGTTACGCCCTGCTCTTCAAGACTTTGACCAATCATGACACGCGCAGCAACTTTGGCTAATGGCACACCTGTAGCTTTTGAAACAAAAGGCACCGTGCGGGCGGCACGAGGATTGACTTCGATAAGATAAACATCATCCCCCTTCACCGCGAATTGTGCATTCATCAACCCTTTTACACCTAATTCAAAAGCAAGCTCACGGACTTGTTTACGCATCACATCTTGAATTTCTTTGCTTAAGGTATAAGCAGGCAATGAGCAAGCCGAGTCACCAGAGTGAACACCCGCTTGTTCGATATGCTCCATAATGCCACCAATCACCACTTGTTTACCGTCGCAAATCGCATCAATATCGACTTCAATCGCATCATCAAGAAAACGATCTAATAAGACAGGGGCATCGTTTGACACACTGACTGCAGTTTGGAAATAACGACGTAAATCAACTTCGTCATAAACAATTTCCATTGCACGCCCACCAAGTACATAAGAAGGACGAACCACCAGCGGATACCCAATTAGTTGTGCTTTTTCTACTGCTTCTTCTAAAGCGCTCACTGTGGCATTTTCAGGCTGTTTAAGCCCTAATTTATCAACCGCTTTTTGGAAACGTTCACGATCTTCAGCTTTATCGATAGCATCTGGCGTTGTTCCAATAATAGGCACACCTTCAGCTTCTAACGCTCTGGCTAATTTTAAGGGTGTCTGTCCACCATATTGCACGATCACCCCTTTCGGTTTTTCAATACGTACAATTTCAAGCACATCTTCTAACGTAACAGGTTCAAAATAGAGTCTGTCAGAGGTGTCATAATCCGTTGAAACCGTTTCAGGGTTACAGTTCACCATGATGGTTTCATAACCGTCTTCACGCAACGCAAGTGCTGCATGAACACAGCAATAATCAAATTCAATCCCTTGACCTATACGATTTGGTCCACCCCCTAAGATCATCACTTTAGGTTTATCTTGATGTGGATTTGCCTCGCACTCATCTTCATAAGTCGAGTACATATAAGCCGTATCAGTCGCAAATTCTGCCGCACAAGTATCAACTCGTTTATAGACAGGATGAAGCTGATATTGCTCACGTAATTGGCGAATAGCACGCTCTTTTACGTTAAGTATTTTAGCTAGGCGCGCATCAGCAAAGCCTTTACGTTTTAACTGACGCAAGAAATCAGCACTTAATCCTTTTATACCAACTTCACTGACTTTTTCTTCAAGACGCACGATTTCTTCAATTTGAACTAAGAACCAGCGGTCAATATTGGTGAGATTAAATACACCATCAACAGATAGCCCCGCACGGAAAGCATCCGCGATATACCAAATTCTGTCTGAACCGGCTTCTTTTAGCTCACGGCGAATTTTCGTTAATGCTTCAGGGTCGTCTAAATCGACTTTAGGATCAAAACCTGTCGCCCCAACTTCAAGGCCTCGTAATGCTTTTTGCAAGGACTCTTGTTGTGTTCTACCAATTGCCATCACTTCGCCAACAGATTTCATTTGTGTTGTTAATCTGTCATTTGTTCCGGCAAATTTTTCAAAGTTAAAGCGAGGGATTTTTGTCACAACATAATCAATAGATGGCTCGAAAGAGGCCGGTGTTCTCCCGCCAGTGATATCATTCATTAGCTCATCAAGGGTATAACCTACTGCTAATTTTGCAGCGACTTTTGCAATGGGGAAACCTGTCGCTTTAGAGGCAAGCGCGGATGAACGAGAAACCCGAGGGTTCATTTCGATAACAATCAAGCGCCCGGTTTTAGGATCAACGGCAAATTGAACGTTAGAACCGCCTGTTTCAACACCTATCTCACGTAATACCGCCATCGAGGCATTACGCATAATTTGATATTCTTTGTCGGTAAGTGTTTGTGCTGGCGCGACAGTAATGGAATCCCCCGTATGAATTCCCATTGCATCAAAGTTTTCGATAGAGCAGACGATAATGCAGTTGTCATTTTTATCGCGTACAACTTCCATTTCATACTCTTTCCAACCAATCAGTGATTCATCAATTAACAGTTCATTGGTTGGTGATAAATCTAAACCTCGGGTACAGATTTCTTCAAATTCTTCACGATTATAGGCAATACCGCCACCTGTTCCCCCCATCGTGAATGAAGGTCGAATAATACAAGGGAAACCAACTTGTTCAGCAACAGCAAAAGCTTCATCGAGGTTATGTGCAATACCTGAGCGAGCAGTATCTAAACCGATTTTTTTCATCGCTTTATCAAAGCGTTGTCTATCTTCTGCTTTATCAATTGCATCGGCTGTTGCACCAATCATGGTGACACCAAACTCAGCTAAAACACCTTGGCGCTCTAATTCTAAAGCGCAGTTCAGTGCTGTTTGCCCGCCCATTGTCGGCAATACTGCATCAGGGCGCTCTTTTTCAATAATTTTTCTCACAACTTGCCAGTGAATAGGCTCAATGTACGTTGCATCGGCCATTTCAGGATCGGTCATAATGGTTGCAGGATTTGAATTTACCAAAACAACTCGATATCCCTCTTCACGTAGGGCCTTACATGCTTGAGCGCCTGAATAGTCAAATTCACACGCTTGTCCGATAACAATCGGCCCAGCACCTAAAATCAGGATTGTTTTGATATCTGTTCTTTTAGCCATTTTCTTTCGCTCCTGATTTATTTTGTTGTCACTGATTGCAGGTTTTGACGATATTGCGCGATAAGCTCGATAAAGTGATCAAAAAGAGGTGCGGCATCATGTGGCCCTGGGCTAGCTTCTGGGTGCCCTTGGAAACTGAATGCAGGTTTATCTGTACGATGAATACCTTGTAAAGAGCCATCAAACAGAGATTTATGTGTCACACGTAAATTAGTAGGAAGTGATGTTTCATCAACAGCAAATCCATGATTTTGCGCTGTGATCATCACAGTATTTTTATCCAGATCTTTTACAGGATGATTACCACCGTGATGACCAAATTTCATTTTGATGGTTTTTGCGCCACTGGCTAATGCGAGTAATTGATGCCCTAAGCAAATACCAAATACTGGAATATCAGTGGTTAAAAAGGTTTGAATGGCGTTAATGGCATAATCACAGGGCTCTGGATCCCCGGGACCATTGGAAAGGAAAATGCCATCAGGAGAAAGAGCTAAAACATCTTGAGCTGGCGTTTGTGCTGGTACAACGGTAACTCGACACCCTCGATCCACCAGCATACGTAAAATATTGCGTTTCACACCAAAATCATACGCCACAATATGCAATGGCAATTCAGTTGCTAATTTAGCTGCGGGTAATTCATTTTCTAGCGTCCAACTTCCTTGAGTCCACTGATAAGGCTGTTTGACGGTGACTGTTTTGGCTAAATCCATTCCCTTTAAGCCAGGAAAGGCTTTGGCTTTTTCAAGAGCAAGTTTGGTATCAAGATGTTCACCGGCAATGATACAGCCGTTTTGCGCGTCTTTTTCTCTCAGCAAACGAGTTAACTTACGTGTATCAATGTCCGCAATAGCGACAATATTTTGGCGTTTAAGATAATCAGATAACGTTTCTTGTGCACGATAGTTGCTCATCACTAATGGTAAATCGCGAATAATTAAGCCTTGAGCATGGATGGTTTCTGATTCTTCGTCTGAACGATTAACGCCAGTGTTGCCAATGTGGGGATAAGTGAGAGTAACAATTTGTTGGGAGTAAGAAGGGTCGGTTAGTATTTCTTGATAACCGGTCATTGAAGTATTAAAAACGACTTCACCGATGGCGGCGCCTTCTGCGCCAATCGACTTGCCGTGGAATTCGGTCCCATCTTCTAGAACCAGTATAGCTTTTCTAATCAAAACGCCCTCCAGAGAATAATAAATCATATTTCATGCATATTAATTCAGATTTAAGACTCTAAATCAATGCCAAAAACATAAAATTGGGCAAATTTTTGGCAAATTGGGCGCATTCTAAAGATCGAATAGGCAGATGTCTAGAAAAAACACCTTTTTAATTTAAAAAATATCATTCATTAGCAATTTAGTTAACCAAGTGACAATTTATATAACCAATCTTACAAATTTAACCGTTTGCTTACCAAGATAATTTAAAAACCAAAGAAAAAAGGCTAAAAATGAGGATTTGGTGTATTTCGGTAGATAAAAACGAAGAAAAAATAGAGATAACAAATAAAAACAAGATAAACAATAAAATTAACTTACAAACAAAATAAAAAACCCACAAATATAAAAATATTTGTGAGCTTTCAATAAATTATATTCTTTATAAATTACAAATCTTCTAATGAAAGCACATCTTTCATATTATAAAGACCAGATTTTTTATCGCTTAACCAAATAGATGCTTTAACAGCGCCATTTGCAAATGTCATTCGACTAGAAGCCTTATGGCTTATCTCGACTCGCTCACCGATATCAGCAAAAATTGCGGTATGTTCTCCTACAATATCACCTGCACGAATAGTAGCGAATCCGATACTTTGAGGATCACGCTCTCCCGTGTGCCCTACTCGCTCATAAACTGCGCACTGTTTAAGATCACGACCTAACGCATCTGCAATAGACTCTCCCATTGCTAATGCCGTACCTGATGGCGCATCAACTTTATGACGATGGTGAGCTTCTATGATTTCAATATCAGTGTAAGTTCCCATCACTTTAGCCGCTTTTTCAAGTAACTTAAGCACTAAGTTAACACCAACACTAAAGTTAGCGGCAAACACGATTGGGATAATTTTCGCTGCATCATCTATGGCTTTTTTACCTTCATCATCAAAGCCTGTTGTACCAATGATCATGCCTTTTTTCTGCTCTACACAAAATGCAATGTGAGAAAGAGTTCCTTCAGGACGCGTAAAATCAATTAACACATCAAACTCATTCGCTTGAGCCAGCAAGTTATCAGTGATTGTGACACCAAGATGTCCAATACCCGCTAATTCTCCGGCATCAGCGCCAATCAAAGAAGAATTAGTACGCTCAAAAGCAGCACCTAAAACGGTTCCTTCTTGTTGAGAAATTGCCTGAATTAATTGTCGCCCCATACGACCACCCGCACCAACGACAGCAAGACGAAGTTCTTTTGCAGACATAACTAAATTTCTCCTTAACAATACTTATTATCTCTATTTATTGTTTACAGATTAGCGATGTAGTCCACTTGATGCCAGCATTTAACGTTCGAGATAAGAAAAACACACAAAACTGTAGTCATTATCAGTAAAAGAGATGAACAGCATGATTATTCATGTCACTTTACTCAACACATAAAAAAAGCAGAGTTATTCACTCTGCTTTTTGAATTCACTAACTCGCTTAAGTAAGATTATTCGATAACTTTATAATCCAAACGAAGCTCTTTGGGGACTTCAAAGACAATATTTTCTTCACGTCCTGATAGTTCGATCACTTCATCAGCACCAAAGGTTTTTAAACGATCTAATACTTGTTGAACTAAAATATCTGGAGCCGAAGCCCCTGCGGTAACGCCAACAATATTTACGTTAGCAACCCATGATTCATCAATATCTTCAAAGCTATCGATAAGATAAGAAGGCTTACCTGCACGCTGCGCAAGCTCCGCTAAGCGATTAGAGTTTGATGAGTTCTTTGAACCAACCACAAATACAACATCTGCTTTTTCTGCAAGTTCTCTTGCCGCTTCTTGGCGATTGGTTGTTGCGTAGCAAATATCATCTTTACGTGGGCCAATAATTTTTGGGAAGCGTGTATTTAAAGCATCAATCACTTCAGATGTATCATCAACAGAAAGCGTTGTTTGGGTCATAAAGCAAAGATTGTCTTCATCTTTCACTTCTAATTTCCAAACATCAGCAGGTGACTCAACTAAATACATTCCCCCTTCAGGGTTATTGTATTGCCCCATTGTGCCTTCAACTTCAGGATGTCCCGCATGACCGATTAAAATCGCTTCTTTGCCTTTACGGCTTGCTCTTGCCACTTCCATATGAACTTTAGTGACTAATGGACACGTTGCATCATAAAGCATGGTTAAATTACGTGAACGAGCTTCTTGGCGAATAGCTTGAGAAACACCATGAGCAGAAAAAATTAAAATTGCGTTATCAGGGACTTCTGAAATTTCTTCAATAAAGATAGCGCCACGTTCACGTAAATCGTTAACGACATAGCGGTTATGAACGACTTCGTGACGAACATAAATAGGAGCGCCATAGATTTCCAGAGCACGATCAACAATGCTGATAGCTCGGTCAACACCCGCACAAAAGCCCCGTGGGTTAGCCAGCAGTATTTGCATGTGTTGTTTCCTCCTCAGGATTGATGCCGACAACTTCAATATCAAATGTCACTTCTTCTGATGCTAACGGATGATTAAAATCAACCGTCACAGAATCTTCAGTGACATCTCTAACAATGCCCGGCATTTCACTGCCATTCATTGCTGTAAATAGCATGATAGTGCCTGCTTCAGGCACACCAGATTCTGCAAAGTCAGAAGGCATAAAGTATTGGATCAAGTCAGGATTGTATTTACCAAAAAGATGTTCACCCGCAAGCGTAAAGGTTTTTTTATCTCCTGTTGATAATCCCAATAATTCAGCTTCTAAGGCTGGCGATAAACTTTCATCACCTAAACGAAAAAGAGCGGGTTTACCATGCGCTTGTGTAGATTCAGCAACAGAGCCATCTGCTAACTTTAAAGTGAAATTCAGCAACACTGCGCTGTCGTTGAGTACCTGCATAACCATACTAATACCTTCTATTAAGCGTAACCCCCGCCATAAGGCAGGGGTTATTTTAGTTAACTTCTTGTCTGATTACTTTTGCTTTTTTGCATCTTGAGGACTGACATTTTTATCAGGGAAAAAGCTCTCAATAATGATAAGCCCTGCACCGATACAAATCCCCATATCAGCAATATTAAAGGTAGGCCAATGCCAATCTCCGACATAAACATCAAGGAAATCGATAACAAACCCGTGGATCAGACGATCAGAAAGATTACCCAATGCTCCGCCAATAATGAGCGCATAAGCAACGTTACTTAGTTTGGCACTCGCTTTGTTTTTATACATCATTACCAATAAAGTAATGCAGATTGCTAACGCAATCAGTGCAAAAAACCAACGTTGCCATCCCCCTTTATCTGCTAAAAAGCTAAAGGCAGCACCATAGTTATGGGCGTAAGTGAAATTGAAAAAAGGCATCACAGCAACAGATTCATACAGACGAAATGTCTGCATGAAATACTGTTTTGTTCCTAAATCCAATACCACTACGGCGACGGCCAGCCATAGCCAGCGTAAACCTGTAGAGCAAAGTGTTTTCTTCATTAATTAAGCAAACTTACGTTCTTCACCGTTACCGGCTACGTTAGTAACACAGCGTCCGCACAATTCAGCGTGTTCCGCTACTTGACCGATATCTGTCGCATAATGCCAGCAACGAGGACATTTTTCGCCATCTGCTTTGTTAAAGGCGATTTTTAAACCCGCCATATCAGAAGCTAATGCTGTTTCTGGTGCTTCATTAATATCTGCCACTTTCGCTTGAGAAGTTAATAAAACAAAACGCAGTTCGTTACCTAATGTATTTAACTTATCTGCTAAAGCTTTATCTGCATACAGAGTTACAGATGCTTCTAAAGAGCCACGCAATTGTTTATCTGTACGAGCTTGCTCTAATACTTTGTTGACTTCACCACGAACAGCAAGTAATTCAGCCCAGTAGTCATCATTTAAGGTTTCTGACGCATCTAAGCCAAATAAATCGGTATACCATTCTTCAGTTAAGACATATTTTGCACGTTCACCCGGTAACTCATTCCAGATCTCGTCTGCTGTGAATGACATAACTGGCGCCATCCAACGAACTAATGCTTCACTGATATGGAATAACGCCGTTTGACAACTACGACGAGCAACGCTGTCGCTTTTCGCTGTGTACTGTCTGTCTTTGATGATATCTAAATAGAAAGAACCCATTTCCACTGAGCAGAACTGCATTAAGCGCTGAATAACATTATGGAAATCATAATTTTCATAGTGTTTTAGGATCTCTGCTTGTGCAGCCTTCGCACGACCTACAGCCCAGCGATCAAGTGTCACCATCTCTTCTGGCTTAACTTGGTGTTTTGCAGGATCAAAACCATTTAGGTTCGCTAAGAAGAAACGCGCGGTATTACGAATACGACGATAAGTATCCGCAGAACGTTTTAAGATCTCATCAGATACAGCGATTTCACCAGTGTAGTCTGTTGATGCAACCCATAAACGCAGGATATCAGCACCCAGTTTATCCATTACATCTTGAGGACTCACTGTGTTACCGATAGATTTAGACATTTTACGGCCTTGTCCATCTACGGTAAAACCGTGTGTTAAAACTTCACGGTAAGGTGCTTTACCTTTGATTGCAGTCGAAATCATCAGTGAAGACATAAACCAACCACGGTGTTGGTCAGAGCCTTCTAAATACATATCAGCTGAATTGCCATGGTATTCTGGGCGAGCATCAACGACTGTTGAGTGTGTTGATCCTGAATCAAACCATACGTCCAGTGTATCTGGCGTTTTCATGTAATCATCAGCTTCATCACCCAGCACTTCACGGATATCTAAATCCCACCATGCTTGAATGCCGCTCACTTCAACACGTTTTGCAACTTCTTCCATCAACTCTAAAGTACGAGGATGCGGCTCTTGAGTCTCTTTATGAACAAACAGAGACATTGGCGTACCCCAAGTACGTTGACGAGAAATACACCAGTCAGGGCGGTTTTCAACCATTGATTCAATACGTGCTTGGCCCCAATCAGGGATCCATTTAACACCTTTGATCTCTTTTAATGATTGTTGACGTAAACCGTTTTTATCCATGCCAATAAACCATTGTGGTGTTGCACGGAAAATAACTGGTGTTTTATGTCTCCAACAGCAAGGGTAGCTATGTTGTAAGGCTTCATGATGTAACAGAGCGCCTTTCTCTTTTAGCAGTTCAACAATGACATCATTCGCTTTAAAAACAAAAACGCCATCTAATGTTGGATAAGTACCGGCTAAGTAGCACCCATTTGGTCCAACTGGGTTTGCAACTTCTAAGCCGTATTTTTGACCAACAACAAAGTCATCAGGGCCGTGGCCTGGTGCAGTATGAACAGCACCTGTACCCGCTTCTAACGTAACGTGATCACCTAAAATTGCAGGTACATCAAAGCCCATAAATGGATGATTAAAGCGCAGTAGCTCTAAATCAACACCTTTACATTCGCCTAAAACAGCCCAGCTTGTTACGCCAATACGCTTCATTACGCCTTCAACAAGATCAGCGGCTAAAATCACGCATTCATCGTTAAAAGAGACTAAGGCATAATTAAATTCTGCATTTAATGCAATAGCGCGGTTAGCGGGTAATGTCCAAGGCGTTGTTGTCCAGATAACCAAAGAAACTGGCTTATCTGTTGTTGCATGGAACTTGGCAGCAACGGCGCTTGGATCAACGGCAGTGAAACGTACATCGATGGAAGGTGAAGTTTTGTCATAATATTCAACTTCAGCTTCTGCCAATGATGAGCCACACGCTGTACACCAGTGAACAGGTTTAGCCCCTTTTAACAGGTGGCCATTTGCGATAATGCGCGCTAATGCACGGATAGTATTCGCTTCAGTTTTATAGTCCATTGTAAGATAAGGTTTTTCCCAATCTCCTAGAACACCTAAACGAATAAAATCTTTTTTCTGTGCTTCAATTTGTTCGTAAGCATATTTACGGCATTCCTCGCGGAATTGCGCTGCAGATATTTTCTCTCCTGGTTTACCTACGATTTGTTCAACTTTTAGTTCGATAGGTAATCCGTGACAATCCCATCCTGGAATGTACGGAGAATCAAAGCCTGACAGCCCTTTGGATTTAATAATAATATCTTTGAGAATTTTGTTTACTGAGTGACCAATATGAATATTGCCGTTGGCGTATGGAGGGCCATCGTGCAAAATAAATGTTTTCTTACCACTTTTAGCCTGACGAATTGCTTGATACAAACCTTCTTTGTACCAACGTGATAACATCTCTGGCTCGCGCTTTGCTAAATCCCCGCGCATAGGGAACCCTGTTTCTGGTAAGTTCAGGGTATTTTTATAGTCACTCATTCGATTCTCAGTTCCAATTTTCCGCTAGTTTATGACTCCGACCGCTGCGATAAAAAATCCCTAGCAGTAGCCACATCATCTGCGATTTGCTGCTTCAATGCATCCAATGATGCAAATCGCTGTTCATTACGTAATTTCTTTCGTAACACAACATCAATACGACGTCCATATAAATCCATATTAACGTCGATTAAATGAACTTCTAATTGTACGCCCTTCCCTTGTACAGTAGGACGACTTCCGATATTTGCCACACCAGGTAAAGGTGATTGATTATCTGATAAATAGACATCAACAGCATAAACGCCTTTAACGGGTGCAACTAAGCGTTTCATAGGAATATTGGCTGTCGGAAAACCAATAGTTCTACCCAATTCATTACCATGAACAACGCGTCCACAAACACTGTAAGGGTGCCCTAATAGTGATTCAGCAAGGACTAAATCATCATTGAATAACGCTTCTCGTACCGCAGTGCTACTGATACGCAATCCTTTATCGCAATAACTTTCGGTATTAGCGACTTCAAATCCATATCTTGCACCAGCTTGTTGTAAAAAGTGAAAATCACCTTCACGGTTTTTGCCAAAGCGAAAATCATCGCCAATAGCAAGAAACTTCACCCCTAATTTATTCACCAGCAGTGATGAAACAAACTCTTCTGGGGTTTGCGCTGCAAATTGTTTATCAAATTTGACACACAAAAGGTAATCAATACCACATTCAGCCAAATACTTTATCTTATCTCGTAAGCGAGTCAGACGCGCTGGTGCCTTTTCTGGTAAAAAGAACTCAAGTGGTTGAGGCTCAAATGTCATCACAACAGTAGGTAATCCTCGTTGTGACGCCTCTTGCTTCAAATGTTTCAATAATGCCTGATGGCCTCTATGGACACCATCAAAATTCCCAATTGTCAGAACGCAACCATGGTGTAGCGCTCTAATATTTTGTATACCGCGAATTAGCTCCATAACTGGCTCAATACCGTGGAAATTATTGGATTATACCTTGTCAAAGGCTTGAGAGTAACCCAATATATCAATGTTTATTGATGAGTAATATCTCGACAAGTCGATTCACTGTTATTCTTAAATTTGATTGCTCACATCAAACAAAAAATGGACTATCACTCACTTCTTGGTTATAAAATCGCATAAAACCCAGCATAGATCCTATTAGAATCTATTATTTATTACTCATATACACGATTTTGATGATTTTTTCACTCAAAAGACTGTATTCTACCCGTCTTAACTGATAAAATCTTGCGCCATCACAACGAAACAAGTGTCGCGTACAACGACGCTAATTTTGTATAAATCCATTGACAAACTTAGGTTGAAAAGGCATATTCCTTCACCTTTGTATTTGTCCTCGCTAGAATATATTTGGGAGTTGGAACTTGGCTAATATCAAATCAGCTAAGAAACGTGCGGTTCAGTCTGAAAAGCGTCGTCAGCACAACGCAAGCCGTCGTTCTATGATGCGTACTTACATTAAAAAAGTATACGCAGCAGTTGCTTCAGGTGATAAAGAAGCAGCACAAAAAGCATTTAATGACATGCAACCAATTGTTGACCGTCAGGCAACTAAAGGCTTAATTCACAAGAATAAAGCTGCACGTCATAAAGCTAATCTGCAAGCACAAATCAAAGCAATGTAATATTGCTTTCTTGTGTTATAAAAAACCGGCTTATGCCGGTTTTTTGTTTTCTACTTTTTAACCACAATCCGCTTATGGGGCTGCAACATTCTTCTTATCTCCATTAAAGAGCTCTGAAAAATCAGTATTACAAACACGTTGAACGGCTGGATGTTGGATCATTCGTTCTGCAAAAATCGCGTAGTACTCTTCTTTTACCGTATCAAGCATCCCAATCTCTTCGATATTACTATGAGCAAAAGTTTCATCTGTATACAGTGACGGTGCTACAAAGATAGCATTATAATTTAAGCCAAATGCTTTCATTAATGCTGCGTCATCAAACTCACCCAGTATTTCCACTTGAAGGTTTTTGTTACGTATCCATGTTAATAAATGGCGGCCTAACATATATCGACGACCTGGAATGAGGAGCTTTCGCTCTTCTAAACATTCAGGAAACGGTTTTTCCGGAAGAGGATGACTACAAAAAAAGCTCATATTACATTCGCCAAGCTTTACAGAGAACAGGCCTTCTTGTTGTGACGAATCCACAGGACAATCGGATAGGATCATATCCAGCTTATGCTGACTTAATTGTTCGAGTAATAGTTCATGAGTCGATTCAAAACAGCGCAGGTGAATTTGCTCATTATTAATCACTGCTGTTTCTAATACGCGACTGACTAATTGTTTAGATAATGCATCCGCAACACCGACATCAAATAGTAAATTCGATTCACGGCTGTAGTTGACGATATCCAGCATTTCTTGGCTGAGCATAAACATTTTATCGGCATAACGAAAAATGAGCTGCCCCAATTCTGACGGAACTAACCCTCTTCCTTGACGTTTAAATAATTTGCCACCCAATCTTTCTTCTAATGCTTTAATTTGCCCTGTAATTGTCTGAGGTGTCAGATACAGCGCTTGCGCTGCACCTACAACAGAGCCTTCTTTACACACATGCCAAAAATAATAAAGATGGTTAAAATTGAGATGTGACACCCGCATAGTTATCTTCCTTTCAACTTCTGTGCTTCAAACACAGACTATGTAATAACGCATTAGTTTGCGATTGGCTTTCCTTGCGCCCAATCCTCATAAAAACACCTACGGCACAATACATTGTATTGCACCGTAGGTTTAAATATATAGCTCGGTATTTATTGTGTTGAGAAACTCAAATCCGTAATGAATTCCCCTATATTGACTTCGTTTTTAACTTCGGTAAAACAGAGCGAAGTAACAAATATCCCACAACAGCAGCTACAGTTGAACCAACTAAAATACCAAGCTTAGCGTAGGTATTATAAGCTTCATCCGCACCATCGAATGCTAATCCTGCGATAAAGATAGACATAGTAAAACCGATACCACATAGCACAGACACTGCAAATATTTGTTTAAGGTTAATCGCATCTGGTAATTTTGCAATACCTAGTTTTACCGAAACCCAGCTAAAGAGAAAAATACCAATCGGCTTACCTAAAAATAGACCTAACGCGATACCTAACGGTAAGGCAGACAACATGCCATCAAGCGTTACGCCATTTAAAGAAACTCCTGCGTTACTAAATGCAAACAGCGGTAAAATAAAATAGGCAACCCAAGGGTGCAACACATGCTCTAATTCTTCAGAAGGAGAATCCCCTTCTTTATTTCTTAATGGGATAAGGAATCCAACAATCACACCTGCAATCGTTGCATGAATACCTGATTTTAAAATACACACCCATAAGATGAACCCAAGAATCAGATAAGCAGCTGTATTCCCCACTTTACGCCAATTCATTATGCCCAGAGCAATCACTATCAAACCCGCCAAAGCGAGAGGCATTAGTGCAATACTCTTTGAATAAAAGAGCGCAATAATAACGATTACACCTAAGTCATCAATGATAGCCAATGCTAATAAGAAGACTTTTAACTCAACAGGAACACGCTTGCCAAGTAACGCCATCACACCCAATGCAAAAGCAATATCTGTTGCGGCTGGGATTGCCCACCCCTGCTGTCCAACGGCATCAGTATGATTAAACATCAAATAAACCAATGCTGGAGCTAACATACCACCCACTGCGGCTATCGCAGGGAAAATAGCTCTATCACGCTGAGCCAAAGAGCCTTCTTTTAATTCGCGTTTAACTTCTAATCCTACCACTAAGAAAAAGATTGCCATCAAGGCATCATTTACCCAAAGCAATAATGGTTTATCAAGTTCGAACGCGCCGAATTTGATCATAATAGGAATAGATAAAAACTCATTATACAAAGCACTTAGAGGTGTATTCGCCATAATCAATGCGATAATAGCAGCAATAATCAGAAGAATACCGCCTGATGCCTCTAATCTCAAAAATTGTCTAATAATTGCCGTCATAATATTAACCTCAGAATCACTAATCTTGTTAATAATATGCTAATCATAGATTCGTAAAAAACAGTTTATTTATGGATAATAACTCGGATTATTCGAGTTAAATAAGAAATATCAAGAAAAATAAGATGAATAACATCAATTCATCAACATAGTTTTTCAATAGAAAAAAAATGGGAATAATTAATAACAATAACAATAACGCATTGAATATAAAAGTTATTTTTTTACAATCCGGTGAAAACAAGCATCTTTTTTGATAAATGATCCCAATTGATAAAATAGCTAAAACGTATCAATTTTTATTATTGAAAAAATGGCGTTTACTCCTCACCCTTAAAATCATTTCAGATGATAAAAAGAAATAATGGCGTATTTACTGTTTAATCACTGTACTATTGTTTTATAAAAAATGACTCTTTCCATATTAAGGTTTCTGTCAATATGTCGATTACTGTTTTTATTGCCGTTTTATTTGCTGCTATCTTTCATGCATGTTGGAACGCATTAGTTAAAGTAGGCAGTGATCGATTTTTAGGGATTTCGTTACTGACTTTCTTTTCTGGTGTTGTAACACTACCCGCCCTATTTTGGATTGGGCTCCCTGATGTTGGTGCATGGAAGTGGCTTGCTCTTTCTGTTTTATTTCATATTGGTTACACACTCTCTTTAAGCCGTTGTTATACCTTGGCTGATTTTAATCAGGTCTATCCTATTTCTCGCGGTAGTGCGCCATTAATGACTGCGTTTCTTGGTTTCTTTCTCTTCCATGAAACACTACCAATAGCTGGCTTACTCGGTATTTTATTTATCATTTTGGGTATTATCCTTATCTCACGTAGTAGGAAAATAGCAGAGTTTAATTTACGTAAAGATGCACTCTTTTTTGCACTGCTTACCGCATTATTTACCGCAAGCTATACCCTATCTGATGGTAATGGCTCTCGTGTAGGCGAAACACCTTTTGCTTATATTTTATGGCTCTTCTTTTTAAATGGTATTGCAATGTATTTACTTGCTTGGCTTCGTTATCGCCAACATTTAAAAGCCAAAATAAAAGATTATTGGAAACCCGCATTTTGGGGTGGGATCATGCAATTGGTAAGCTATGGCATTGTGATATGGGCGATGAGTCATGCTTCAATCGTACTTGTGGCTGCTTTAAGAGAAACCAGTGTATTATTTGCCATGATCTTATCTGTCTATCTATTAAAAGAGCAATTTAACCGTAAACAGCTATTGGCGTGTTTAGTGATTTTAGCGGGTATTGTTGCTATCAAGGTAGGGTAAATATGAAATACTCTTCAAATAAAAAAGCCTGATGACACTCTTTATCATCAGGCTTTCTCTAAGGTGATAAGAAAAATTATTTGGTTAAATCATCAAAGAATTTTTTCACACCATCTAAGAAACTTTTAGAGCGAGGAGTGTTTTTCTCACCACTCTTACCACCGAATGATTCACCCAGTTGTTCCATTAACTCTTTTTGTTTCTCATTGAGTTTAACAGGCGTTTCAACTACAACGCGACACATTAAGTCACCAATAGTGCTACTTCGTACTGATTTAACACCTTTGCCTTTCATGCGGAACATTTTACCAGTTTGTGTTTCTGCTGGAATTTTAAGTTTCACACGGCCATCAAGTGTTGGAACTTCAATTTCGCCGCCCAAAGCAGCAATCGCGAAGTTAATAGGGACTTCACAGTAAAGGTTGTTGCCATCACGTTCAAAAATATGGTGTTGGCGAACATGAACCTGTACGTATAAATCGCCTGCTGGTGCACCGTTTTCACCGGCTTCACCTTCGCCGCTTAAGCGAATACGGTCGCCTGTATCAACACCGGCTGGAATTTTGACAGACAGCGTTTTAGAGCGTTCAACACGACCATCACCATGACACTTAGAGCAAGGCTCTTTAATCACTTTACCGCGACCATGACAAGTTGGACATGCCTGCTGTACAGTGAAGAAACCTTGACGTAAATGAACCTGACCAGCACCATGACAAGTAGAACATGTTTCTGCTGATGTGCCTTCTTTAGCACCGCTACCATGGCATTTGTCACATGTTTCTAGTGTAGGTATCCGAATTTCTTTAGCAACGCCACGAACCGCTTCTTCAAGCGTTAGATCCATGTTGTATTGTAAGTCAGAGCCACGCGCTGCGCGTTGTTGACGACGACCACCACCAAAAATATCGCCAAATACATCACCAAAGATATCACCAAAGTCAGCACCACCACCGAAGCCGCCGCCACCTTGACCACCAAATCCACCTTGTTCAAATGCAGCATGACCATATTGATCATAAGCAGCACGTTTTTGAGCATCACTTAAGATCTCATAGGCTTCTTTGATTTCTTTGAATTTTGCTTCTGACTCTTTATCACCTTGGTTTCTGTCTGGGTGATATTTCATTGCTAAACGCTTATACGCACGTTTAATTTCTTTTTCGTCGGCAGTTTTACTTAAACCGAGTACTTCGTAAAAATCTCTTTTCGCCATTCTAGATTACCCTTGACATAAGCACACGGGCGTTGAGTTTCCTCGACGCCCGTGTTCGGTATCAGTAACTATTCACAGGTGAGTTACCGCGGCCCGTTAAGGGCATTATTTCTTGTCTTTGCCGTCAACTTCTTCAAATTCTGCATCGACAACGTCGTCATCTTTCTTCGCACTTGCATCAGCACCTGCGGCATTACCTGCTGCGCCAGCTTGAGCTTGTTGTTGTGCGATTTCTAGCAGTTTTTCAGAAGCTTCAACTAATGTTTTAATTTTTGCTTCAATAGCGTCTTTATCTTCGCCTTTAGAAGCAATTTCTAACTCGCTTACTGCTTTTTCGATAGCTTCTTTATCGTTCGCTGGTAATTTATCACCCGCTTCTTCAATTTGTTTACGAGTACCGTGAACTAATTGGTCAGCTTGGTTACGAGTTTGAACTAATTCTTCAAACTTACGGTCAGCTTCTGCGTTTGCTTCTGCATCACGAACCATTTTTTGGATTTCATCTTCATTTAAACCAGAAGAAGCTTTGATTGTGATGTTTTGCTCACGACCACTGTTTTTATCTTTCGCTGATACATGCAAGATACCATCAGCATCGATATCAAAAGTAACTTCGATTTGTGGCATACCGCGTGGTGCCGCTTGAATACCATCTAAGTTAAACTGACCCAGTGATTTGTTATCACTTGCACGTTTACGTTCACCTTGTAATACGTGAATAGTTACAGCAGATTGGTTGTCTTCTGCGGTAGAGAACACTTGACTATGTTTAGTTGGGATTGTGGTATTTTTTCCGATCAGGGAAGTCATTACACCACCCATTGTTTCGATACCTAAAGACAGTGGTGTTACGTCAAGTAACAGAACGTCTTTAACATCACCTGCTAATACACCACCTTGAACAGCTGCACCCATTGCAACAGCTTCATCTGGGTTAACGTCTTTACGAGGTTCTTTACCAAAGAAATCAGCAACGGTTTTTTGAACCATTGGCATACGAGTTTGACCACCAACCAGAATAACGTCGTTAACTTCGCTAACTTTCAGGCCAGCATCTTCTAATGCAACACGTACTGGTTCCATTGAACGTTTAACTAAATCTTCAACTAAAGATTCCAGTTTGGCACGAGTTACTTTGATATTTAAGTGTTTAGGGCCAGTCGCATCTGCAGTGACATATGGCAAGTTAACATCTGTTTGTTGTGCAGAAGATAATTCGATTTTCGCTTTTTCTGCTGCTTCTTTCAGACGTTGCATTGCTAATGGATCGTTACGCAGATCAATGCCTTGCTCTTTCTTAAATTCATCAACTAAGTAGTTAATTAAACGGCTATCGAAGTCTTCACCACCTAAGTGAGTATCACCATTGGTTGACAGAACTTCATAGGTTTTTTCGCCATCAACTTCATCAATTTCGATGATAGAGATATCGAATGTACCACCACCTAAGTCGTAAACTGCGATAGTACGGTTGCCCACTTCACGATCTAAACCGTAAGCCAAAGCAGCCGCTGTTGGTTCGTTAATAATACGTTTAACGTCAAGACCTGCGATACGGCCCGCATCTTTAGTTGCTTGACGTTGAGCATCGTTAAAGTAAGCAGGAACAGTAATAACTGCTTCAGTAATAGCTTCACCTAAATAATCTTCTGCTGTTTTCTTCATTTTTTTCAGGACTTCAGCAGATACTTGTGGTGGAGCCATTTTGTCATTACGCGCTTCAATCCAAGCATCACCGTTATCAGCCTTTACAATTTTGTAAGGCATGATAGCAACGTCACGCTGAACTTCGTCATCTTCAAAGCGACGACCAATTAAACGTTTGATGGCAAATAAAGTATTTTGTGGGTTAGTCACAGCCTGACGTTTTGCAGGTTGACCAACTAAGATTTCACCATCTTGTGCATAAGCAACGATTGAAGGAGTAGTACGATCGCCCTCACTGTTTTCGATAACCCGGGCATTTTTGCCATCCATTACAGCAACACAAGAGTTAGTTGTACCCAGGTCAATACCAATAATTTTACCCATTTAAACGCCTCCAAAGAGAATTCTTTATCAATTTGACTACCAATCTATATGCGGATGAATATTCATTTTTCAAGTCACAAATTAATAGACTTAACAACATCATCTCGAAGCGGATATAAAATCAACGCAACTCAATAGTGGTAATTGCAGTTGAAAAGAAGATGGGGTCATAAATACATTCATCAAGGGGAATAATGAAAAAAAATGCAAAAAATGCGAAAAATTTGTGTCTGAGAATAAAACAGGAATTAAAAATTGTTATTTTTCATAGTGTTAGGTTAATTACAAATAGCATTGTGACTTATCTGAAATGCTTTTTTAAGACCAGACTTAGAATAATGGCATAAGAAATTGAAAAATAACACTTTTTAGTTTTTTAAATAAAAATATCAAATAAATATAAGGTTACTTTTGCGTTATCCAAACTGAGTCAGAACATTTCCTAGCCAGAAGTGTGATGACAAAAATAACCTCTTACATTATTTATGCTGAAGTAGAACGGCGAGCCGATTTAGGTCTAAAGGCAGCAACGATAGCTTCATTTGTTTCGATATAAGGACCATCAAGCAGTTGAATACAGTACGGTACACTGGCAAAAATACCGCTAACAATTACTTTGCCGTCGTTATCTTTTAACCCTTCCAACGTTTCTGCGATAGCTTTAGGTTGTCCCGGCAGATTTAGAATTAACGCTTGATTACGGATAACACCAACTTGGCGAGATAAAATAGCTGTAGGCACAAACTTCAGACTAATTTGGCGCATTTGTTCGCCAAAACCTGGCATTTCTCTATCTGCAATAGCCAATGTAGCATCAGGAGTGACATCACGACGAGCAGGCCCGGTTCCTCCTGTTGTTAACACTAAATGACAGCCAACTTCATCAACAAGCTCACACAGTGTTTGTTCAATCATGAGTTGTTCGTCAGGAATTAAACGTGATTCGATATGAAAAGGCGTTGTTAATGCAGCTTTTAGCCAAGCTTCTAAAGCGGGTAAGCCTTTATCTTCATAAACCCCACTTGATGCGCGATCAGAAACAGAAACTAACCCTATGCGTAATTCGTTCATATCAAACCTCAATTAATCAATAACCATCTAACTTGCGCGCAGATATTACCATGAGAACACAAGAGAATTAAAAGGAATCTCAATATATTACTGATATTTAATAATTGATTATTGAGAATGGATAATAAAGAAATGATAACAATCTATTTTTATTTAGCTTTAACTAAGATTAAAAAAGGGAGCATAAGCTCCCTCTCTTTAATCTTGAGTAATATTAATTAATATTACTCATCAATATATTTAATAATATAAGAAGCTGCCAATTTTTTTGCTTCAGCTAATTGTGCTGCATTTAATGCACGAGCAGTACGTTTTAACATAGCTTCATCGCCATCACCATTTTCAACAGCAACAGAGAACCATGCATAAGCTTCTTTCAGATCACGTTTAACGCCTTTACCGTAGTAATAGTTTAAAGCTAAGTTATTTTGTGCCAGACCATTACCTTGTACAGCTGATTTTCTATACCATTCAACCGCTTTACGCGCGTCTTTAGCAACGCCATCGCCTTCATCGTACATTACGCCTAAGTTATTTTGCGCATCACGATTACCTTGGTTTGCTGCTTTGGTATACCAGAAAACTGCTTTAGTACCATTACGCTCTACACCTTCACCGTCATCATAAGAAACAGCAAGGTTATATTGTGCGTCAGCATGGCCTTGTTCAGCCGCTTTGGTATACCAAACTACAGCTTTTTCATGATCTTGTGCTACACCGATACCTTCATCATAAGAGATACCAAGATTGTATTGTGCATCACTATCACCTTGATCACCGGCTTTAGTATACCAATACACTGCTTTCTCATGATCTTGTTCTACGCCATCACCATCATCGTAAGAAACAGCAAGATTGTATTGAGCTAAAGAGACACCTTGAACAGCTGCTTTGTTATACCAATAAACTGCTTTTTCTGCATCACGGTCGATATCATCACTCATGTCATACATAAGTGCTAAATTTAACTGTGCTTCAGCATGACCTTGCTCTGCCGCTTTGGTATACCACTCCAATGCTTTTTGTGCATCCTGCTCAACACCTTCGCCGTTCTCATATTTTACGCCCAATTGATACTGAGATGCTGAATTACCACTTTCCGCACTTTTTTCAATTGCAGGTAAAGAGAATGCAGTTTTGCTTTCTGCCATTGCAGCGCCACTAAAAAATAACGATGCAAGTACCGTTGCCAAGACAATCTTTTTCATAATTCACCAATAATAAATAGAGTATTTTAATAATATATTTTTATAATTATTACCGGATAAATAATATATTCCAATCAATTTAATCTTAAAATTTACTTAAATGTTATTTTGAGAGAAAAAAAATGAAAATACCCACCTGTATAAGATGGGTATTTAAGATTTTTATAAGAATTTAACGACGAATTATAATAAATCCGCAATCATTTTCTCTAATTTTTCCTGATCGACAGCAAATTTACGAATACCGTCAGATAATTTATCTACTGCCATTGGGTCAGCATTGTGTTCCCAATAGAATTGAGCTTCAGTGATAGCTTCTGGACGCGCTTTCACTTCACCTTTGTAAGATAATTTATGTTCAACTTCACCTTCAGCTTCTGATAATTCTTTTAACAGTGCTGGAGCAATAGTTAAACGGTCACAACCTGCTAATTCTAAAATCTCACCCATATTACGGAAGCTTGCGCCCATAACAACAGTGTTATAACCGTGTTGTTTGTAATAGTTATAGATTTCAGTAACAGAAATCACACCTGGATCTTCAGCAGGAGCAAATTCTTTTTTATCTGTATTGGCTTTATACCAATCCATGATACGACCAACAAATGGAGAAATCAGGTAAACACCTGCTTCAGCACATGCACGCGCTTGAGCGAAAGAGAACAGTAAAGTCAGGTTACAGTTGATACCTTCTTTTTCTAATTGCTCTGCGGCACGGATACCCTGCCAAGTAGATGCTAATTTGATAAGAATACGATCGTTGCTGATACCAGCATCATTATAAAGTTTCATCAGATGACGTGCTTTTTCGATACACGCTTGTGTGTCGTAAGAAAGACGTGCATCAACTTCTGTTGAAATACGACCAGGGATCAGTTTTAAAATTTCTAAACCGATATTTACTGCCAGTTTGTCGCAAGCATCAACGATTTGTTGTTCACGAGAATCACTTTGTGAACGAGCCCATTCAATCGCTTCATCAATTAATTTACGATATTCAGGAATTTGAGCTGCATTTAAAATTAAAGATGGGTTGGTAGTTGCGTCTTGTGGCTGATACAGTTTCATTGCTGCGATGTCACCAGTGTCAGCAACAACAGTTGTCAGCTTACGCAAAGAAGTCAATTTGTTGGTCATTTTGTTTATCTCATCTACTAGGTAAATCTGTTTGCAGTCACCTGCGGATATCTATTGATAATAACATGGACTGCTCACACTACAAGACGCTTAGATTCATACAAAGCAATTATTTGAATGCCAAACGTTTTCGCAAAACAAAAGCGGAAAAAAACAGAAGATAATCACAGGCTGAATCGTTTAAATCGTCGAATTTTACGACAAATAAGAGAAACTATTGTTTTTTCCTATTACTATAATTTAGTCTTTAATAGAAAGAATTTGCTATATTTGGTCAACATTAAAATAACGTATCGAGGGAATTATGCTAATCACCATTTCACCAGCTAAAACACTGGATTTCGAATCGCCTTTAGCAACAACGCACTTCACCCAACCTGAATTGCTAAAATATTCCCAACAACTTATCGAAGAATGTCGAAAATTATCTTCTAGCGACATCGCAAGCTTAATGAAAATAAGCGATAAACTCGCAGGGTTAAATGCTGCTCGTTTTGGTGAATGGCAACCTAATTTCACACCAGAGAATGCACGCCAGGCTATTTTGGCATTTAAAGGTGATGTTTATACCGGAATGCAAGCTGAGCTTTTTTCTGAAGATGATTTTCAATTTGCACAACAGCATTTGCGTATGCTTTCTGGCTTATATGGTGTGCTTCGCCCTCTCGATTTAATGCAACCTTATCGCCTTGAAATGGGAATAAAGCTAAAAAATAACAAAGGAAGCGATTTATATCAATTTTGGGGAAATACCATTACAGAAGCGTTAAATAAAGCACTTGAAGAACAAGGTGATAATATTCTTATTAATTTAGCATCTGATGAGTATTTTAAATCAGTTAACCCGAAGAAACTCAATGCTGAAATTGTTAAGCCTGTTTTCCTTGATGAAAAAAATGGCAAATATAAAGTTATCAGTTTCTACGCTAAAAAAGCTCGTGGATTAATGAGCCGTTTTATTATTCAAGAAAAACTGACCAACAAAGCACAACTTAAAGAGTTTGATCTTGAAGGCTATCAATTTAATTCAGCAGAATCAGAGGGCAATACCTTAGTATTTAAACGTACAGAATCTGCAGTTAAATAGATATCGTTTAATGATGAAATAGCCCTCAGTAAAGGGCTATTTTTTAATTGTTAATATTTCCAATGCTTTACTACCGCGGATAATGGCGACCATGCTGATGATGGAGTAAATTCACTACCTTGTATTATCGTTAATTGTTGCTCATTAAACTGCGCCATTTCTTGAATAATCGTGGCAAGAGATTGCACTGAAAGTACACTTTGTTTCTCAATAATAGAAACGGTTTTATCTGCTTCATTTTGCGGTCTTTTTACAGTTAAAACAAACTGATTATCCTGTGTTTTATACTGCATATCATCGCCTACTTGAGAAGCAATAAGCTTATCGTGTTCTGATAATCCTGAAATAAAAAGGTGGCTACTAATCCCTTCATCATAAACAGTCACTTCACCATGACGCTTGTTCACAATATAAACATTATGGCCCACACCACCACTTAAATAGTCATCACCGAATTCTGAAATTAATAAGTCATTTCCGCTTCCTGCATTGAGGTTATCATTTCCCTTCCCTGCAATTAAAATATGATGTCCGTGGTTAACGACAATATGATCATCCCCTTCTCCACCATTAATCACCGAACTATTTTTATTACGATTAACAACAATATCATTCCCTTCCATTGGCTCAATAATTGATAATAAGTCAACTGCCTGATTTGATTGTTCTTGCGAGGCTAGTGAATAAAGTGGCGAGTGAGAAAGAAAATATGCTGATAATGCCTCTTTATTTAAGGTAAGTGACTCAGGGATCATTAGCACATCATCTTCTGCTGTTATTGCTAAATTTAGATTTGTAATAGGGATAAGTAAACGTTGCCGACTTTCGTTTGTAGGAAGCGTGAAAGCAACATTATCTTTATCAATAAAACGAAGCTGCATTCCTTCCTCCAAAATAGCATTAATATGAGAGGGTTCAAAAGCCAATGTTAAATAAGCATCTGGGCGATAACGATGTGATAGAACATTATTATGAAACACTAAATCGAAACCGCTCACGTCAGATAAAAAGAAATGACTGGTATCGTGATGAGATAGTTTCTCGCTATTCTCAGGAAGTGAAATATTAATTGTATTATTTTTATCACACACCAAAAATGTTTTGATTTGATAACTGTCGTTACCTGAACTTAGTGTAATAAACGAATTTTTTGTAATACCAAAATAATGATTATCTTGAGAATTACCCTGAAGACCAAACCGTAAGTTCTCTCCTGCAGAGAATCCACTATATTTTAATTGTGGCAACAAGGTGACTTTTTTAGATTTATTTAAATATGAAAGAAATAAAGAATTGCTATTATCGTCAATATATAATGACTGAAGGCTTTGTTCAGTATTGTTATATTTATCAAAATAACTAAAGTTATATAACACGTTATCTTTAATGGATTTACTCTCACTCGCCGTTAACATAAAACCATCCATTGTTATCAAAGTATATCGATGAGTTAACGATCTACTTTCTTGGCTACTATATACATTTCTCAGAGTTATTAAGTGATAAATTGATTCATTATATTGATTGCCATCATTCACTTTAATGTAAAAAACAACATCTTTTCCTTGACGCCGAATAGAAAATATTTCATCAAAATGATAGTTTAACCTTACAACACTAGACTGCTCATTATTTTTTTCATTAATAATCGTTTCAAACTGAATATTATAATTATTTTCTAAAGAAGCTCTTAATATAAGATAGTTATCATTTCCATCACCGCCTTCAGCATATCCCTCTTGTAAAACTAAGGTATCATTTCCACCTAATCCATATAATAAATCAGCACCACCAACGCCATCTAAATAATTATCTTCTTGATTACCATAAATAGTATCGTCACCAAACTCACTACCAATAACATTTTCAATATTATCTAAATAAGCAATAACCTTTTGATCTTGCAATACAATATTAGGCATAGAATCAACTAATTTTTTTGAATAGAAACGCCCATTTTCTTGGCAGAGAAAAAGTTTTGAATGGAAATTTTGGCTATTTGTTTGTTCTTCTGAATGCTTAAATTTGATGTAATTATCTAATAAACTAACTTCATATCCTTGATATTTATTTGTTGTTTTTACAATACGAAGGGTATCACTCCCTCCTCGCCCATAAAAACGACTTGCATAAAGTGGAGATTCTGAGGTAAATAAATTAAATATGTCATTTTTATTTCCTCCACTTAATCTCTTAGTTCCATTATAGATATCAAAGGTATTCTTAGTATTTGAAGGCGCAACAATAATATCATTGCCATTATGAGTATTAAAATAAAAATCTTCATTCTCATTCCAACCAGATAAATAATATTTTCCACCCTGATTAGATTTGATTAAATCTTCCATTACTTTATTTTCACCAAATAATAGGATACTATGCTCTCTCGTTGTTTTCATTTTTCGAATAAAATCACTATCAACAATATCATCAAAAACAGGTGAGTCATTGTCAGAAATAATATCTAGAGTATAACGTTTTAATTCATCAACATAAAAATCCATATCAAAAATAAGTGTTTCATTCGTAGCAATAGCTTCCTTAGGAAGATAGTATTTGTATTCTGTTTTTTCTGCGCGCAAATGATAAGAAAGCGAAGCTATTTTTTCTGCTTCTTCTTGGCTTATATTTAATGATATTCGTTGAGAAATATACTCCCCCAAAGGGTTTAAAATTGAGTCTAATGTTTTTCCCATTAGATTAGGCACAACTTTATAATAATAATATTCTTGATAAATTTGTTTTTCATTAGTATAAAAATAACGACTAAGGTAAGATTGTTTTTTTATTTCCTCAAGATAACTAATCGCTTTTTTATCAATCATTGCTTCTAATTGTGTTTCTGTTTCTAAATAAATAATTTCATTTTTTTTATCAGGAATAAGATCACCCATTAAGAAGGCATAAAACCCATTATTAAGCTCTTCTAGAGGTGTAAAATGAATTTTTGTTTTTGCTTCTTCGATAAGCCTTGCCGCATTGTAAATTGAGGTTGCTAAAGCGATAACAGCGCCAGCAACAATACCAACGGGGCCAGCAACAGTAGAGCCTGCAAGCATCGCAATAGAAACACCTAATGTAACCAATCCCGAAACAACCGCCAAAGAGCCATTGACAATATAATCGATGCGTTGCTTTTCATTAGTGTCAACTGAAATTCGGCTAAAGTTGTCGTAAGCATTATAAATATCGAATCCAATAGAAAGCACATTAAGCCCAATGCCAATTCTTGTGCTTATTTTATTGACGTATTCCAATGGATTATGTTTATATTTTAGTAACCCTTTAGCTAAAGTAATTTCAATCATTTCGGAAAGGCCATTGTAAGCCATTTCAGACCACATAATGGCTAAATTATTAATGATCTCTTTACGTTCTTTTGCGACTAATGATGGATTATTGAGCTGTTCAGCAAACATAAATGTAGCGTTGATTGATTGCCACATACCAAACGTAATATTAGCGTAGCCGATTTTGCTAATTATTCGCATATGCCGAGGAATATTTAACGACTTTTTTCTCAATGTATTCCAATCATTAACATCATAGTTTTTACTACCTAATTTAATAATTTCAGAGAGTCTTTCAAATGCCATTAAATAGTCAATTCTACTTGTATCATTAGAAAGTAGATGCTTAATTTTATTTTGTTTGTTATTCAATAAACCTCTAAAAAGTGAAATTATTTTCTTATCTTCTTCGCTACCAGAGAGTGAGAAAAAATAATCATTAAGATGCTGAGGGTCAAATATTAATTTTCCTTCCCACTTAATCAACGAATTTAATGAAATTGACTCTATGCTCTCATTATTTATTTTTGCACCGAGACTAATTAATAATTTTTTATCAAAAAATATGTCATTTATTTTTACTATTTCTTTATTTTTATTAGAGGTAATACTATTCCTACTATCAAAAAAATCAAAAATATTTAAAGTGCTTGCTTTATCAAGTGCTTTAGCGGGTGAAGTTCCTTCAACACTTTTTTTATTATTCTCTATATAAATAACACTCTGAAGAGTGTCGATTAAGCCCTTATAGTTTTCAAATGTAGAAATATTATCAAGTAATACTCGATATAGAATGCCTTTTTTATTTTTATCAAAAAATGAAGAAAGTAATTCTTTTGATAGTAAACTTAAGTTATTTATTAACTTGGGATTATCATATATAGCATGCAAAACCTCAATAGCTTTATTTGCCTTTTCTGTTAAAGAGAGATCGATATTTTTATATTGTAAAGTAAAAAAAACATCATCAAAAGAAATCTCTCCCATTAAATATTGATTAAATTTTTTATTAATCAATGGATCATATATGCTCTGCTCTAACTTACTTTTAATCATGCTTTTTTCTGAAACGTTAAAAACAGCTGATAACTCATCTGAATACATTAAACATGCATCATATATAGAAATATGATTATTAATTATTTTGTCACTTAGCTCTTTTAATATCACTCTATGACTTTCAGCATTAATAGTATCTACTTTATTAATTAATGTTCCAATTTGATCAATAGTAAGTTGATAACGATTATTTTTAATGTAATTAAAAATATCTAATATTGTTATATTCTCTGAACAATCATAAATTACTGTTTTAATCTCTTTTTTATAACCTATATTAAATTTATCATTATCACGATAATCAGGATATAACTCTGAAGTAAATTGGTATAATTTTTTTGTTGATTTTTTATTTTCACTTTTTAACTTCACCTCCATTGAAACAGGAGTAAAATCACTATATTCCACTTCAGGAATAATCACATTGGATGATATTGTACTTGCTAGTAAAGGCTTATCAAAATACTGTCTTTCAATAACAGGTTTAATAATGATATGCTCTTTTAACAGTGAAATTTTACTATCATTAATTTGATAAATCGGCATATTTAGCCGCTGAGCAATACCTTCAATAAAAAAATCACCACATTGGTAATTTAATAACTTCTCTCTTTTAGCAAATAAAATTGTTCTTTCATTAAAAAACTGATTTTCTAAAATAATGTTATATAATCTTTCAACCTCATTTTTTTGTCTAATAAAGTCTTGATTAAAAAAGCTTCGCTCACTACTTCCTGTTACTATAACTCGTATTTTATTTTTTAAGCAATAATCTAAAAAATGACTTATTTCTACTTTATCTTTTAGATAAAGTGTTAACTCTTCACTTTTAATACCATTATAAAAATAATTTACAATATCATCTTGATAAAATGAATCTATATTATCAACAATAATGTTATCTATAACATCATCATTAATTATTTTATTTTCAGCGAATAAAAAATTAAAGTTTTCTTTTCTGTCATCAAATAACAAATAGCTGGAATCTATTTTGTTTTTATTTTTAAATAATGATTTTTCCAAAAGAACACGAGGATCATCTTCATTAAGGTAAAAATTATTGGGATGATATTCATAGTTTTTTTCACGATAATTGTTAAGGAAGTAGCTTTCCAGCTGGGCTATTTCATGAGTAATCATTTTATGAGTAAATTTCTGATTCATAAAAAAGTCAAAATATAAATCATAATAAGGTTCTAAACTTCCCTCTCTTTTCAAATCTATTTTATTTTCAATAAAGCTGATTAATTCATTTACATTATCATGCTCTTTATATTCTGATAATTTTTTATAATTTTCTTTTAAGTGTAGTTTGCTTTGATCTTCTATCAGAAATGTATTTTTTAATTCCGGAATATCAATATCTTTAATTATCTCATTTAAGTATTTATAATCCCCTTTAAATTCAATAGTATAATCATATCCATCAATACCTACACTTCTATTTTTAGAGAATAATAAATAAGGGCTTTCAATAATATTATTATAAATAAAATTACTGATACCCTTTTTCCCTTCATTAATTTCATTAACCATTAATTGATAGAGTTTTGCAGCAACTGAACTGTTTTTTTCAGCCAATGCGATTAGTTTATCCTTCCCATAAATTAATTTATCATAAAACAGTTTATTTTCTAATTTTTCTTTTACTTTATTCAATATATTAACAAGTGATATATTTTTATTGTTATAATTAAAAAACTCTATTTTATTAATCAGAGAAAAACTTGCTACTAATTTATCAAAGTATACATTTCCCTCTAGAACATTAATTAAAGAAATGATTTCATTTAATAAAGTCGCTTTATTCCCTTTTAATAAGCAGCCATTAATCTTAATTAATTCACTATAATATATATCATTAAATTCAATATAACCCTTATCTTTCCTTATTTCTTGAAAAGAATCAAATGTAGCTTCTTGAATATCAATGTCACCATTATCGTTTTTATTTAAAATAATCTTACTGGCTTTATCATTTTTGATTATCTGAGAAAGATAGTTTTTTATTAAATAAATTCCATCATCGACATTTGAATCTCTTACAATAACTTCTATGATTTTATCATCTCTGTTAAGTTCAATAACAAGATCTCGTTGTTCATTATAATGAATAACACGCCCTGTAATGTTATCATTAAAAGGTAACGAAAAACCTATTTTCTTTATGTTTTCGGCGACACCTTTATTAATCGCTATATTATTGTAATCCCAAACACTTTGATAATTTGAAAACTCACTTTTCTTATATTCATCAAAAATAATATATTTTTCATTATCAACGTCATGTGAACCATAAAAATCCATTTTTTTCTCTAATACTTCATTTATAGATATAACATTAGAGTATTCTAATAGTTCACTATTAGAATCAAATAAAGAAAATTTATAATTACTCTCAGAATATTTTTTATAAGAAATAGCAATAGCGTGATCTTTGAAGGCAATAATAGCATAATAGTCATTGTAGCTCTTCATAATATACTCTAGGTGTTTATAAATATTTTCTTTATCAAATACTATTTTTTTAATGTGTGATTTTTTTAGTCCTCGATGCTCTAATATCTTGCTATATTCAAGTGACTTTTGTGAATCAAAAATAAAGTATTGTAACTTCTCAGCTAACCTCTCCATTTGAAAGTGTTGAGAAAATATAATATTTTTAATTTCTTTAATTAGATTTAATATTTCATACTCTTGTATGCTATTAAATAAAATAGAATCCAACTTATCAGTTATAAATTCTTTTTCATTTTGATAAGAGCGTATATTTTCCTTTAACCAAAGTAAGTACTTATTTCCCCCTTCCATACCATTATTTCTAACTTCAACTAAATAATTTAAACTTAATCCATAACATAACCCTGCTAAGTTATGAATATTACTAAAATCATAATTAGTTTCTGTTGAAGTAATTAAATTAACTCGGCTCATTATTCTTTCTAGCGGCTTTAATAAATCAGTATATTGTGAAAATCTTTTTATAATATTATTTTTTATTTTAGTAATAAACCAACCTGTACCTACTTTATAAAGTAAATATTCTCCATTCTCTGTTATCTGATTATATTTAGATTTTGCAATTGCAAATGCTTCTTCTATATCATCAACATAAACATGTAGTACCTTTTCTTTATTTTCTAATTTATCTCTGATAATAAAAATATTTTTGTATGAGTAATTTTCATTTAATTCAATAGAAGTATATTCATTAATACTTATTTGCTTCTTTTCCTTAATATCCTTAATTATCTCCCTAAGAATATCGTTATTATTTACCTTCCAACTTTCTGTATTATTAAAGTAACTAACATATTCTTTTCTATTATAAAATCGATAATATAATAAACTGTTATTAGTTTTATCACTTATAATCTCATTAATTTTTTTTATTAGGTCACTTTTATTATAAAAAAAACTGGCGTACCCATCAAAATCAATAATTTTAAAGTTGTTATTTTCATTCTCTATTTGTATAAATATTCTATTATCGCCAAATTCCAAATAATAATCAGCAGATAAATGATTCTGAATCAATATATTCAATCGTTCTTTTTGTATTTTACTGAATTCCCTACCTGCTAATTTAGCGCTATTAAGAAATAAAATCTCTATACTTGAATTAATCTCTTTTCTAATAAAATCAATGTTTTTTGTAAAGTCATTCTTATGATACAACAAGAAATTATTATCTATTTTTTCTAAGAATTCATTTGCAGCATATTCATTTTTAGAAATAAAAATAGAAATATAATTTTCAGTTAATATTCTTTTTACAGACTTTATCTTGAAAAACAATTCAGACCTATTTTCTTTT
Source organism: Proteus sp. ZN5 (assembly GCF_011046025.1). Classification (GTDB taxonomy): domain Bacteria; phylum Pseudomonadota; class Gammaproteobacteria; order Enterobacterales; family Enterobacteriaceae; genus Proteus. The sequence continues at coordinate 4,061,379 of NZ_CP047639.1, forward strand.
ATATGATTTTCTATTTTTAATACAATACTATTAATATTATCTTTAAATTTTACTTCTTTAAATCCATTCATATTTAATTTCCTTAGCTCTAATTAATTTACTTACTGGAAATAAAATATATAAATTTATTTTTATCTTTTTTTAAATACTGTTTTTCCTATTTTAGATAAAAAAATAGCCCAACATTTTGTTGAGCTATTTTTTTAAATACATATCTAATTATTTAATGTGATTATTATTTAGGTGCTCGCTCAAGCAAAAATGCACGTAATTGAGCAAAATCAGCAGATAAGAAATGTGAAAGTAATTCTTTATCTGCACGCTCCGCAAGCTCTTTAGGTAATGGTAATTCACCACCTAAAATACGTTCAACGCTTTCTTTAAACTTCGCCGGATGAGCTGTTCCTAAAAATAAACCATATTCACCGTCTTGAAGTTCGTCGCGCAGTAAACGATATGCAATCGCAGCGTGAGGTTCTGAAATATAGCCTTTCTTCGCAAGTTCACGCACTGTTTCTTCTGTTGTTTCATCACTCACTGAACCATGAGCAAGATCAGAAAGATCCCAACCTTTACGGCGATACAATTCTTCAATACGTGGCCAGTTATTTGGTTGACTAACATCCATCGCATTAGAAAGTGTTGCAACAGTACGATGAGGCTCCCATTTACCGTTATCTAAATAACGAGGAACAGTGTCATTCACGTTAGTTGCTGCAATAAAACGCTTAACAGGTAATCCCATTGATTTAGCCAATAAACCAGCCGTTAAATCACCAAAGTTACCACTTGGCACTGAAATCACTAAATGTTCATGTTTTTCTGCTGGAATTTGAGCAACCGCTTCAAAGTAATAACAAATTTGAGCAAGTAATCGACTGATATTAATGGAGTTTGCTGAGTTCAAATACATTGTTTTCTTTAAGAACTCATCATCAAAAGCTTGTTTTACTAATGATTGGCAAGCATCAAAATCATCTTTGATTGCAACAGTGTGAATATTTTCACCTAATGTACAGAACAGTTTTTCCTGTAACGGGCTAATTTTGCCTTCAGGATAAAGAATAACAACTTGTACATTTTCTAACTTGTAGAAAGCATGAGCAACAGCAGCACCCGTGTCACCTGATGTTGCCGTTAAAATGGTCACAGGTTGGTTGCCAGCAACTTCTGACAACATTTGCGCCATAAAGCGACCACCAAAGTCTTTAAATGCCAGTGTTGGGCCATGGAAAAGCTCTAAACAACTCACATCATCTTCAACTTGGGTTACTGGTGCTGGGAATGCAAATGCTGTGCTAATACGTTTTGCTAATACATCAGCAGGAATTTCATCACCAATAAAGGCTGTTAAAATACGGCTACTACGTGTTGCAAAATCAAGTGCTAATAGTTCATCAATTTCAGCTTTAGAAAACGAAGGTAAGTCTTGTGGAAAAAAGAGTCCTTGCTGTTTACCCAAACCTTGTTTTACTGCTTGAGCAAAACTGACTTGCTCTTGATTATCTTTCAAATTATATAATTTCATGACTTACCCTATCTGTCTTGCGCCACGCGTATCTATACGGCAGATATGTACAAAGCCTTCACTGTTTTGTACGTAGTTTTGTTTCAGCCATTCGGCCATCTCTTGTGCGATTTCTAATGAATCACTAATCGTAAAAATGGTAGGCCCTGAGCCTGAAATGCCACAAGCTAATGCACCTTTCTTCTGCGAAGCTTCTCTGGCCTTTTCAAATCCCGGAAGAAGTTGGGTGCGATAAGGCTCAGCAATAACATCTTGCATCAAATTAGCGGCTAATCCTGATTGCTGAGTATGGCAAGCATGAATAAAGCCAGATAAATAACGACCGTGGTTAATAATGTCAGCTTTAGAGTATTCTTTTGGTAAAATCGCCCTAGCTTCTGCCGTAGAAACCTTAATCCCCGGATATGCCATAACCCAATACCAATCATCAAAAGTTGGTACAGACTGACAAATAGTGCCATTTTGTTCCAAAATAAGTTGTAGCCCACCTAAATAACAAGGCGCAACATTATCATAGTGAACACTACCTGAAATACGACCTTCAAGCTCGCCCATCATCAGCAGCAATTGCCTTTCACCAAAAGGTTTTTGAGCAAATTCATTCAGCGCAACCAATGCTGCAACCACAGAACAAGCACTTGATCCTAAACCAGAACCAATTGGCATATTTTTCTCAAGTGTCATTGCAACAGGAAGTTCTTTGCCTAACTTTTCACAAAACAACTGCCAACATTGATACACAATATTTTGCTTAGGATCTGAAGGTAATTTGCTAACAAAGTGCCCTTTACTTTCGAGTGTAAATACCGAAGCCGCTTCAACAGTGACGCAATCACCCAGCAATTGCCCATCAATAGGTGAAACTGCCGCGCCAAGGACATCGAATCCGACACTCACGTTGCCTATTGATGCTGGTGCATAAACTTTAACCACGCTTAAACTCCCAATTTCCATGATAAGGTACGTAATACATCTGCAAACACCCCAGCAGCAGTAACATCATTACCAGCACCATATCCACGTAATACCAATGGAATAGGTTGATAGTATCGAGTGTAAAAGGCTAAAGCATTTTCACCATTTTTCACTTTAAACAGAGGATCATTTGCATCAACTGCCATTATCTTAACTTGGCATTTACCTTCATTGATGATGCCAACATAACGTAATACCTTACCTGCTTTTTGTGCTTCTTCGACTTTAGCATCAAATTCAACATCAACTTGAGGTAGACGATTTAAGAAGCTTACTACATCACCTGAGCTATCAAATGAAACAGGCAGTACAGGCTCTACATCGATATCACTTAGTTCTAATTTATAACCCGCTTCACGCGCTAAAATAAGCAGTTTACGCGCAACATCCATACCAGAAAGGTCATCACGAGGATCTGGCTCAGTAAAGCCTTTATCTTTTGCTGAAAGAGTCGCTTCAGATAAGCTTTTACCTTCATCTAATTGACCAAAAATGTAAGATAATGATCCTGAAAGAATACCATTAAATTGAACTAACTCATCGCCTGCATTTAGCAAGTTTTGTAAGTTCTCAATAACAGGCAAACCTGCACCTACGTTAGTGTCATATAAGAACTTACGGCGTGAAGCTTCCGCAGCTTGTCGAATTTGATAGTAATAATCCATCGACAGCGTATTCGCTTTTTTATTTGGTGTAACCACGTTAAAGCCATTTTGTAAGAAATTTGCGTATTGTTGCGCAATTTCTTCGTTTGATGTGCAATCAACGATCACTGGATTTAAGAAGTGGTACTCTTTTTCTAAACGAATAAGCTGGCTAAAGCTAAAAGGCTCTTTGGCTTCTTTTAAAGCTTGTTGCCAATTGTCTAAATCAATACCTTGCATATCTGTCAGCATGGCTCTTGAGTTAGCAATACCGCATACACGAAGATCGATATGCTTATTTTTCAGCCATGCTTGTTGGCGATGGATCTGTTCAATTAATGCGCTACCCACACCACCAACACCAACAATAAAGACTTCAACAATTTGATTAGTGTTGAAAAGCATTTGATGGCACAAACGCACAGCATTGGTTGCTGAATCATTAGCAATAACGGCTGAAATTGAGCGTTCTGAAGAACCTTGTGCAATAGCTACGATATTAATATTGCCACGAGTTAATGCAGAGAAAAAGCGCGCTGAAATCCCTTTTAAAGTACGCATACCATCACCAACAACAGAGATGATAGCGACGTTTTCCATGATATCTAATGGATCGAGTACACCATCTTTTAATTCTAAATAAAACTCATCTGATAATGCTTTTTGCGCTCTAATAAGTTCTTTTTGTGGCACACAAAAACTGATGCTGTATTCAGAAGAAGATTGTGTAATCAGGACAACAGAAATACCTGCTCTCGACATAACAGAGAATACACGAGCAGCCATTCCCACCATGCCTTTCATACCGGGGCCAGATACGTTGATCATCGCCATATTATTAAGGTTGGTGATCCCTTTAACGGGTGTACTATCGTCTTTTTGACCATCACCAATTAATGTACCCGGCGCATCTGGATTGCCTGTGTTTTTTATTAAACAAGGAATTTGGAATTGGGCGATAGGTGCAATAGTACGAGGGTGAAGTACTTTAGCACCAAAGTAAGAGAGTTCCATCGCTTCTTGATATGACATGCCTTTTAACAGGTGTGCATCAGGAACTAAACGAGGATCGCAAGTATAAACACCGTCAACATCCGTCCAAATTTCACAACACTCTGCACGTAAACAAGTGGCCAATACAGCAGCAGAGTAGTCTGAACCATTACGACCTAATACCACAAGTTCATTTTTCTCATTACCCGCAGTGAAACCTGCCATTAAAATCATATCGTCTTTTGCAATATTAAGCTCTAAGATGCGACGAGTAGATTCAGGAATATCAACGGTAGATTCTAAATAATGACCTTGTGCGAGTAAATTTTTGACTGGATCGATTACAGTGACATTGTAGCCACGAGCCTGTAAAACAGATTCCATAATGGCGATAGAAAGCTTTTCACCACGACAAATCATCGCCGCATTGATGCTATCAGGGCATTGGCCTAATAAAGAGATCCCATGAAGAATATGTTTGATCTCTGCAAATTCACGCTCAACTTTATCTTTTAAGCGTTCATAATCGAAACCAGGCTGTTTTTCTCTTAGACCTTGTAATAAGTTGGCAAAAATTTGCTCGGCTTCTCGTACTTGAGTGAGAGGATCTTCGCCTTCTGCCGTTTTTTCAATCATTGCAACCAAGTAGTTAGTTATCTTGGCTGGTGCTGATAATACAAGAGCGACTTGTCCCTGCTCTCTTTTTTTCTCAGCGATATCAGCAACATTCAGCACACGCTCTGCGTTGGCAACTGAAGTTCCTCCAAATTTTAACACTCGCATACAGCTCTCCTGATTTTTCACCCCAAAAAAAAACCCGCATTTCTCAATGCGGGCTTTTTCGATTTTCGTTTTTTATATGCGACAGCCCGCCCCGTAATATAAGATTCCGGTGGTGGTGGTAATAATTGTCATTTTAGCTGGGCTGTAAATACGCATAACTATCCTGTCTGTCTCAAATTTAGTTTGACTATATACTGGTTAAAGCAAAGCGAGAGAGATGTCAAATTTTTTCTTTTTTTTCACCGAAAAATAAACTCGACTTAAATAAAATATATTCGATCCTTACTCCTATTGTAGTATAGATATTGCTATCACAAAGGGATAAATAAAGAAAATAAAGCTACCATTTTAGAGTTATTTGGGGATTTGTACTTTTACAAAGAATAAGGTATTTTATGCTACTTTAATTTGTGTAACAAAACTGGAAAAAAAAATAAACCCCACTATATTTAACATATATTTTTCTTTTACATTACATAAATCAAATTATATAGTTAACTATTGAAATCAAGGTTAAGCTGTTATCTTGATTTTGATATGTGTCAACAAAAGTTAGCTTTTTAGATGGTATTTAATACAACTGGTGTTATATTGCTGTTAATAGACTATGGGCGTTTTGCATTCTGATTTTAGCGTTCATTGTCGATTAAAATTGCAAGTTTTGTAATAACGTGATGGTTATTTATCGAATTTCAATCTGGGTCTAGTTTTTACGTGCTAATAACAAAAATGAATAACCACACAAATGCACATACAGAAGTTAAACACAGATTTCCTTTTTCTATTTTTGGTAATTTTAGGTAGCAAATATGCAAACCCCGCACATTCTGATTGTTGAAGACGAAGTTGTTACTCGTAATACCCTGAAAAGCATATTCGAAGCTGAAGGGTATATCGTACACGAAGCCACTGATGGTAACGAAATGCACAATGTTCTATCTGATCATGATATTAATCTGGTCATTATGGACATTAATCTTCCTGGTAAAAACGGGCTTTTACTTGCTCGTGAATTACGTGAACAGGCAAGTGTTGCATTAATGTTCCTAACAGGTCGTGATAATGAAGTGGATAAAATCTTAGGCCTAGAAATTGGTGCCGATGATTACATTACTAAACCATTTAACCCTCGTGAATTAACGATTCGTGCACGTAACTTACTGTCACGTACCATGAATTTAGTTAATGGCACAGAAGAACGTCGTTTAGTTGAAAGCTATAAATTCAATGGTTGGGAGCTTGATATTAACAGTCGCTCACTAATCAGTCCTGCTGGTGAACAATATAAATTACCACGCAGTGAATTTCGTGCGATGCTACATTTCTGCGAGAACCCAGGAAAAATCCAAACTCGAGCAGAATTACTGAAGAAAATGACAGGCCGTGAACTGAAACCACATGATCGTACTGTTGACGTAACCATCCGTCGTATTCGTAAGCATTTTGAATCAACACCAGATACACCAGAAATCATTGCAACAATTCATGGTGAAGGTTATCGCTTCTGTGGTGATTTAGACGAGTGATTTGATCCAACCTCAAACACTTAACTAATAAAAAACCCCTGAATGATATTCGGGGGTTTTCTTTTACCTAAAGAAGAGTTAATAAAATCACAAAAGGTGAAAATTGATCTCAGCAACTGTTTTGAAAAAAAATATAACTTCTTTTTAAAAAAAACTTTAAACCTTATTCATATTAATTTTATTAACCATTAATTTCTCTAACAAATAAAAATCACTCTTTCCACGGCATAATAGGTACTGCACTAATCGCATTTTTTGGAGAACCATCAATGACTTTATCTGAGTAAGTCAGGTAAACCAGAGCATGGCGCTGTTTATCGTAAAAACGCACAACTTGAAGCTTTTTAAATACAAGTGATGTTCTTTTCTGGAAAACAACATCGCCATTATTTTTTCCTTTAATAACCTTTTCACTTAGTTCAATAGGCCCTACTTGCTGGCAAGAGATAGCCGCATCAGCAGTATCTTCAGCAAGACCTAAACTTCCTGAAATCCCCCCAGTTTTTGCACGACTCAAATAACATGTGACATTTTTAACTTCAGGATCATCAAATGCTTCAATCACAATTTTATGGTTAGCGCCAAAAAACTTAAATACCGTATCCACGTAGCCAATTTCTTCCGCTTTTGCCATCAAAGAAAAAGGGAGTAAGATAGATACTGCTAGCATCTTTTTGAAATTTAACATATTTACCTTGTTCCATTGAAAAGATGAGAAAATAATTCCGTCTAGAATAAAACAATCCATTACTAACTGATAGAAGAATTTGTGTACATTAGTCGATGAAAAAGACTATATTTTACGATTGTCTAACAATATAACTTGTTATAGATGTTCAGGCTCTTTACCATCTACTGCAATAAATAAACGAATATGACTAAGGGAGATGTATGGATCAAACCAACATCATACGTGATTTGCTCGCTTGGCTTGATAGTAACCTAGATAAGCCTTTATCCCTCGATAATGTCGCAACTAAAGCGGGTTACTCCAAGTGGCATCTACAACGCATGTTTAAAGAAGTTACAGGACAAGCGATTGGTTCTTATATTCGTTCAAGGCGTCTATCCCGTGCAGCCGTTGCATTACGTTTAACGAGCCGCCCTATTTTAGACATTGCTTTGCAATATCGTTTTGATTCTCAACAGACTTTTACCCGCGCGTTTAAAAAGCAATTTGATAGAACACCCGCTCTGTATCGCCGTACTGATGAATGGTGCGCGGTAGGAATTTGTCCACCAATTACCTTAGATCCTCAAAATTTACCTAAATGGGAATTTGTAACGCTATCTGAGAAGAAATTAATTGGTATTGAGCAAACTTGCAGCCATACCCTTGAGCAATGGGCCGAAGCCTGCTCTAACATGCGTCAAACCTTCTGGCGATACTATATGAGTAAGATAAGCGCCGTTCCTCATCAAGTGTATGGGCTTCATCACACCCAACATAGCGATGAACATGAAGACGAGCAGCGTGTACTTTATACAACAGCCGTTGAGCCAGATTACGCAACGTTTATTGATGATGATGCAGCAAATGAAGTCTCTCTTGCTGGCGGTGATTATATTCGCTTTGATTTTGAAGGTGAGGCGAAACGAGGTGCAATGCAGGAGTTTTTATTCCTAATTTATGGCGTCTGTTTACCTAATATGGGATTAACACGTCGTAAAGGCTATGACGTTGAAAAATACTATCTTAAAAATGTGCGTTACAGCAATGAGATGGTGACTGAGCCACAAGATCATATCGAACGTTTTGAATATTACATTCCCATTAAACGTGAAGATATAACCGCGTAATAAAAAGCTCTCTTTGTGATATGAAAAAGAGAGCTTTTATTTTTTAGCGCTGAACTTCATCTAGAGCAGTATCAGTAAGATGACTTACATCACCTGCCGTTTCAATCACCCAACCATTGGCAAGCCAAGGGCTATTTTGATAGTCAACGCGGGAAATTGAGCAATTACGCAATCTTAAACGGCGTTCTGCATATGCAGGTAATCCCAACACTGTGCTCAGTAAGCACCCTAAAGCAATACCATGACTGACTAAGAGTGGACGGCTATTTTCGGGTAAATCAAGACATTGATTTAGCGCAGCCTGCATACGACTTGCTAATTCTGCCATTGATTCTCCTTGGGGAATTCGCCCATCAGGTGTACCATCAATCAAACTCTTGCGCCAAGCCTCTTCTTGTGTCTTTAATGTTGCGATCTCTCGCTGTTCAAGAACGCCCATATTGAGTTCACGTAAACGTGGGTCAGTTATCACTTCACAGCCACAAGCTTGTGCAATGATTTCTGCCGTTTGACGAGTGCGGCCAAGATCGCTTGAGATAATGTGGGTAATGCCTGCTGATTTTACTTTTTCAGCAACTTGCTGTGCTTGACGCACACCATTTGCGGTTAGTGGGCTATCAGATTGCCCTTGAATACGTCTCGCCACGTTCCATTCAGTTTCACCGTGGCGAACAAGATAGACCTGTAACATACATTTTTTCCGTTATACTGCTCTAATTTTTCAAAGGATGATTAATTCATTATGTATCATGTCATTGCAGCCACTACGAATCCAGCAAAAATCAACGCGATAAAACTCGCCTTTGAGCAAGTATTCGGTAAAGATACCTTTGATATTGAAGATATTAATGTCGATAGTCGTGTTCCACAGCAACCTATCGGAAATACAGAAACGAGAACTGGCGCACGTCAACGTGTGATGGCTGCTCGTCAAGTTCGCCCTGAAGCTGATTTTTGGGTTGGCGTCGAAGCCGGTATTGAAGATGATATGACCTTTGCTTGGATTGTTGTCGAACATGGTCAAATTCGTGGAGAATCACGCTCTGCAAGTCTTATGCTACCAGAACAGATCTTAAAAGGGATCCGTGAAGGTCGCGAGCTTGGCGATGAAATGGCTTTTTTAACAAAGATTGACAATATTAAACAGCGCGGTGGTGCGATTGGTTATTTTACTGATGGTTTACTCAGTCGTACTTCTGTGTATCAACAAGCATTAGTGCTGGCATTAGTGCCTGTCACTCATGATATCTATAAAGAACTCAATCAAAAAGAAGATTAATAATTAATCTGATACGTTTTTTAGATAAGTCAGCTTTTAGATAAATAAGAAACAAAAAAGCCATTTAATCAAATAATTAAATGGCTTTTTTATTACTCTAGTTTACATCATAATAACGCGACTATTTTTTCGTCATTAGCTCTTTTTCAAGCCATAATTTCACGTCATGTGGTGCTGTTTTTAAACTATTAGAGCCTCTAGTGATGGTGGCAATACCAACGCCTAACTCTTCTTTTAACTCACGCTGACTTAAATCGCCTCGCATTAGCTCTTGCACAATGCGGACTCGCGTTGCCAAAGCACTACGTTCATCAGGTGTCATTAAAAGTTGTAAAATAGGAAATTGCACATCTTGCTCAAAAGCATGTTGTAATAACGCAACAAATCTTAGCCAGTGCTCATTCTCTTCAGGTGATAATGCAGGATCTTGCATCGTGGGAACCTCTTTTTGCCACACTCATTAACTAGTACATAATATAACATACTTTGCTAATGTACAAAGAGGCCCCAACGATAAATCCGCGTTATTCTCTCTTAATAACGGCTATTCCACTCATTTTCAGTCAGCACAGGTTGCTGTTCACCTGCAAAATAGCTATAGAAAACAGCAAATGAGAGTACATTTTTGACATAACCTCGCGTCTCAGCAAAAGGGATACTTTCAACAAACGCTATCGCATCTAATTGACCATTTGCATCAGATAACCAACGATCAACACGCGCAGGCCCCGCATTATATGCGGCACTTGCTAAAATACGGTTCTGGTTAAAACGTTGATAGACAGAATCAAGATAAGCCGTACCAATCTCAATATTCTTCACAGGATTTGTTAATTGAGCACTACTTACATATCCTGTAATACCCGCTTGTTTTACCGTAAATTCTGCTGTTTTTGGCATTACCTGCATTAAGCCTGTTGCGCCTGCTGAAGAGCGAGCTTGAGGGTTCCACGCACTTTCTTGACGAGCAATTGCCATCGCATAATTGCGGTCTATCGATTTATCTTTCGTGTATTGATCAAACTCATTTTTCCAAGCAAGAGGGAAACGTTCTTCTAGATGATCCCACATTTTCCCTGTGATCGTGGCTTGTACTGCTAAATCAGCCCATTTTTGTTCATATGCATAACGCGCCAACTCAGACTGTATTTGCGCTGGCTGTGAAGCTACATAGTTTGCCCACTCTGAGCGCGCTAAGTTGTCCATCTGCCAATACATTAATTCACGAACGCGCTGTATTTCTGGCTGATTAGGGATACTTGGTGAAACACTTGGTGCCTTATCTATCAGCATCACATAAGGCTTACCTAATTTGCTCGCGGCAACCATTGGATAAAAACCACGATTTTGTGTCAGTGCTTCTAAAATAGCTTGTGCTTCACCATTTTTACCTTGTGATTGCAACACCATTGCACGCCAATAACGCCACTCTTCCTTATTTTTACTTTCAGGTGAGAGTCTTCCTAACCACAATGCTAATTCAGCCGGTTGGTTTTGGCTTAATGCTAGACGTACTCGGCGCTCACGCAATGTATCTGATGCCGTATCTTGAATAACGCTATCACGCCATTTTACCTGCTCTGGTGTCGCATAAGGCATATATTGCCACGCTACAATATCACGCATTAACTGACGTTCACTCGCCGTCATTTTTTGGGCATGTGCGATATTATCAATCTGCGCTTGAGCTGCATCTGCGTCTTTTCTTGCCCAACGAGAAAATGCAGATTGTATGATGGAGCGAGAAAAATCTGTTGGTGAAAGAGCGGTTGCATATCGCCCCACTAAGTTTGGATAGTCTTGTAATTCAACCAAGGCATCGCTAATGGTTTGATAATTTTGAGGAAGACGTCGAGCTAAATAAGCAGCAAGTCCTGTATTACCATTTTTAATTGCTAAATTAATTCGTTCTAATACTAATTCTGGTGTTAGCTGATTCGCCTTTTGCCATTCATCAAAAAGAGCATCACAACTTGATGGCATTGAGGTGCCATTTAGCCATGCTTCTTTAGCGCCTACCCATGCTGTTTGAATATCGCCAGTTGCCCATTTTGCATAATAGTAATTACATCTTGCAGCTTTAGGATTAGGTGGATTTGGGCTAAAAGTCAGTAAATTTTGCCACTCTTGGCGTTTTGCCAATTCATTCACAAATAACGAAGGAAGTGCTTTTGCTGGCGGTAATGTAGGATATTTAGCAACAAATTCAGTGACCACGGCAGGCGCAATCACATCAAGGTTGTCCGTAATTTGACGGTATTCCAAATAGGGATAAAGTGGGTAACTTTGCAATGTTGGGAGTAATTTGTCTACTTCATCTGTTTTTTTAAGATCCCATGCAGCTTTAATTTCTTGATAACGAACACGTTGTTCACTTAATGAATCCGCTTGTGTCCATGTAGAAAAACACAATGCGCCTATTGCTACTGCTAATGACCATGTTTGCTTCACCACGTAACTTCTCCCACTTCAAATAGAACCACCAAAGACTGAATACATTAGCTAATATGATAATCATTAACAATGTAAGTTCCCCTCTTTAAGAGAAATTTTCATTACTTTCAGAGGAAGTACGAAAGGTAGATAAAAACCTCTCTTTTGACTAAGGTTTTCTTTTATAAATCGGGTATACTGGCGACTTTCATCATTTTCGGGTCTTTGGCAAATACTGACATTGACTTTGCTATTGTTCATTTTGGTGCCATAAACACGCGGCTTAATCACAAAAAATTTGTTTTTAGCGCAAAAAGTGGCACCTCAGATAAAATCTCTTTTATAATCAAAGGGTAATTATAGTGGCTCAATACGTTTATAGTATGTTGCGTGTCGGGAAAATTGTCCCACCTAAGCGACATATCCTTAAAAACATTTCACTCAGCTTCTTCCCGGGCGCGAAAATTGGTGTGCTTGGTCTTAATGGTGCCGGTAAGTCAACATTACTGCGCATCATGGCAGGTATTGATACTGATATCGAAGGTGAAGCACGTCCACAACCTGGTATTAAAATTGGTTACTTACCACAAGAACCAAAATTAAACCCTGAACATACCGTACGTGAAGCCGTTGAAGAAGCTGTCAGCGAACTGAAAAACGCATTAAACCGCCTTGATGAAGTTTATGCGGCTTATGCCGATCCTGATGCTGATTTCGATAAATTAGCAAAAGAACAAGGTCAGTTAGAAGCGATTATTCAATCTCATGATGGTCATAACCTTGAAAACCAATTAGAGCGTGCAGCAGAAGCACTGCGTTTACCTGAATGGGACGCGAAAATTGAAAAACTTTCAGGGGGTGAACGCCGCCGTGTTGCTATCTGTCGTCTTCTTTTAGAAAAACCAGATATGCTGCTATTAGATGAACCAACTAACCACTTAGACGCAGAATCTGTCGCTTGGTTAGAACGCTTCTTACACGATTATGAAGGTACCGTTGTGGCGATCACGCACGACCGTTACTTCCTTGATAACGTAGCAGGTTGGATCTTAGAACTTGACCGTGGTGAAGGTATTCCATGGGAAGGTAACTACTCTTCATGGTTAGAACAAAAAGACGCACGTCTTGAGCAAGAAGCGGCAACTGAAGCAGCTCGTCATAAATCTATTCAGAAAGAACTTGAGTGGATCCGCCAAAATCCTAAAGGTCGTCAAGCAAAAGGTAAGGCTCGTCTTGCTCGCTTTGAAGAACTTAACAACGTTGATTATCAAAAACGTAACGAAACCAGTGAACTCTTTATTCCACCTGGACCACGTTTAGGGGATAAAGTGTTAGAAATTAATAATCTAACAAAATCTTATGGTGATCGTGTTCTGATTGATGATTTAAGCTTCTCTATTCCTAAGGGGGCGATCGTCGGTATTATCGGCCCTAACGGTGCGGGTAAATCAACACTGTTTCGTATGATCTCAGGTCAAGAACAACCTGATTCAGGCACCTTAACACTCGGTGATACTGTTAAGCTGGCATCGGTTGATCAGTTCCGCGATAGTATGGACGACAGTAAAACAGTTTGGGAAGAAGTTTCAGGCGGCCAAGACATTATGCGTATTGGTAACTTTGAAATTCCAAGCCGTGCCTATGTTGGTCGCTTTAACTTTAAAGGCGTTGACCAAGGTAAACGTGTTGGTGAACTATCTGGTGGTGAGCGTGGTCGTTTACACCTTGCTAAACTACTGCAAGTTGGCGGCAATATGTTACTGCTCGATGAACCAACCAACGACCTCGACGTTGAAACTTTACGCGCATTAGAAAATGCCCTGTTAGAGTTCCCAGGTTGTGCAATGGTTATTTCCCATGACCGTTGGTTCCTTGACCGTATTGCCACACATATCATCGATTACCAAGATGAAGGTAAAGTAGAATTCTTCGAAGGTAACTTTACCGAATATGAAGAATACAAAAAACGTACATTAGGTAACGATGCTATTCAGCCTCGTCGCATGAAGTACAAACGTATGAGTAAATAATTAAGTTTATTTACAGCATTCGATAATAAAAAAAGCAGAGATAATTCTCTGCTTTTTTATATTTTAAGATCTAGCACATAACGTTTTAGTTAACTGTTCTGTTTATAATCAAAACTTAAAGGTGCCGTAAACGAAATACTCCCATTTTCTAAACGGTAGCTTTCAGGCGCAGGAAACGGTGAGGCACGCTTAATCGTATTTAAGGCTTCTCTATCAAGAATGCGATTACCTGATGATGTTTCCACTTTTGCATCTAATAACTCACCTTTTGCATTTAACACAATAGAGACTTGTGTCACGCCCGTTGCTTTAAAACGCAACGCTGTCCTAGGATAGCGTTTATAGGCATTAATATGGCTATGAATCAAGCTTTCCCATCCCATTTGCCCACTCACAGAAGAGGAAGATAAACTATTAAATTGAGCACTACTGCTTGTATTAGAGCCAGAAACAGGTGCGCTTGTTACATCTGATGGCGCTTCTGAGACAGGAAGATCATCAGGGACTTTTACTGCAACCGGCTTTGGTTTAACCACGGGCTTTACTTTCGGTTTTTCTGGAATGCGCTCATAGGCGCCTTGTGCGACTACTGGCATTTTAGGCAAATCTAACACTTCTTTGATAGGTTCAGGTTCTGTCTCTGCGGGTTCAGGAACAGACATCACTTTCTCAGGCCCTACAGGGACTTCTTTTATTTCTGCCTGTGCTAATTGATAAATACCTAAATCCATTGTCATTGCAGGTGGTAAAACACCATGGCGTTCATCTTTAGAAGTTATCCAGCCAATAGCGACAACGGCTAACGTTGCATGAAATAAAATACTGGCAGTTAATCCACCAATAGAAAATGACCCACGGCGTGAAAAAGTCGCCGACATACTACTCATAATTCTTGCCTCTGATTTTCTTTCTGATGAATTATAGGCATAATATAAACACAAATGATATTGCTTATTATTAATAATACAATAAAAAATTAGCTTGATAATTATCATAACTTGTTCGCATTAGAAGCAGTAAGAGCTTATTATTTCACTCTTTTTTAGACACCAGAGATTATGGCTAGTGATAAATCAGTGGTACAAAAAATTAGTTGTGCCTATCAATCAACCTATGGACAACTTGTGCGTTTTTTCCACAAACGTACGGGTAATTACCATGATGCAGATGATTTGTCTCAAGATGTGTTTACACTATGGCTAAACAGAAAAGAACAAACACCTGTGCAAGAACAGCGTGCTTTTCTGTTTAAAATAGCGAACCACGTTTTGATTGACCATTGGAGAAAAAATCAGAAACAAAAAAATATCTATCAGGATGACTGTGAACTCGATGACGCCGCTCAAAGTTATACCACGGAGCTTGATCCGGGATATGTCCTTGAGCATCAGCAGCGTTTAGATCTACTTAGTGAAGCAATTGAAACATTACCTCCACGCCGTCGAGAAGCATTTGTTCTTTATCGTTTTGATGGACTATCACAAAGCGAAATTGCAGAGCAAATGGAAATCTCAATCAGTATGGTGGAAAAACATATTGCGGCTGCCCTATTACATTGCAAAAGATATGTCGATGCAGGACAGGAGAAATGCACGAATGATGAGTAAGCCGGAGAAAAATACACCGGAAACTAAACCTCACACAGATGAGGATATAGACTCCTTTTTTTGGGAGTCTGATGATGAATTACTCAATGAATCGACTGATGAGCAAGCAGCCCTTTGGTTCACCCGACAACACAGCCAAAGGATGACTCCCAAACAACGCCAAGCATTTAAAGTGTGGATAGAAAATGATGTAAACCGGCAAGCGTATCAAGATATTGCGGGGATCTGGCGTCAATGCGATGCATTACCACGACCAACAATAGCCACAGTTGAAAAGAAAAAACGCTCTCCTTGGCGTCCAATGATCCACACCACTGCTACTCTTTGTTTACTCACTATTTTATATCTTCCTTATAGTCATTTACCTGCATTACTGATGGATAATATGACGCTTGCAACCAGCGACTTACCGAAAGAAATGACCTTAGCTGATGGCTCTAAAGTCTATTTAGACAGAAACACACAGGTAAGAGTGGCTTATGTGCAAGCAGAAAGACAATTATGGCTAGATAAAGGACAAGCTTACTTCAAGGTTAAATCAAATCCTTATCGCCCTTTTTATGTTCATGCAGATACTCGATTAATTAAAGTTGTCGGCACTGAATTTGAAGTTAGTCGCTATGATAACCACCAAATTAACGTAGCAGTCCATGAAGGGATTGTTGAAGTAAAAGCAACACCAAAATCGTCCCCAGCCTATTTGTATGCAGGCTCTCAAGCCACCAGCACATTAGCAAATGACAGTTTTGTTATCTCTTCGGTCAACATTGATTCCGTGGGAAGTTGGCGTTTTGGCCAATTGCATTTCTTTGAGCGCCCATTAAATGAAGTGATAGCCAAACTCAAACCTTATCTTGATATCAATATTCAAATTTCCTCACCCGAAATTGCCAACATGAAAGTCTCGGGAATAGCTAACATAAATGATGCCAAAGACTTTATTACCGCAATTCCACTTATATTGCCGGTTAATGTCATTTTTACTGATAAAAATAATGTGTTAATTATCAATAAGTAAAAAGAAATATGAAAAATATTCTTTTTTACAGGTGAGGATAATTCTCATTTCACCCTCTTCCTTAGTAACAACAATTATTAAGTTAGTGAATGGGATTGGTGAAATGAGAATGAATAACAAAAAAGGGACCCTTAAGAGGTCTCTACTAGCATTGCTAATAAGTACCACTATTGTCGCACCTTGCGCTTATGCATCTACCGTTTCAGTGGCTTTGCCAGAACAGTCTTTGGCTGATTCATTAAGTGCCATTGCAAAACAAGGGCAAGTACAAATTTTATTTGATGCAAATTCGGTTAAAAACCTGCGTGCTCCAGCACTTTCAGGTCAATTTGAAACCCAAACTGCATTACAAAAAGTCTTAATTGGTAGTGGTTTAGAAATTATTCCACAAGGAAGTGGATTTGTTATTCGTCCTCTTGCAACAACTAACGCGATTGTTATTCCTGAAGTTAAAGTCACAGGTATTGGTAGTACTTATCACCCAGCTACCGATGTCGTTTCCGCACCACAATACATCACTGCAGAAGAGATAAAACAGCGTAATACCGGTGATGGCAACATCACTGACCTACTAAAAAGTAACCCCGCAGTTCAATTCTCCAATAATGACAGCACGTCAATGAATCAGGGTGAAATTAAACCTTCACGTATTTCTATTCATGGTTCTAGCAGTTATCAAAACTCTTATAAACTTGATGGTGTCAGTTTTAACAATGACTTTGACCCAGCTAACTCAGGTAATGGTGAAACCAACACTCGAGTGACCAGTGATGAACAAGGGATGTACCTTGATAGTCGTTTAATTGATAGCGTCACGGTTTATGATAACAATATTCCTGTTGAATTTGGCGGGTTTACAGGAGGCACCGTTGATGTGCAGAGTCGTCGCTGGTCTGGTGAAACTCATGCCAATGCCTATTACCGCACTACGCGCTCAAGCTGGAATAATATTTTTACTGATCCAAAACTGAATTTTGATACTGCTAACAATGATTTTAGTAACCCCGCCCGTTTTCAGAAAAAATATGACAAACAAAACTTCGGTGGTTGGTTTGAAACGAGTTTAACAGATAATACAGGGCTTATTTTCTCTGCATCACGCCGTGAATCAACCATTCCAATGATGATGAGTAGTGCGGGTGGTTTTATTCACACACCTGACTATCAATTAGAACAAGTTGAACAAAACGCAGGTTATCGCGACCAAACTCGTACCTCAGATAACTATTTTATTAAATATTCTTGGGATATTTCAGATACCCAATCTCTTGATTTATCAAGTAATATCGCGCGTTATAAAAGCTATTTATTCTCAGGTTCAGTCTATAACTCAGGCTATGATAATGAGCATAATGGTTTAAGTTTTACTGCGCTTTATAAACATAAATTAGATCTCGGTACATTAGAATTAACAACGGGTTATCAAAAACTAGAAGATAAACGAACGAATGATCAAAATTACTTTATTCGTTTAGATGATGCAATTACTGGTTGGTCAACACCAACAAGTTATAACAGTGGGGGTCAGGGTGATCTAAAGAGTAATCAAGAAACCGTAAGTACTAAAGCGATAATGCGCTTTAACTCTTATGATTTAGGCTCAACCATACACCAGCCTACAACGGGTTTTGAAGTTGCTAGAACCAAAGGCTCTTATATCAGGGATAAAGACTTTTATAGTTATTTCTATTCAGGAATGACCGATCTTGATACAGGTGAATGGAGTGGTGGACGTTCAAATACCACACGCTTCCAATCAGGAAGTCATAGTGCAACCTATACAAACTATGCAATCTATCTTGATGACAATATTCAATATAAACGCTTAACACTGCGTCCAGGTATTCGTTTAGATAGAGATGATTTTGTTCAAAGAAACAATATTTCACCTCGCTTAAGTGGTACTTATGATATTTGGGGTACAGGTAATACCCTCTTGATTGGTGGTGTAAACCGTTACTACGGTCGCTCCATGTTAACTTATGCGCTATATGGTGCGCAAAATGCAGGCTTACAACACTGTTATTTTGAGTGTGAGTCACCAGATGGCGATTGGTATAACCGTACCGACTTTGATGGATTAGATTCCTTAAAAACGCCTTACAACGACGAATTCACATTAGGTTTGCAACAAGAAATCGCCTCAACGACTTGGCGTTTACAATACGTTCATCGTAACGGCCGTGATGAAGTGCGCAGTGATACAAAGTATCCTGATAGCAATGATTACGAAAAAATGAATATTCGTGCATTTAATAACAATGGTCGTAGTTCACACGATACCGTGACTTTATCGGTGAAAAATAGCCAACCTTGGGAATTGGCACAAGCTGATCATGTATTCAATGCTTCAATTAGTTGGCAACAAAGCAAAACCAATACACCTAAAGACTCAGGTTATGCTGATTTTAGCCCAAACAATCAAAATGTTAACCGCAACAAAGTACTATATGATGGAAAAATCATTGATGCCAAAGACTTACCTTCAGGTAACTTCAACTCGCCATTAAAAATTACAGCCGATCTCACTAGTGTTTGGGATGAATGGAATGTGACTTGGTTTAACCAATTGCAATGGAATAGCTGGCGCTCTCAAGCAGAAAAAACCAATAACGGTAATCCAATTAAAACACCTGAAGCTGGTTATATTTATGCCTATAAAAAACAAAACTACAGTAGCCGCTTTACTTGGGATACCAAACTAAGCTGGCAGCCTGAGTTTGCTTATGGTGTTGGTGTGTCAGTTGAAGTCAACAACGTATTAAATACTCGAAACGTTGCTGATCACTTCACTTACAAAGATAAAGATTACAAATCGTATGAACCAGGTCGTCAGTTCTGGTTACAAGTCAGCTACGACTATTAATAAATTGACGAAGTTAATGTGAGCAACCAAGTCGATACACAATAAAAATATGACCGATAAGCAATGAAAACAATAAAACAATTTTTCTATTTAGTTTCACCTTTTTGGGGGCGGCGTGCCGCCCTTTACTGCTGGTTTCTATTGATTGTCTCTTTGACCTTAACCCTATCGTCCGTTTGGTTTAACGTCAAAATGAATGAATGGAATGGCGGTTTTTATAATGCATTACAACAACTTGATGGACAAGCGCTCTACAAGCTTCTTCAACAATTTGTCATTATCATTGCGGGATTAATTACTGTTGTAGTAATGGGCGATTTCTTACGCCAAAAAATGGTTATTCGCTGGCGTGAAGGCATGACAGAACAAGTGCTCGATCGCTGGTTATCAAAAAACAGTAAACACTATATGTTAAGACTCACTTCTCAAGAGCCTGATAACCCTGATCAGCGTATTGCAGAAGATATTCGTTTACTGATCGAATCAACAATGCGTTTAACCGTGACATTTTTGCACTCGTTACTCACGCTTATCTCTTTTGCTACCATTCTTTGGTCACTGTCTGGCGCTATCTCTTTCACATTAGGGGGTAGTGAATGGACAATTCCCGGCTATATGTTCTGGGCTTGTATTATCTATACCATTATCGGGATCACCATTACGCAATTAATTGGTTCGCCACTGCGTAAAATTAATATGGATAAACAGCGCAAAGAAGCGGATTACCGTACTGCGCTCATCACCCGCAAACAACATGGCGATGCGATTGCAGGTCAACGTGGTGAAATCAGTGATCGCAACGAATTAATGAGTCGCTTTTTAGGGGTTATTCATAACTGGAATAACCTTATCCGCTACGAAAGAAATCTTGCATTCTTTACGGTCGGCTATCAACAAGCCACTGCAATGGCACCGATTATTTTTGCCTTACCAAAATTCCTTGCTGGCGAATTAATGCTAGGGGGATTAATGCAGTTGAGACAAGCATTCTCTAGTGTTGCAGGTGCATTAAGCTGGTTTATTTTCTCGTATAAAGAGATTGCTGCATGGCAAGCAACAGTGACACGTCTTTATAATTTTGTGGTGCTATTAGAGCACGATCATGAGCCAGAAGTTGCTGATTTAAACGATAAACAGACTAAATTAAAAGCTAATCTTTCTCTGTTTATGCAAGATGACAGCCTGTTAATCCAAGATATTAACTTCTCTGTAAAAGCGGGTGAGTTAATCGTTATTGAAGGTTGCTCTGGTTTAGGTAAATCAACGCTGCTTAGAGCACTAAGTGGGCATTGGCCTTATTTCAAAGGGGAAATTCAACGTTCACCAAATGTGTGTTGGATCCCACAGCGTATGTATCTGCCTTTTGCTCGTTTAGACAGTTTGCTCTCTTATCCTTGTCAGCCTAATCAATTCTCTACTAAAGAGTATGAAGAAGCACTTCATTTGGTGGGCTTAGACAAAATAAAAAATCAACTTTCACTGGAAACGGATTGGACAACACGCCTATCAGGTGGTGAGCAACAACGCCTTATTTTTGCCCGTTTATTACTTAATAAACCTGAGCTTATTTTATTAGATGAAACCACCTCTGCACTTGATGAACAAAACGCATTAAACATGTTGCAGTTACTAAAACAACATCTGCCAACCGCGGGTATTGCGTTAGTCAGCCACCAGCGCTTTACACATGTGATTGCAGATAATGTGATTTCACTCAAAGCCCCTACCGTGTCCTCCTCTCAACCTGCTGGAGTTACCGAATATGTATCGTAAATTACTGATTGTTTCAGTCAGTCTTTCACTTTTAGGGTGTGCGACAAACACCCCTAATCAAAATGACAAAAGTACGCTATTACTGCGTCCTGATGTTCGCCATTTTACCCTAGATAATGGTTTAGACGTCTACTTACTGCAACGCCCACAAACGGGTGTTGAAATGCGTCTTTTGGTAAAAAGTGGCTCTGTTCAAGAAGATGAAAAACAGCTCGGTTTTTCACACTTTACTGAACATATGGCGTTTAAAGGTACAACTCATTTTCCGGGTACAACGGGCTTTAAACAGCTTGAAAACCTAGGCATGAAATTAGGTAGTCATGTTAATGCCGCGACAAGTTTAAATGCGACGACTTATAAACTGTCATTACCGAATGCAAACCCGACCCAAATTAAAACAGGGTTAAAGATCTTATCTGACTGGGCATTTGAAATGACATTTGACCCAATTGAGTTTGATAAAGAGCGTCCGGTTATTGTTGAAGAGTGGCGTTTACGCCAAGGTATCGGTTTTCGTATTAACCGCCAGTTAGAGGAATTGCGTTATTACGGTAGCCGTTATCTAGATCGTGATCCTATTGGCGATTTAGAAATCGTTAAACATGGCGATGTGAAAGATGCAAAACGCTATTACGATACTTGGTATCAACCAGAAAGAATGGCATTAGTACTGGTCGGTAACTTTAATCAGGGCGATGCTATTGCTGATATTAAGCAACTGTTTAACGCTAAAAATAGCGAAAACAAAGGAGTTGATGATCCTTCTTGGCACAATTTTATTGATCATAAAGATCTACTGGTCAAAACGATTTTCGACAAAGAGCAAGGTTCGCGTATTTTACAGTTCACCTTGCAACGTACTTTGCCAGCACCTTTAAATAGTCGCCAAGGTCAATATGAAGATTTAATGGATTCATTATGGTTATCAATTTTAAATCAACGTTTCTCCACTATTGTTGATAATGGATTAATGGCTTCTATTAGCGCTAATGCTCAAGGTGCAATGTTAGACTCTCGTCGTTCACAACAATTGATGATTGCACACCCTAAAGGTAATGATTACCAAGGTGCCTTAGATATCTTATTTACAGAAGTTCAACGCCTCGCCTCTGTTCCAGTGACTCAAGAAGAGCTAGATAATGCTCGCAATGCAATGTTAAAACGCCTAAGCCAACAAGCTGCGGGTGAAGAGCGTTACAAACACGATTATTTAGCCAACCAAATCACGACAGCCATTGAATTGGATATGCCAATTCAAACGAAAAAACAGGCGTTAAATTTAAGCTATCAATTAATCAATAAAGTGACCCCTGAAACGTTGTCAGCTTATTTTGCTCAATATCTAAAACAATCATCACCACGAGTTGCTGTGATTGGCCCGGATAATGACGCTAGTTTGTTTAATGCAACTAAAGCAGCACAACGTTGGCAAGAAATTAGACAATCAAACCCAGGAGCATTTACCCTAAAAACGCAAGCTGTTGTGCTCGATATCAAGCCTGAGCTCACGGGTTCAGTCGTTTCAACGCAATCTCTTCCAATTGAAAAAACGCAAGAATGGACACTGAGCAATAATGTAAAAGTGATTGTGAAAAATGACAATTATCTCAAAGATAATATTCAAGTTTCACTGCGTATTCCCGGCGGCTCTTCACTTGAAACAAATCAAAGCTTAGGCATGGTGCAATGGGCATTAAAATTACCCGAAGTAAGCGGATATGGTAATTATAATGCACGTGAATTAGCGTTATTTACCAAGCAACATCAAATCAGTTTGCGCCCATATAGCGAACTGTTATTTCATGGTTTTCGTGGTGAAGCGCCAATTGATGAATTGGACACCTTGCTAACATTAATGCATCTAAAAATTACGTCGCCACAGTTTAATGGCGAGAAATTAGAGCAACAAAAGCAAGCCATGGCATTAGGGATTTCAAAAACACCTGTTGAGCGTACTTTCTTGGATAATATCAATAAAGAAAGCTATCAAAATGGCGATCGCTTAGTCGTTTCCCCGCAAGGTGCTTGGAAACAGTTTACTGCTCAACAATTACAGCAAACAAACCAAATGATCTTAGGGCAACCTGCTGATATGACATTAGTTATCAGTGGTCCTATCAATCTAAATCAAGTTAAACCTCTAGTTGAACGCTGGATTGCAAGTCTACCAACGCGTTCAGAGCAACGCTTATTTTGGGCAGATCCCGCTATTAATCCTAAACTCACTTCATTTAGCAAAACATATCCTATTGCAAGTAGTGATAAGAGCATGATTAGCATTCAATATGCAGCACCTGCTCGATGGTCACAGCAACAAGTATTAGCGCTAAATTTACTGGATACAGTGATCAGCCAGCGCTTAAGACTCAACCTACGTGAAAAAGCAGGCGGTATTTACTCACTTGGTTTCTCTGAAATGTTAACGAAAGTGCCTACAAGCTACTATACCGGTCGTTTAAACTTTACAGCATCACCTGAGCGTGCAGATGAATTAATCACTCTCGCCCGTAAAGTCGTAAATGAGGTTAAGCAATCAGGCATTACAGATAAAGAGTTACAAGAGGCTAAAAATATCTGGCTAACTGAAAATTCACAGGTGAA
Source organism: Proteus sp. ZN5 (assembly GCF_011046025.1). Classification (GTDB taxonomy): domain Bacteria; phylum Pseudomonadota; class Gammaproteobacteria; order Enterobacterales; family Enterobacteriaceae; genus Proteus. The sequence continues at coordinate 4,085,235 of NZ_CP047639.1, forward strand.
TGACAGTGCCAGTTATTGGACAGATGCCCTTGCTCAAGTTGCAACGGATGACCAACAGTATCAGCGTTTACTCACTGATCCTGCCATTATAAAAACATTAAGTGTTAACAATATAAACCAAGTAGCTCGCCAATGGTTAGGTGAAAATGAAAAGGTCTTTAAGTTAACGCCAGCAACACAAAAATAAACATGACTTAGGTTGAAACCAATAATCTATAAAGTCGCCTAAAATAAAACGCCCAGATCGAGTCTGCATATAGCGTGAGATCTGGGCGTTTATTCATCTATTTTAATCAATTTACAGCAATAACATTCAATTTTATTGATTATTAAATTTGTTAATCTTTTTTCACTGCAAAACGACCACTACCTAAGAACATCACCGCTATTGCAGCAAATAGGTAAAAGCCAGCGCTTTCTGGTGCCCATCCCCCTGTTTTAGGATTTAATGAAAATAAATCACCAGAATGAACCATGAGCACAGCAACAAACATTGTACCCGCTAAAACAAAAGCTGATACTCGTGTAAATAGACCGATAATCAGTAAGATAGGCGCAACAACCTCTCCAACCACCGTGCCGTAGGCAATAAAGGCAGGTAGATTAAAATTAGCTAACATACTCTGAATACCCGCTAATCCACCTGGTTCCATTTTATGAAGTCCATGTAATAACATTAAAACGCCAAGAGAAACACGTAATACAAGTTTACCCAAGTCAGAACAGTCAACAAGTTGATTAAATTTATTAATCATAACGTCTCCAAATTGAAAATAGTGATGTGTATTTTTAATACGTATTAATAGGTACACTACATTATATGATGAAATATTATGAATGAGTGTGATTTTTATTATCACTATTTGTTCTCATTAAGTAATTACTTAGATTATTATTGCTTTATAACGTGCTATTCACCTTTTCCATGATTAAGATCACAACTTATTAACATAATGAACTCTTAATCACTCACTTCTCGTTATGCTATAGATATCTCATCTGACCAGTCTAAAAAGGGTATCTGATGGCACATTATTCTCATCTATTTTCGCCGCTTGATTTAGGGTTTACTGTACTTAAAAACCGTATTCTTATGGGCTCTATGCATACTGGACTCGAAGAAAATCCAAATGATGCCCCAAAACTTGCACAGTTTTATGCCCAACGTGCGGCAGCAGGTGTTGCATTAATAGTAACTGGAGGGATCTCTCCTAATAAACAAGGTGTGTTATTGCCTCATGCTGCAACATTGAATTCTGAAAGCCAACTCACAACTCATCAACTTGTTACGAATGCTGTTCATCAACAAGGAGGTAAAATTGCTTTACAGATCTTGCATACAGGTCGTTATAGTTACCAACCTAACTTAGTTGCGCCTTCTGCTATTCAATCTCCAATAACCCCTTTTATGCCAACAGAAATGAGTCATGAACAAATTGAACAAACTATCGATGACTACATTCACTGCGCTCGATTAGCCCAAAAGGCGGGCTATGATGGCGTTGAGATAATGGGATCTGAAGGCTATTTAATTAATCAGTTTTTAGTCAGCCACACTAATCAGCGAAACGACCAATGGGGTGGGAATATTGAAAATCGTTGTCGTTTCGCTTTACGTATTCTTCAAGGCATAAAAAAGGCGGTCGGTGAGCAGTTTATTATTATTTACCGCCTTTCTATGTTGGATTTAATTAAAGATGGTTCGAATGCCTCTGAGGTGCTTTATCTTGCCAAAGCCGTAGAGAAAGCGGGTGCGACAATGATCAACACAGGGATCGGTTGGCACGAAGCGCGAATTCCAACCATTGCCACTATGGTGCCAAGAGGACAATTTGCTAATGTAACTCGCGAATTAATGGGGAAAGTGAATATCCCCCTTATTACATCAAACCGTATTAATACACCACAAACCGCAGAAGCTATTTTAGCGGAAGGCTGTACTGATATGGTTTCAATGGCTCGCCCTTTTCTTGCTGATCCTGAGTTCGTACTTAAAGCACAACAAGGACGTGAAGATGAAATCAATACTTGCATTGCTTGTAATCAGGCGTGTCTTGATGAAATATTTTCAGGTCAAACAGCATCTTGCTTGGTTAATCCTTTTGCTTGCCGAGAAACCGAACTTCTGGTTATTCCAACCCAACAACCTAAAAAGTTAGCGGTTGTTGGTGCCGGTCCTGCGGGATTATCTTTTGCGGTAACCGCCGCAAAACGTGGTCATCATGTCACACTGTTTGAAAAAGAAGATATTATTGGTGGGCAGCTGAACATTGCTAGCCAAATTCCCGGAAAAGAAGAGTTTCAAGAAACCCTACGTTATTTTAAACGGCAACTACAACTTACGGGTGTCATTGTTAAAAATAATACCGAAGCCACCCCTCATCACCTTAAAAACTTTGATGAGGTTATTTTAGCCAGCGGTGTTACTCCTCACAGCCCTGACATTGAAGGGCAAGATAATGAAATAGTTAAAACTTACCTTGATGTTTTAAAACGCCATCAACCTGTGGGTAAAAATGTGGTGATCGTTGGTAGCGGAGGTATTGGTTTTGATACTGGTCTTTATCTTACGCAAAAAGGGCAATGCAGTAGCTTAAGTCCTTGTGCTTTTAACAAAGAATGGGGCATTGATCCGACTCTTTCATCTCGTGGTGGCATTAAGTCCGCGGATCACCTTAAAGACAATACCAAACACATTGTGATGACACAGCGTAAAGCCGGAAAGATAGGTTTAAGTTTGGGCAAAACAACAGGTTGGATACACAGACTGACATTAGAGAAAAAAGGCGTTAAATTCTTAACACATTGTCATTATCAAAAAATTACGCCGGAAGGTCTTGTGATTGAACAAGATGGAAAACAACAGCTTCTTATGGCTGATAATATTATATTGTGTACAGGACAACGTGCTTATCACCCTTTATTTGCACCTTTAGAAAAAGAAAACAAAACAGTTCATCTTATTGGTGGAGCAAAAGATGCCAGTGCATTAGATGCAAAACGCGCTATTAGACAAGGAACTGAGCTAGCGCTTGCCATTTAAACCATTAACATAATGATAAAATGACAAAAAGAAACCCCACATAAATGTGGGGTTCTATTTTTTATTATTGATTATTATTTTTACAGCATCTTCCTGTCTTACTACCTACCCTTTTTACCCATTATTTTTTTCAGTTAATGGATTATCTGAAATACGATTATCTTCAGCAATACAGACTGTTGCAGTAAAGAGAACGTCTGTTGATGAGTTAAGTGCCGTTTCTGCTGAATCTTGTAACACACCAATCATCACACCTACTGCAACTACTTGCATAGCGATATCATTGCTAATACCAAACATACTACAAGCCAGTGGAATTAACAGTAAAGAACCCCCAGCAACACCCGATGCACCACAAGCACAAATTGCAGCAACAAGGCTTAATAACAATGCAGTTGGCACATCAACAGCCATACCCAGTGTATTTACTGCGGCTAATGTCAAAATAGTGATAGTAATTGCCGCACCACCCATATTGATGGTTGCACCTAATGGAATTGAAACAGAATAAGTATCTTCGTTTAAATTCATACGACGACACATTGCCATATTCACAGGGATGTTTGCTGCTGAGCTACGTGTGAAGAAGGCTGTTACACCACTTTCACGCAGACATGCCCATACTAATGGATATGGATTACTGCGAATTTTCCAAAATACAATCAGTGGGTTCACGACTAAAGCAACAAACAACATACAGCCAATTAGTACCACAAGAACTTGTAAGTAGCCTGCAAGAACTTCAAAGCCTGTTGTTGCGATAGTTGATGACACTAAACCAAAAATACCGATAGGCGCTAAGCGAATAACAACACGTACTAGGTTTGTTACTGCATCAGCTAAATCTTGTGTTAAAGCTTTAGTGGTATCACTTGCATGGCGTAATGCTAAGCCTAGTCCGATAGACCACGCTAGAATCCCCATATAGTTACCATTGATAAGCGCATCAACAGGGTTTGCGACCACATTAATCAATACACCTTTAAGTACTTCTGCAATATTTTCAGGTGGTGACAGTTGTGATTCATTAACAACCAGCGTTAAAACGGATGGGAACATAAAGCTCGCAACAACTGCAGTTAACGCAGCAAAGAACGTTGCTAACAGATATAAAATTAATACCGGGCGAATATTCGATTTTTGCCCTTGACGGTGATTAGCAATCGAAGCCATAACCAGTACCCATACTAAGATAGGCGCTACAGCTTTCAGTGCACTAATAAACAGGGTACCTAGTAAACTCATCATCTTGGCAGCTTCTGGCGCTAACCAAGCAAGTAAGATCCCTGCGACTAAACCAACGAGTATTTGTTTGACGAGGCTTCCCTTAAAAAACAGGCTGAAGACCCTGGATTGTTGTTTATCCATAGCTATTCCATTACTTAAAATAATATTTAAAAAAGGCATTATTGAGTGTTTGCAATGCCAGTATAAGGAATTGAATCGCGCTGAAAAGCTGATTATGCAAAATATACAGCATTAACCGTATTTGTTAACAATAAAATAACATAACTGTGATCATAATAGGGTTTTGTTCTTTTTAGTATACCAATATGAAATGAAAGAAATTATTATTATCAGTAAGTTATACTTAGTCATCTTACTTACTTTTTATTTTATTTCTCTTCTTTATGGTTTTTTTAATCAACTGATAGTCTTTTTTATTAACATTATCACTAACAATTGTCCGCTCTGATCATCCTTGTTTTGAATAAATAACAAACAAAAAAAGACGAACAATATAAACAAGATAATGTTTTATTTTCTCTCAATTAATATTAAAAATTTATCTTTTATGATCTAAATAAAATACGAAACACCGCTTTTTATTATCCATTGTCTTAAGGTTTTCTTTTAAAAAATCTCCTACTCTGAACTCAAAAAGAGATTAGATGTCTATTTTTGAAGACTCAATACCTATGTGTAACTCGTGTAGTCATCGAGTTGAAAAATTTTCTGTCTAGTTTTTCCTGATTTTGTTAGAGTGTTGCTGTTTTAAACAATGAAAAATAGACCCTATGAAGTAGAAAATGGGTAAATAGATTACAACACCTATTGATTTTATATTTACCCCCAAATGACTCAGTTTTAGGAAGCCTTTTATATGGAAATCGTAAGAGAGCTATTCTTGGCGCTATGGCATCAAGATTACGAAACCTTAGCTAATCCTTCATTAATATGGATTATCTACATTTTATTATTCACCATACTATTCCTAGAAAACGGAGTATTGCCCGCAGCTTTCTTACCAGGAGATAGCTTATTAATTTTAGTGGGCGTGTTAATTGCTAAAGATACAATGGATTTTCCATTGACCTTACTTATTTTGACCGCAGGAGCAAGCCTAGGTTGTTGGTTGGGCTATCTTCAAGGGCGATGGCTTGGAAATACGAAATTAGTACGCAGTTGGTTATCGCATCTACCAGAACATTACCACCAGCGCGCACATGGACTTTTTCATCGTCATGGCTTAGCTGCATTACTTATTGGTCGCTTTTTAGCGTTCGTTAGAACATTGTTGCCAACAATTGCCGGCCTTGCTGGATTGAATAATACTCGCTTTCAGATTTTCAATTGGTTAAGTGGACTTTTATGGGTCGGTATACTGACCACATTGGGTTATATATTAGGTAACAGCCCACTATTTCGTCAGTACGAACACCATTTAATGAATATCCTTATGCTATTACCTGTTTGCCTATTAGTGATGGGATTAATTGGTAGCATCTGGGTTGTTATTAAAAAGAAAAAAGCGAAAGTGTAAGATCTTCAAATAATATAAAGATATTCCGACTGCCATAAAAAACAGTAAGAAAAATGACAAAGGCCTGTTTCATTTAATTGAACAGGCCTTTATTTTATTTAGCTACACACTTGCCTTAACACCCTCTCACTCTTTTAACTCTGGATATCTATTAAGATTTATCTCTTTTTTTTACCAATAAGTCGTTATTTAATTTCATTAAGCGGTAAAATTAGTCTATTGTTATAAGTATCACATCTATCTCTATTAAAGGAGTTAATTATGTCTCATCAACGTTCAAATGAAGATCTGCGCGGTGAATTAAAATCTCTTGCTGATACTCTAGAAGAAGTGCTAAACTCCTCTGCAGATAAATCCAAAGAAGAAATCCAAAGCCTGCGTGAAAAAGCAGAATCGGCAATCAAAGGCTCTCGTGCAAAACTGAGCGATGCAGGTCGAGAAATTGTCGATAACACCAAAGAAATCGCCGGAAAAGCAGATAACTATGTTCGTGAAAACCCATGGACAGGTGTCGGTATTGGTGCGGCTGTTGGTGTTGTTCTTGGTGTTCTACTAGCAAAACGCTAATTTATAATGAGTGATACTCAAAGACCACAGGGCCCCGCATCCGGGGTTCTGAATTCTCTCAGTAAAATTGGCGCTATTATGATAGGCATGGTTGAAACTCGCCTACGGCTAATCGCCATTGAACTGGAAGAAGAAAAAACGACACTGATCCAGCTTATTTTAATGGCTGGTGTCACACTGTTACTCACTGCCTTTGGCCTAATGAGCCTGCTTATACTGATTTTTTGGGTTATTCCACCTGAATATCGAGTCTATGCTTTAGCCATCACAACCGCTACTTTACTTTTCTGTGCACTGATTGGTGCCATCATGACATTAAGAAAAGCACGAAATTCCACCTTGTTGGGCGACACTCGCCAGCAATTGGAATTAGATAAACGTCTTTTGGAGCAATATCATGATGAACAGACAAAATAAGCAGGCAATCCTCGCAAGACGTAAAAAGCTGTTGTTGAATAAAATTCAGCAACAGCGCTCTGATTTAGGGCAAAGCGCGCAAACTTGGCTTGATGTGACGGAGCCTTATGATAAAGCGTGGCGAATTTTAGTCTCTTTAAAACCTGCATTTTTAGTGGGTGCGAGTTTTATTTCTCTTTACAGCATTAAACATCCTAAAAAAATCATACGATTAGGGCAACGCGCTATTGGTGCAATTGGCCTCATTCGAGCAATACAGAAGTCCTTCAAAAAAACCTCAGATTAAACATCAATTTTTTTGTCTAAGAATGTTAATTCTTCTTAATATCCTCTTTTTCAATTTCCCATTATTGTATATCTCACATCGTAGTTGTGGTTATTAATTCTAAAAATAGAAAATTAACCAACGAAAATACAAATATAAACAGATATACATTGCAGATAATAGAGTTTGATTAGGAATAAACATTATGAAAAAATTTGAAGACATTGCGTTATTAGTTGCCCGTATTTTAATGCCGATTTTATTTATCAGCGCAGGCTACGGAAAAATTGGTGGTTACGAAGGTACACAGCAATATATGCAAGCAATGGGCGTTCCCGGTTTCTTATTACCACTGACCATTTTATTAGAATTAGGTGGTGGATTAGCCATCTTATTTGGTTTCTTAACTCGCACCACAGCAATTTTTACCGCGGTCTTTACTCTCTTAACCGCATTACTGTTCCACAGTAATTTTGCTGAAGGTATGAACCAATTAATGTTTATGAAAAACATGACAATTGCAGGCGGATATTTATTACTGGTTGTGACAGGCCCGGGTAAATGGAGCTTAGATCGTATTTTCAATAAAAACTGGTAATAACGAGTTTAGAAACAAAAAAGATCCTCTAGGGGATCTTTTTTTGTTGATAAAGATTTTTTAATTATCTAACAATCACTCTGTGGGTGATATTTCTGTCTCTATTTAAATAGATCTTCTGCGATACACTAAATTTTAGGTGCGCATTTTTTGTCCTTTGAGAATAAAAATCGTAGTTTGCGTATTATTTTGAAAATAGGGCTATTTTTTCCTTATAAATCAACGTTATTACAATTTGAAACAAAATACACACTTTGTTACATATTAAAAATCCATGCACATTAGAACTGACTGGCTTTAGCGAGATTTCGGATATTTACGAAAGTGAATCATATAAGTAAATACACTTATTTTAAGAAACGAAAGCAGTAAATAACGTCTGAACAATTATTTTACGCTAAGTCACTTATCCTACGAGGATACAACGTCCTTCTTTTCCGTCACTCCCTTTACTTCCCCTTGAAATTACTTAAGCTACTCTAATCAAATCGCGGTGCGTACTGGCTGATTTTTTGAAAAGGATATCAACAATAATAGTTTTGTTGAGAAACAATAACTGATAGTTAATTAAGGACTTGCCATGCCAACTCCATGCTATATCTCCATTGAAGGAAAAACCCAAGGTAATATTACTGCGGGCGCATTTACGGCTGAATCAGTAGGAAATATTTATGTTCAAGGCCACGAAGATGAAATGCTGGTGCAAGCATTCTCTCATGTAGTGACTGTGCCCACTGATCCACAATCCGGTCAGCCTTCAGGTCAACGTGCGCATAAACCTTTCCGTTTTACGGTGGCGTTAAACAAAGCGGTTCCTCTGCTGTATAACGCCTTAGCCTCGGGCGAAATGTTGCCAAAAATCACATTAAAATGGTATCGCACCTCGGTTGAAGGGAAGCAAGAGCATTTCTTCACCACCACATTAACTGATGCCACCATCGTCAATATCGATTGCCAAATGCCACACTGCCAAGATCCGACTAAGTCTGACTTCACTCAACTGATAGAAGTGTCTCTTTCTTATCGTAAAATTGATTGGGAACACACCGTTGCAGGGACATCAGGCTCTGACGACTGGCGTGCGCCACTCGAAGGTTAATTCTTCACACTTTATTTATGGGCTCTGTCATGGGCCCATTGTTCTCTGCATTTTTTGTCTTTTTTATTGCGTGTTTGTCACAGTTAAATGGGAGCTTTTATGTCAACGAATGACGCTAACAATACCCCTAAACCCCGTTTGGTATTAGATGATCCGACATCATCACCCTCTTTCAAAATAGGGATGACATTCTCTGAACAACAAGCCCGCATTAAAAAATACAGCGAATTACTTGAAACCCTAGGAAAGGGGTTACTTCATACGGGATTAGTGTTTACTTGCCAAATTGGCGATTTACCTAAAAGCACTTTTCAAGTCACTCAGTTTGATTTAAACGAAGAGTTATCAGCGCTTTTCACGCTTTCAATACACGCGGTGAGTGAGCAACGTGATATTGATTTCGCCAATCAATTAGGCGTGGCTTCATCATTAACCGTCAGTCGTGATGGTAAAACAATCCGTACTGTTCAAGGTTTGCTGGCGAGTGCCGAACAAGGCAACACCGACGGCGTTAAAACGTGGTATCAATTTGTTATTCGCCCGGAAATGTGGGTAATGACGCTTAATCAAGACAGCCGTATTTTCCAACATAAAACGGTACCTCAAATTCTTCAGCAATTGCTAGATGAAGCCCATATCAAATATGACAACCAGTTCTATCAACCCGAACTGCATCAAACTCGTCGCTATATCACGCAAAAGCGTGAATCGGCTTATGCCTTCTGGTGTCGTTTAGCGTTTGAAGAAGGGATCAATTTTTGGTTTGAAGAAGGGCCAAAACTGTTTTATAGCGACAATCATTTAGGTATGACCGCGGGGATCACGCTAACCTATAACCCACAAGCAGAAACCGATATTACGGATACCACTGCCACCACATGGCGCTATACCGAACGTTTATGCAGTGATGTGCGTATTGACAAAGATTATAACCCAATACGTCCTTCTTACCCGTTATCACAAAACACAACGGGTGACGTCCATCAACAACACCCTGTTTTTGAAAGCTATGGCCGTTTTCAAGAAGATGCCCATGCTCAGCCGCTAAATCAATTGCGTTATGAGCAATCTCAAAATTATCGTCAAACAGGCTCGGCAAGTACCAACTGTTTTGCGTTAATGCCGGGCAAAGTGTTTACCTTAACCCATCACCCAAGTGCGCGTATGAATTCGCGTTGGCAGGTGATCAGCGTTTCGCATCATGGTGTACAACCCTCTGCGGATAACGGTGGCGGTGAGGGAACTCAACTGTCAAATAATGCCACTTTTATTCCCGGTATTCAGGAATGGCGACCACCTTTTCATTATAAACCGCTGGCGGATGGTGATGAATTGGCGACAGTCGTTGGTCCTGATAGTGAGGAGATTTACACCAATGAACAAGGCGCGGTAAAAGTCTACTTTCATTGGGATAGACGCGGAAAGCCTGATCATAGTGGTTCGTGTTGGTTGCGAGTGGCACAGGGTTGGAATGGTGATGGCTTCGGATTTATGGCGATCCCTCGCATTGGGCAAGAGGTGATTGTGTCTTATTTAAATGGCGATATTGATAGACCAATTATCACCGGTTGCACCTATAACGGTCGTAATGCTCCCCCGCTTGATTTACCCAAAGAAAAAACCCGAACCACCTTTCGTACCAAGACACATAAAGGCACAGGGTTTAATGAACTGCGATTTGAGGATGCTGGCGGACGCGAAGAAGTGTATTTGCATGCGCAGAGGGATCACCGCACTCATGTATTAAATGATGAATTTCATACCATTAATCATAGTCGTGAGAAAAAGGTGGGTGTCGATCAACAAGAAAAGATTGGTAATGATAAAAGAACAGAAGTAGGTAGAGATCATTACGAAAAAATAGGGCGTAATTCTGTTATTCATATTTCTCAAGATCAAGAAATTCAAATCGATCGAAATAAAACAGAAGTTATTAATAGTAGTAAGAAATCAATTATTTTTGCTGATCAACTTATTCAAATTGGTGGTCAGAAAAAAATAATAGTTGAAGGTAATATGCATGAGGAAATTAAAACTAAATTATTATCACAATCACCACTTTATATTATTCATGCTGAGAAAAAACTGACATTAGCGGGTTCAGGTGGAAGTATTATTATTGACGAGATGGGTATCACGATAAAGGCCAAACAATTAAAAATTAATGCTTCATCGGTCAATATTGATGGTGGAGGTGTTGATCAAATAAATGCACTAACAGCAGCAACAGAAGAAGGTGTTCCTTTTTGTGAGGTTTGTGCAAAAATAAAAAAGGAAGCGAAAGATAATGAATAAAATATCTCGTTTAGCTTCTATTCCTTATGAATTAGATCTGGATAAAGAAAGTAAATTAAAAAAAATAACATCGTATTTATTTAATGGCATTCCTTTTTCTCGTTATGGCGATAAACATATTATAAAAGGAAATGAAGTTATTGATAGCCATGTTTGGACTATTATTGATGCAATAAAACGGCCAGATATTGCTATTTTACTTGATATATTTGAAACAGAATACTGTTGCCTTTGGAAAGGAAAGAGTGCTGAAAATTATTCTTACTATGCTCCCTATTTAGTTAAATTAAAATTAGAGCATCCTTTCACCAATTGGCTATTTGATAATAGTGTTGAAAATCCCATCGGGATCTATTTACGCTCACGATTATCTTTAAACGAATTATCATACCAATTACGTAAATTTAATCAGGTTTTTGATGAGGAAACAAATAGCTGGTTAATGTTTAGATATTATGATCCCTTAACAGTAAAAAAATTATTACCTTACCTACCGGTTAAGGACTATATCCAATTTATGGATAATATCCTATTTATTTTAGCGGATGATATCAAATCTAACCAAATTTTAATATTACAATAAGGATATGTAATGGCATTAGATGATAAATTTAAAGATGAAGCTGTGAATAATAATATAGAAACACAGCCATGCGAAAATAACATTAAAGAAGGTGTTTTTTTATCTGACGATAAAAACATTATTGACGCATTAGATAAGTTTTCTCGTAGCCCTTTTGATGAAGATTGGGAAGAAGTAGAAAGTGAACAATTTCCAGGAGAATTAGCGCATGAAACTATGCCGACAGGTATCCCACTTGATGCTTTAATGGCCTATGTTGACCAAGTTAGCCAAGATGATTCCTTCGATCCTAAAATACGGTTAATAGCAGAAGAAATTAAAGGTCACGATAAATTACAAGAAGCTATTCGTAATCATTTTGATCCTGATGGTGGCGAAAATACTGAAGATTTTCTTAATTTCATGCTTGCATTTATACCTGCAAATGAAAGGCCAGAAGATGCCGGATTAACCTATAAAGGAATGAAATCAAAATATAATAAATATCATTATAAAATTGATTTTCAATTAACAAGAACTCAAGTTCATGGAATACAAGACTTCGACAGTATTGATGGTGCAATAGATCAACAAGATGAAATCAAAATGTTGCTTGGCTATAAAAATGTTATGTTATCTCATGTTGATTATAAAAGTAAAAAACGAACGATTACAATTACCCCTAAATTAATAATACAAGGGTTAGAGTTAGGAAAAGGAAAAAAAGATAAGGTAACTGAAAAGGATTACGATGAATTAGCCAGTGATTTAGTCTCTTTTATTATTTCTGAAATTAAAGAACAAGAAGTTAAAGAAAAAATAGAATTAGGAAAGTCAATTGTTGTTGATATAGCCTTTTTATTAACAGGTATTGGTGGTGTATTAACGCTAGCTAAAAATGGTGCTAGAGCTTTACCATTAATTGCGGAAGGATTTAATATAATCTATACAACAAATGAGTTAATAGAAGATACCTCTGCCTTATGGGGGTATAACAATGATAAAGGATATAATGTTTTATTAAACTCAATGAAATATCTTGATTCGAAAACAGGTGAGACTAAAGGTTTTGTCACAACCTATCATGCCATGAATATGTTTATGTGTTTTGGTAAGAAAGTTAAAACCCAAGTAATAACAAGTGGAATAAGCACGAGTTTAGGAACTGCGATTTCTGTAAGTTCAATTACGGGGGAACCTCAAATTATGGATATTAATAAATAAAAATATAAAGGATTATATTTATGGCTAATAAGCCAAGACCTATCAAATATGATGAGACTCACTCTATTAATGTCAGCGTCACAAATAAAGATGAAATAAAAAAATTAGGTGATGTTAATATTACTCAATTTAAAATGGTAGGAAAAACATTTCAAACACATTTTGATGATACAATTGTCACTTGTTTTGGTCCCAAAGCGGATGGCTCATGTATTTTGCGTATCCAAGGTAAACCCAAGGGAAGTACGCATCGAGTGACTGGACACGTAGAGATTAATTTAAAATCACATCATGATCTTAATAAGATATTACAGTCCAATCTTTTTTATGATGGCGTCGCATCATTAAAGTTGGCTCACTTTGTTGGATATGTGGGTGAAAGCCACGTTATTAATGAAATTAAAAAGGGAACCTTATTTGATAAATTATTTTTAAAAACAAGAAGTGGAAAGGCACCACTTGCTAACAAAGAATCTAGGATTAAAAATGGCGATAAAGATATATCAAACCCTTTATATGGTAAAAGCTTTGATCCTGAAAAAATGATAGCATTACAAAATAAAAAGGGGCAAGGAATAGATTTGATTTGTAAGATAGAACCGACTCCACCTCCGCCAGATTGGGTGACTTTTGAAATAAAAACAGTGATGAAAGATAAATTTGGTGCTAACACAACGCCCACAGGAGGAAAAGCTAGTGAAATACAAAAAAGTTATTTTGAAAATATAAATAAACATTCATTATTAGCTAAGGAATCTTTTTATCAAGGAAGTAATGAATATAGTTTAGGAAAAAAAGAAAGGAAAATTTTATTAAATATACTTGAATCCTGCGAAGAGAAAAATTTGGTTGGGTTTAAATTAACAGTAGGTATAGATAATAAATTTAATGTTTCTAATAACAATAAATATAATCAATTTTATATAATAGAGAATCTTAAAAATGACTAGACTCAATAAAGTTTTAAAATACATTGAAAAAGAAGTAGTTAATAAAACAATTAGAGATGTCTCTGATATTGAAAAGTTAATTAATGAAGATATTATTGAGAATGTTTTGGAAATTCAAAATGATAATAATTCTCGCAAGGATAAATATATAAGATATATGTCAATTTTAAAAATTGAGTCCGGTGCTATTTCTATTATATATATATATCAAATATATAAAAATACAAATAAAGTACTATGTTCTTTTGAGCGATTTTTTTATCATAAAAATATATATTTTATTTTGGATTATTTTAATTGTTTTAATAAAAAAAGAAATTTTTTAAATCTTGCAGAACAAGGTGAAATCTTATTAATGAATTTTGCTTGTAATTATTTTAAGTCTAGCCAACTTTGTTACGATAAAATAATAGAAAATATTCAATCAGGTAAAATGGCAAACTCGCTCCCCATGTATACACGCCCTCAAAAATTAGGCGTACTAGCGATTGAAATGTTAGCCAGTGAAAAGAAAGAAACTATTGATTGGGAAAGTGCAGGTATTCCTATTGATCCTTTCTATCAACGCTTTTGCCAAGAAGCGCTCTATTGTGAAAATGATGAAATTCTAATCCCATGGTTAATGGAATTATGCGACAAGCATATTCAGTGGTCAGCATTATTTCGAAATAATGAAAATGAGCAAAGTGCAACAGGTTATGAAGTTGATATGGAAATACTCATTGCTTGGCCTTTTGAATATCAAGCCGTGAAAAATTTTCGTGCTCGTCATGGCTTAAGTACCCCCATAATCGATCATCCATTATTAAAAACACCGATGGCTATCGATCATCGTCCTGATATGGTGGGTTGGTTAGAGACTATGCCTGAAATTTATCATCAAATTATAGATGATTTAATTAAAATAAACCCAGAGCTAAAAGTCATTCATACATTATTTTAGTCTTGATTAAAATTAAACTAAGGCTTTTGTTATAAAATGATATTGACAGCAAAAAGCAAAAAGATAATTAAGGACAATATTCTTCAGGAATTCTATATGGAAGCAATAGAATTCCTTGAAGATGAGCATAAATTAGTGTTGGATTATTATAATATTAAACAAAAAACACTATTGGAAATTTTGAAAAATAATTATCACTATTTTGATAAACAACATCATACAAGCCAATATTTATGCGTTTTTCAAACTATATTAATGATTTATTTTGGTCAGTTTTATAAAAAATCTTTTTTTCATAAAGAATTAGAAATAAACATGAACAATGTTATCACTTATAGAAATAAAGAAAGTCAATCTTGGTTACAAGAAAAAATCAAACTTAAAAAAGATTTCATAGCAAAAGAAAATACTGATTATTTTATTGAAGATGTTAAAAACAGTTACTTTTATATCAGTACTGGACAATCAACATTAGAAAAAGAGATTGATAAGTTTGTTTTTAAAGATCCTCTTTGTCGATTTAAAGAATCGCAAAAGGAAAAAAAACTATTTATTAATAATGCTATTAAAAATATTCAACCTTTGTCTATAAATAAAAGTGCTATTACTTATCTCTGTATAATAGCTCAATATATTGATGAGTTAGGTTGTTTTCAAGATATATTACGGCCAAAGTGGTATGGGAAATTAGATTTTCCAGAACTTATTCCTTGGCAGTTTGGAATAATCTCAGGGAATTAATTAATAATAAAGAGAGCGTTAAACATGCGTAGCAAAATCCAAGGACGAAAAATCATTTTAAAAAATGATACCACCAATACTAAAGGAACCGTATTAAGCGGTTCTTTATTAGCAAAACAAACACATGAAATTGCCTGTTTAGGCGATGAAGTTTATTGCCCTGCTTGTCAGCAAAAAGGCAAAATAATAGAAGGGGATACTATGATGAAAATAAACACTATTCCTGTCGCGTTAGAAGGGCATAAAGTGCAATGTGGTTGTTTAAAGGGTTGTGTATTAGTGGCAGTGGAGTGATCCA
The DNA here is from genome assembly GCF_011046025.1 of Proteus sp. ZN5. Classification (GTDB taxonomy): domain Bacteria; phylum Pseudomonadota; class Gammaproteobacteria; order Enterobacterales; family Enterobacteriaceae; genus Proteus. Next base: position 4,101,001 of record NZ_CP047639.1, read on the forward strand.
TTTTTAATTAGGCGGAAGCTTCCGCCTAATATTCGCATCTCTATTTTTATCGATATCTAAAACTGAAATATTATTAAGTACAAAAACTATTTTTTATCGCTTGCAAAGAGTTTTGGGATCTCACGCAGACACCACGATTTAGCTTCGCCCATGCTATCTCTGCGCCATGCCATAATAATATTATTTTCATGGTGATATTCAGGGCCAACAACACGTAAACGCCCTTCTTTGATATCATCTTCAATTAAATCAATCGGCATTGTCGCCACACCTAAACCTGCAATTAATGCTCGGCGTTTATCTTCAATAGAACTGACCGTTAAACGGCGCTGTTTATCTAACAGCAATACTGTCAATACAGGGCGTTCTCTTGCGGTATCTGCAATCGCAATACCCCGATATTTTAAACGAGTTTCTTCTGCTAATGGCTCTGGTTCGTTATGAATTGGGTGATCTGGGCTGGCAACGTAAACACTGGTGGTATTGTATAAAGGACGAAAGTTGATTTCAGACGAGGTACGAAAATGCATATCTGGTGAAATCACAATATCACATTTACCGCTTTCTAAGCTTTCCCAAGCGCCCGCTAAGACTTCTGTTACTAACGAGAGTTGTGTATTGGATTTTTCAGCTAATTTATCGACCAACGGAAAGAGTCGAGATGCAGGAGTGAGTGCTTCACAAACGATAGTAATATGTGGCTCCCAACCTCTTGCTAAGGCTTCTGCATCTGACGTTAATTTGTCAGCAGCCTCAAGTAATATGCGCCCTCTATCAAGAAGCATTCTGCCAACATTGGTAAATTTAGTTCTATGGCCAGAACGGTCAAAAAGGACAACATCTAAATCTTCTTCTAATTTTTGCATGGTATAACTGAGCGCCGATGGAACTCGATTTAGTTCATCAGCCGCAGCTGCAAAACTCCCTCTACGATCAATGGCATCCATGACTCGTAAAGATTCCAACGTAATTGCTTTGTCTTTACTCATTATACTTATCTCTATCAAATAATTTGATTATAGGCACCAGATTAACTTGCTAACAATAGACAGTCCATACCTCTATGATAAATATATTGATAATCTACTCGAAAAATACCGCCATGATAAAATACAGAACAGCACAACAGTGTGGTAAAGCGGATTATGGTTGGCTACAAGCTCGCTACACATTTTCCTTTGGCCACTACTTTGACCCTCATTTTTTAGACTATGGCACGCTAAGAGTTCTTAACCAAGAAGTGCTTGCTCCAAATTCTGAATTTAAAGCAAAGACCTATCCTCATGTGGATGTGGTTAATCTTATTCTTCAAGGGGAAGCAACATACCTTGATAATATGGGACGGACAGTCACAGCAAAAGAAAATGAGTGCTTACTTATTTCACCGCATAATACTGATACATATATAGAGAAAAACAGTAGTCCTGATACGCCATTAACCCGTATCCAGTTGTGGCTAAATGCATGTCCACAACAAGAAAGTTTAGCTTCACAAAAATTGATATTAGATGAAAATTTAAAATATCAATTATTAGCTTCGCCTACGGGTGATGATGGTTCATTAATGTTAAGGCAAACCATTTGGCTTTATCATATTCATTTGCAAGCGGGTGATGAAATCACACTACCAATAAAAGGACAAAAAGGCTTTTTACAATCCATAAAAGGTGGCACCTATTTGCAAACATCAACACAAGAAAATGGGCAAATCCAGTGTGGTGATGGAGCTTTTATTCAAGATAGCCATAATATTACATTGAAAAGCTCGGCTGAGTTTCGTGGCTTATTTATTGATATTATCTCGTGATAATCAATTTAGATGGGCTTAAAAACAGAAAACCCTCGAAACACAATGTGAATCGAGGGTTTTTTATGAGGTGAGTTGACCGTTAAGCCGGGTTCTGTCGTGGACAACCATTCATCTAGGCCAGAACTTGCGCGCTGGCTCCAGCAACCTACCCGAGTTCAATGCGGGCCGCACCATAAGAACCCCTATTTGGTCTTGCTCCGGGTGGAGTTTACCATGCCACAAACTGTTACCAGTTGCGCGGTGCGCTCTTACCGCACCCTTTCACCCTTACCTGATCCTGTAAACAGGCCATCGGCGGTTTACTCTCTGCTGCACTTGTCGTAGGCTCGCGCCTCCCAGACGTTATCTGGCACCCTGCCCTGTGGAGCCCGGACTTTCCTCCCCTCTATCCGTCTCCCCCGAAGGGACAACGATAAAGCAGCGGTTGTCTAGTCAACTCAGGGTGCGGATTATAGGGATTTTGGTAGAAAATGTATAGCAAAAGAAGCTAAAAAATCACTTTACTCGTCTTGAACTTCACCATTTTGCTCAATGACATGCTTATAGAGTGCATTTTTCTTCACACCATAAATTTCCGCAGTGACTGCGGCTGCTTTTTTCAGAGGTAATTCTTTTTGTAAAATCGCCAATGTCCGTAATACTTCAGGAGAAAAATCGTCATCAACGGGTTTTTCATAACCCTCAACAATTAATACCATTTCACCTTTACGGCGGTTTTCATCTTCAAGAACCCATTTAAGTAATTCACCAACAGGCATACCTTGAATGGTTTCCCACGTTTTTGTGAGCTCTCTCGCTAAGACTACGTAGCGATCTTCACCCCAAACTGTCACCATATCAGCTAAACTATCTAACAGCCGATGTGTTGATTCATAAAAAATCAATGTACGAGGCTCTTCTGATAATGCACGTAAACAATCCTGACGACTCTTTGTTTTTGCAGGCAAAAAGCCTTCGTAACAGAAGCGATCTGAAGGAAGCCCTGCCGCGGACAGTGCCGTAATAGCAGCACAAGCGCCGGGTAATGGCACGACATTTATGCCATTCTTGCGACATTGATTGACTAAATGATAGCCAGGATCGTTAATTAATGGTGTACCTGCATCAGAGACTAATGCGATACTTAGCCCCTGTTGTAATTTGCTAATTAATTGATCTGCTTTTTGCTGTTCATTATGATCATGTAACGCATACAAACGTGCGTTAATGGCAAAGTGCTGTAATAGAAGCCCTGTATGACGGGTATCTTCTGCAGCAATTAAATCGACATGAGACAGCACATCAAGTGCCCGCTGGGTGATATCGCCCAGATTACCAATAGGTGTGGGTACTATGTACAGTGTGGATGTCGTTACCGCTGCTCGATTAGGTTGATTCATTGTTTATTCCGAATGACCGATTTAAAATTGAGCATAATTATAAAACATCACTGGGTACAGTATGCTTTCCTCAATTTTTGTGCGTTTTAAAACAGGTTTATCCTATACTGCGATACTCTCTGCGTTGATTATGTCAGGTTGTACCCTGACGGGGCAACAAGAACAACCTCTCACTCCAGCTGCAAAAGCAGAAATGGAGATGAAACAATTTCAAAAAGTGATTGATGACGCTCAAGGGCTGGCATCTTTAGATGTTATTAGAGCCTATATTGGGTTAGAAACGTTAATTACTGATCCTCAATTACATCAGAAAAATATTGATGATACATGGCTCACGCTAACCAAACTTACACCAGAGCAACGCCGTAGTGTTGTTATCAAAGCAGATGAGAATACACTGCAAGGTTGGTTAGATTTACTGAATACCTATGAATACAACAAAGACGATGCGGATAAGTTATCAGCAGCAGTCAGAGAATGGCAGACTCGCTATCCTCGTAATCCAGCTGCCTTAACACTTCCAGCATCATTATTGCGTCTTTCTCAGCCTTCAGTGAGTGCAAGTAGCCAAATCGCATTATTGTTACCTTTAACAGGGCAAGCGAAAGTCTTTGGTGAAGCTATTCGTCAAGGCTTCCTTGATGCGCAAAGTGGTTTACCACAGCCTCAAGCAATGCCTGAGCCACAAGCGCCTAAAAATGATGATAGCCTTAATTCAATTTTAGAAGAATTAGGTATCAAAAATACGGAAACACCAACGACAGATACCGCACAAGAAACAACTGAAAATACGCAAGCGACTCAAGATGAAGAAAAGGATAGCTCCACATTTTCAGGTAACACAACATTACGCTTAGATCCTGTTGCACAAAACTCTCGCCAAGTGATTGTTTATGATACCAATAGCCAATCTATCGACGTTTTACTGAAAAAAGTGCAGCAAGACGGTGCTAACTTAATTGTTGGCCCTCTGCTAAAACCTGAAGTCATGAAGACCATTGAGCTTCAAAGTGGCTTACCTGTATTAGCATTAAATGAATTAGATAACATTCCTTCAGCAACAACGGTGTGTTTCTTCTCTCTTTCCCCTGAAGATGAAACCCGTAATGCGGCACAACATTTACGTCAGCAACAAAAAGCAAACCCATTAATTATTGTTCCTGATAATAAATTTGGTCAAAGAATGGCGCAAACATTTGCTGATGAATGGCAACGCACTGGTGGTGGCACCGTTTTACAACAAACTTTTAGTTCTGTTGAAAGCTTAAAAGCCTCTATCAATCGTGGCGTCGGTATTCGCATGACAGGTACACCTGTTCTACCAACAGCAAATGCACCTTTACCATTAGAAACTCAATCTATTCCATCAGCAGGTGGGGCCATTGATTCGGTTTATATCATTGCGACTAGCGATGAATTAACTTTAATTAAGCCAATGATTGATATGGCGATCAGCACCAAAAAACGTCCACCAATTTATGTGAGTTCGCGTAGTAACCAAGGTGGAACAGGTCCTGATTTCCGTATGGAGATGGATGGTATTCAATTTAGTGATATTCCATTGATGACTGGTGCTAATTTGCCGTTAATGCAAAAAGCATCAAGCAAATTTGCGAACGATTACTCATTAATGCGTCTTTATGCAATGGGAATTGATGCATGGTCATTAGCAAACAATTACAATGATCTGACAAAAGGCACATTGCGTTTTAATGGTATTTCAGGCTCATTACGTGTTGAAAACAACTGTACTGTTTATAGACAACTTCCTTGGATGCAATTTAAACAAGGTAAGATTGAACCTGTTGCACAGTAATGCACGCATTTAATTATCATTAAAATAAACCGCCATAAAGGCGGTTTATTTTATGAGTGAGATAAAGAAGGAAATCATGGATGATTTTTTCTAAAAGTCCTTATTTTTTAGGGCTATACTATGAGCAAAAAGCGCTAAAATATTTACGCCAACAAGGATTAATATTGATTGAGCGTAATGTCCGATATCCCTGTGGAGAAATTGATCTTATTATGCAGGAAAAGAGGACATGGGTATTTGTTGAGGTTCGTTTTAGACGTAACATCTTATTTGGTGATGCAATAAGTTCTATTACTGCCTCAAAACGGCGACGCTTATGGCGCACAGCAAAATGTTGGTTAGCACAACGCCAAGAAAGTATCGAGACTTCAGACTGTCGTTTTGATATTTGTGCATTTAATCAACGCCAGTTAATATGGTTAAAAAACATTCTCGATTATACGGAATTTATTCGTTAAATTAGATTATATAGGTCTTAACGTGCTTGATAGAATCAAAGTCTGCTTTACAGAGAGTATTCAAACTCAAATTGCAGCAGCAGAAGCATTACCAGATGCCATTTCCAGAGCCGCCATGATGATGGTTCAATCTTTGTTAAACGGCCATAAAATATTAAGCTGTGGAAACGGTAGCTCAGCAGCAACAGCACAGCGATTTGCCGCAAGCATGATCCATCGTTTTGAGACAGAGCGCCCAAGCTTGCCCGCATTATCGTTAAACACAGATAGCGTTGTGATGACTGCAATTATGGGGAATCAGCAGCACGATGAAATCTATGCAAAACAAGTGCGTGCATTAGGACAAGCTGGAGATGTGCTACTTGCTATCTCAACTCACGGTAACAGCAGAAGTATTATTAAAGCCGTTGAAGCCGCTGTTACACGAGATATGACCATTGTTGCATTAACAGGTTATGATGGCGGAGAGCTTGCCGGATTATTAGGCCCTCAAGACGTTGAAATTCGTATTCCATCTCAACGCACCGTCAGAATACAGGAAGTTCAGATGCTAACAGTCAATTGTCTCTGTGATTTAATTGATAATACATTATTCCCACATCAGGATGACTAAGGAGTTACTATGAAATTGCTTCCTATCACTGCAGTGCTATGTTCTGCACTTTTACTGCAAGGTTGTATCGGCGCAGCGGTTGTCGGCACTGCCGCAGTTGCGGGTAAAACTGCAACCGATCCTCGCTCATTAGGGCAACAAGTTGACGATGGTACATTGGAAGCACGTGTTTCTGGTGCTCTAAACAAAAACGAACAGATCAAGAAAAGCAATTCACGTATCGTCGCTACGGCTTATCAAGGCAATATTCTGTTAACTGGTCAAAGCCCTGATATGTCTGTTGCGAATACAGCAAAACAAGTTGCGAGTAAGGTTGAAGGTGTGAATAACGTCTACAACGAAGTTCGTCAAGGCGAACCTGTGACATTAGGTACAGCATCTTCAGATACATGGTTAACAACCAAAGTTCGCTCTCAAATTTTAGGCAGTGATTCAGTAAAATCTTCTTCTGTAAAAGTGATCACTGAAAATGGTGAAGTGTTCTTATTTGGTATTTTGACACGCCAAGAAGGGGCTGCGGTTGCAAAAATTGCTAGTGAAACTAAAGGTGTAGTAAAAGTAACCACTGCATTTACTTACCTTAACTGATCTGCTCCCTAATATCGTTTTTATATTATCCTGACAGTATCGGTCTTTATAAAATGACCGATACTGACAGTTTCTTTCTCGACTAAAACTCGCCTTTATTCAGCAAGCTGTTAGCGTCTTAGCATACCTTTATCAATGATAAAATCGATAATAGTTTCCAAGCCTACTTTTTCTTTTAGATTTGTGAAAACATAAGGCTTCACAGGACGCATTCTTGCTGTGTCTGCTTCCATCACTTCTAGCGATGCACCCACATAAGGTGCCAGATCGATTTTATTAATCACTAAAAGATCTGAATGCGTAATACCGGGGCCGCCTTTGCGTGGAATTTTTTCCCCTTCAGCCACGTCAATCACATAAATGGTTAAATCAGCAAGCTCTGGGCTAAATGTCGCACTTAAGTTATCACCACCACTTTCCACAAAAACGATATCAAGATTTTTGTGGCGCATTGCTAATTCTTCAACCGCCGCAAGGTTCATTGATGCATCCTCTCGGATAGCAGTATGAGGACAACCGCCTGTTTCGACACCAATAATACGATCCGCATCTAATGCCTCAGCTCGCGTTAAGATCTTGGCATCTTCTTGAGTATAAATATCGTTAGTGACCACTGCGATTTCATAAGTGTCGCGCATTGCTTTACAAAGAACTTCTAACAGTGCCGTTTTTCCTGATCCAACAGGGCCACCAACACCAATACGGAGTGGCTGATTATATTCTTGCATATAGATTTCTCATGAACGAAAAAGTCGAGTGTATTGTGTTTCATGGCGACTACTGGCAATAATTTGCGCAGGTGTAAAACTTCCAATATCTTCAGTGGGCCAATGTGCGGATTGCTCAACAATTACAGGGATCTGCTCTGCTAATGTAAACAATATTTTCTGTCCTGCACTTTGCCCTAAAGGGATAAGTTTCACTCCTGACATCACCGTATTTTCAAGCCAACCCCAAGCGTAAGCACAACATAATTTTTCAGCGGAAATATTCCATTTCACAGCCGCTAACGCAAACGCCATAAGCTGCGTCTGTTTTACACAAGCTTGTAAGGTTTCATCTAACTCAATATCTAATTGAGGAAGTAAACGAGTAAAAGCAATACCTCGTTGGCGCTCTTCTTGTCGCAACTCTTTAGTTTCACGGCTTGCGACAATAAAATTACACCAATACTTCACTTCACTCATTTTGGCTTGAGCCAAATTTTCTTGTAATCGCCGTAAGATAGGGAGCTCTAACGTTGCTAAAGTGCCAGCCATTTGGGTACTTAGCCAGTCAGCTAATGTTTGAGGACAACAAACCCAGCCCTTTTCAATCGCCCACTCTAACCCTTGAGAATAAGTAAACGATCCCACTGGTAAAGAAGGACTGACTAATTGATATAAGCGCAGATCTGCAAGCATCAATAAGCTCCCTTATTCAAATAATTAGTGATGATGGTGATGATCGTCATGAGAGTGATGATGATGACCACCTGACGATCCACCATAAGCGCCCGGCTCAGGTTGATATTTCTCTAATTCCACAACCACATTGGCGCCTAAACCTCTCGCCATATCATCTAAAACATGGTCATGAAAATAACGACACCAACCCGCTTCGATTTGTAATGGAACATGACGATTGCCTAAGTGGTAACAAACACGAGCCAACAATAGCGGATCATCACTATATACCGTTGAAACTTGCTCTTTTGCCGCTTCAATTGTGACTAGCGTATTATCTTCTGACAGTAAGATATCACCCTCTTTTAGCACCGTACCGCGAGGCAAAAATAGCCCAGCTTCTTGCCCATCACTTAATGTCACTTTTAAACGACTTTTGGTTCTTTCATCCATCGTTAAGCATAAAGTAAGAGTTTGTATTTCTGGTGTTACTACTTCAAGTGCTTTTTGTTTATCAATAAGTTGAGTAAATCTTTTCATTCTCTACATTCTCGGTAAACGCTAATCAAAAGAGGAAATAGCGTTGTGCCATTGGTAATTGCGTTGCAGGTTCACACACTAATGGCACACCATCAGCTTTCACAATATAGGTTTGAGGATCAAGCTCGATATGAGGCACATAACTATTGTGGATCATCGAAGCTTTAGTGATGTTACGACAGCCTTTAACACGACCAATTAAGCTCTTTAAGCCTAATTTTTCAGGTACACCCGCGTCGATCCCCGCTTTCGACATAAAGATCATTGATGTCTGATATTTCGCTTTACCTAAGCAAGCATACATTGGACGATAATGCACTGGCTGAGGCGTTGGAATAGCCGCATTAATATCCCCCATTGGCGCATAAGCCACCATACCACCTTTCATGATCAATGCCGGTTTTACGCCAAAGAAAGCCGGATCCCATAAAACCAGATCCGCTAATTTCCCTTTCTCAATAGAGCCGACTTCATGTGCAATACCATGTGCTAAAGCAGGGTTGATTGTGTATTTTGCCACATAACGTTTAATACGATGGTTATCACTTTCTGCGGTATCACCGTCTAATGTGCCGCGCTGTAATTTCATTTTGTGCGCACATTGCCAAGTACGAAGGATCACTTCACCTACGCGTCCCATTGCCTGAGAGTCTGACGACATAACAGAAATAGCCCCCATATCATGTAAGATATCTTCTGCTGCGATGGTTTCGCGGCGGATACGAGATTCAGCAAAAGCCACATCTTCAGGAATAGAAGGATCAAGGTGATGGCAAACCATCAACATATCAAGATGCTCATCTACAGTGTTAATGGTATAAGGCATTGTTGGGTTAGTAGAAGCAGGCAAAATATTCGGCTCACCGACTGACTTAATCACGTCAGGTGCGTGCCCACCGCCTGCACCTTCTGTGTGGAAAACGTGGATCACACGCCCAGCTATCGCTTTCACGGTTTCCTCGTAGAAACCCCCTTCATTTAAGGTGTCAGAGTGAATAGCAACTTGCACATCCATTTCGTCGGCAACATTAAGGCAGTTATGAATTGCCATTGGTGTTGCACCCCAGTCTTCATGGATTTTTAAACCAATAGCACCAGCTTCAATTTGCTCGCGAACGGCTTCTGGTTGACTCACACAGCCTTTACCGAATAAACCCACATTAATAGGCAATTCATCAACGGCTTCTAACATGCGGTGCATATTCCAAATACCTGGCGTTACTGTGGTTGCATTTGTTCCAGCAACAGGCCCTGTACCACCACCAATAAAGGTGGTGACACCAGACACTAAACCTTCTTGTGCTTGTTGAGGGCAGATAAAGTGAATATGCGTATCAACGCCACCAGCGGTAACAATTTTGCCTTCACCTGCAACCACTTCTGTGGCAGGCCCTACAACAATATCCACATTAGGTTGAACATCAGGATTACCCGCTTTACCGATACCCACAATGCGGCCATCTTTAATACCGATATCCGCTTTTACAATACCCCAATGATCTAAAATAATGGCGTTTGTAATAAGCACATCGACACATTCAGCATTGACAACTTGGCTTTGCCCCATGCCATCGCGAATAACTTTACCACCACCAAATTTGACCTCTTCGCCATAAGTGGTGAAGTCTTTTTCAATTTCGAGAAAAAGCTCAGTATCGGCTAATCGCAGACGGTCGCCCGTTGTTGGACCAAACATATCTGCATAAGCTTGACGTGAGATAGTTTTCATTTTTTCTCACTCTCCAATTTACCCATCACCTTGCCATGAAAGCCGTAAATTTCACGTTTTCCAGCAAAAGCCACTAATTCAACAGTACGACTTTGACCCGGTTCAAAACGAACCGCCATGCCTGCTGGAATATTTAAACGAAAACCTAATGTGCCTTCGCGTTCAAATTTCAGCGCCTCATTCACTTCATAAAAATGATAATGAGAGCCGACTTGCACGGGTCTATCGCCATGATTGGCAACTTGTATTGTTTTTGTTTCTCGACCAGCATTAAGTTCGATGTCGCCTAATGCTTGGTTAACTCTAATTTCACCGGGTATCATGTTATTACCTACACAATAGGATCATGAATAGAAACAAGTTTTGTGCCATCAGGGAATGTGCATTCCACTTGGATGTCTTTGATCATTTCTGGCACGCCTTCCATGACTTGTTCCGCCGTCAAAACAGTGCGTCCTTCACTCATCAATTGGGCAACAGTTTTACCCTCTCTTGCCCCTTCCATAATGGCGCAACTGATAAGTGCAACCGCTTCAGGATAATTAAGCTTGAGCCCTTTCGCTAAACGTCTTTCAGCAACAAGACCCGCTGTAAAAAGCAGTAATTTATCTTTTTCTCTTGGTGTTAATTCCATTTCTGCTCCTAAAATTAACGATTATGTCGCCCATATACGAGGCGGCTCAGGGCAATACCCTAACCAGTGTTGTCTGACGGTTTGCCAAACTTGAGCAAAACACGCCATCATCGGCTCTGTTTGCGAGCCTAATAACCGTAAAACTAAAATACCGTCTACATCCGTTAAACCATATTCGATAGCATGATCATAAGAAGCGGAGAAAGCCTCTATACTTTGTTGAATAAGGCTTTTTAATTCGTCCGTTGCGGGATAGATATAAAGTGATCCCAGCATCGGAAACTCACGCATGGCGGCCGATCTTTTTTGTAAACCATCGACAAAAAGCGACTCAGTTAATGTCAATTTTTCATCGATATAGAAATTTAAACGCCCTTTTACATTGCCATCTTCAAACCATTCATTTAAAACGGGACGACCAAAACATTGGATTTCCCAGCCAATAAATCTGGCAGTAGATGCAATATGAATATGTGTTTCTAGGCGAACTTGGGCTTCAGGAAAAAAGATATTTTCTTGAGGTAACCACTCTAAAAAACCATTAGCTGCCACTTTTAAGGTTTGAACTTGCCGAGCAACACCGCCAGCACTACGGTAAAACTTAGTGGCTCCGGGTGTTGTGAGCAATGCATGTGCTTGGGGTTGCACATCAATATTAATCAATAGTTTATCGCCACCGACCACACCACCTGGGGGATGAAGCAAATAAGTGTGTGCAATACCTTGCTCAGGATAAAAAGGACGCTGAACCATTAATGGGCCGATATGGCGCTTTTCTGTAAGACGTGTTATTTCGCGTTTTACTTCATAACGTAAAACGATTTCAGCAAGCCAACCCTTCCCTGAAAAGTCAGACATACTCACTCCTGCCAACTCGGCAAAATTATCAATAAATCAGGAAAATACGTGAATACATACAGCGCTATCCATAAGATTGAGTCATTCAAAATCAAATAGAAAATAAGCTAATGAATGTTGGATAGGGTGTGGATAAAAGACAAACAGTGATATCCTAAGAACAGGATAATCTCCTTCGTCTGTGACGCGCGATTCTACACCTTATTACGAAAAATGCGTTTTGAATAAATAACAATTTATTTAGAAAAAATGACACTGTTTAAAATAAATGTAAAAAATGAGCAGATATCTATATTGCCATGTTTTACCAACAAGATTATATTCTGCTTCACTCTCATTCTGCTTTGCATGACAACACTAATTTAAATTAGAATAATCTCTCTATTTATTATTCTAGACGTGGCTTATCAGTTTATACAACCAATGAGCTAATTTTGAGTATTATTCATTTAAGCAAGATTAATGATTAATTTGCCTACGGTATATCGGAGATCATGGAATACAAACACATCCTGTCCTCTAACCAAATGTCTTTAAAAACGTTTTACATCGAAAACCCGATGATAGCGATGGTTAGTGGCGCAAAAGGTACGATTTGCATCAATGGGCAATCTATTGATGTATCCAGTCATTTGACGCTTATTATTCCAAAATATAGTCAAGTCTCTTGCGATATAGTCAGCCAATTTACGCATAAATCGATTGAACTACACACTCTTGTGTTATGTGAAACAGAGCTTCAATCTGTTTTCTCTTTACTAAAGCCTTTAATTAAATCTAGTTCACCACTAACAAGCCACCTTCCTGCTTACCATTTATCGACTCCTGAAGTGATAAAAAGTAATTTTGGAATTTTAAAACAGTGCTTACCACTTCCACATGGCTCTCCATCTCAAGAAACCATGTTTATGCAGCAATGTTTATTTTTTATTTTGATGGCGGTGTATCAAGAAGGTATCGATATTTTAAATATCTTCCGATTTAACTATGATGAGCCGAAAAATCAGGCAATTACACATTTAATTACGCAAGATCCGCAAAAAAAATGGCATTTAGAAGATGTGGCAAAAACGCTTTTTACAACCCCATCAACGCTACGTCGGCATTTAAGTAAAGAAGGTGTCTCGTTCTGCCAGTTATTATTGGATGTCAGAATGGGAATTGCGTTAAATTACCTGACATTTTCCAATTACTCTGTTTTTCAAATAAGTCATCGCTGTGGTTTTGGCAGTAATGCCTATTTTTGCGATGCTTTTAAACGTAAATACGGCATGACGCCTTCACAATTTCGCATTCAGTCTCGCCAATCTAACGATCCCTCTGCGATAACAAAGCTATCAGAGAAGATTGCTGAGCCTAATAGAAAGATATTTCAAACCTTATAGAATTATGACAAATTATTTTTCTTTAAGAAGCTAATTCCCCCCATTAGCCGCATCTGATTTAAGATCCATTGCTGTCGTTTTAGGGTATAAGTAGAAGGTTTATTTACGTGGTAAATATGCGGATTAGGTAATACTGCGGCTAATAGTGCGGCCTCATGACTTGTGAGCTGTTTCGCTGGCTTTCTAAAATAGTGTTGGGAAGCCTGCTCTACACCGAAGATCCCATCACCAAACTCAACAATATTCAGGTACACGGTTAAAATACGTTTTTTTGACCAAATAAGCTCGACAACAGGCGTCATTCCTGTTTCAAGCCCTTTTCTTATCCAACTACGACCATCCCATAAAAAGAGATTTTTGACCGTTTGCTGAGAAATAGTCGATGCACCGCGTAATGTTTTCCCGTTGTTATGACTTTTTTTGAAAACTTTCTCAATAGCATCAAAATCAAAGCCCCAATGTTTGGGAAAATTTTGATCTTCAGATGCAATCACGGCTAAATACATCACTGATGCTATCTCTTTTTCACTCACCCAAGTGGAATGTGATACATAAGAGAAATCAAACTCACTCCAAGCTGAAATTTGTCTTTGAACCATTACAGCAGAAAAAGGTACAGGTAAAAAAGAAAACAGCACAACTGTTAACAGCCATAAAGCAATTAAAATAATTAATAGTTTCTTTAACTTTCTCACCAGTACCATCTGCTGTTTTACCTACTATTTATGCCATCTCAAGGACTTTCTTAACCAATTTCTCAATACCTACCTGTGCTTCTGCAATAGATTGTGCAAGCATATACGCAGGAGTTGTGACAACACGATATTTTTCATCAACAACAATATCATCAACAGGGCAATCTATATGGATACCCCCCATTTTTTCGATTACCTGTGCTGTTTCTGCGTCATTTCCAATTGTTAATTTTACTGGAGAATTTAACATTTTTGGTAACATTACAGGCGCAATACATATCAGTCCTAATGGTTTATTTTGCTGATGCATCGCTTGTACAAAACTTAAGAGATCTTTGTTAATTTCACAGTCACTCCCTTTTGTTGCGAAATTGCACAAATTCTTCGCTGCACCAAAACCGCCAGGAATAATGACAGCATCAAAGTTTTCAGCCTTTGCCTCTGATAAAGGGGAGATTTTCCCACGAGAAATACGAGAAGATTCTTCCATTATATTCCTTTTTTCTGATTTTTCTTCACCTGTAATATGATTAATTACAGTTGGTTGTAAATCATTAGGTGAAAAATAATGAACTTCAGCATTATTTTGGCTTAAAGCAAGCATTGTGAGCACTGATTCATGGATTTCACTCCCATCAAACACACCACAGCCACTTAAAATTACCGCAATTGATTTCATATCTTTCTCCGTTTGTAGTAGATTACTAGTTACCCATTTATAGGTGTAAACACCAATCGGCATCACATATTTAAATGTTTCTTGTAACAAAAAAACTTATCTTTGCTATTTTGTTGCTTGTATGATGTATGGAATAGTTTCATCCTATTCGCCTATGTAATGAGAATCAAAAAAAGCGAATAGAAAAGTTTCCCTGGTGTTGGCGCAGTATTCGCGCACCCCAACCTTCGGTTGGGGTTATTTTTTTCTAGTGTCTGACAACCAGTTTCTTAAACTTTCCACATCCTTTCTCCAATCTCTTTCCAACTCATCTACCCACTCTTGTACATTGTCCCACCAAGCAGGCAATTCCGATGATTGGATCTGTTTAGCCAGTTGCTGTAAATGTTTTAAACCAATAGAACCAGCTGCACCTTTAATCTTATGCCCTTCCTCAGAAATTCCCTTCTCATCACGAGCTGTTAGGTTAGATTCAAGGACTGACATATAACTTGGCATCATCTTCTCAAAAACATCTAGACCATCAGTGATTAATTGAGGTCCGACAAGTTCGATGTATTGATTCAGCATGTCAATATCTAATAATTCTTCATTTTTATTCAACAATTCCGATGACTCATTACATGGCACAGAAACCGCACCATCACCCCAGAATTTATTGATAATCGCGGTAAGTGCATCCACAGAAAGTGGTTTACTTAGCACATCATTCATTCCCGCATCCAAATACTCTTTTTTGTCTTTCAAAACATTTGCTGTTAAAGCGATAAGAGGAGGAAGTTCATTACTGTCGAATTCTTGACGTAATTTTCTTGAAATATCGAACCCTGTCATATCAGGTAATTGAATGTCTAATAGCACTAAATCATATTCATCAGGCTTAAACATCGATAACGCTTCTTGCCCTGTCATTGCTACATCAACGGTATTACCCAGTTTTTCTAAAACAGAGCAAGCAACAATTACGTTGAGTTCAATATCTTCCACAAGCAGAATATTTAAAGCCGGTAATAAGAGCTCATCATCACTTTCGATATCGTGGTGCTCTTCAATCGCAGGAGCGACGATAGAGAGGGTAAAGGTAGAACCCTCACCTAACTCACTCTCAACACGAATATCACCGCCCATATGCTGTGCTAGGCGTTTTGAGACAGCAAGTCCAATACCCGTTCCCGTTGCAGAACGACCACCTTGACTATCATTGACTTGATAGTACATGGCAAAGATCTTCTCCAGCTCACTTTTTGGAATACCAATTCCGCTATCTTTCACCTCAAAGAACAACTTATCTGGTGTTTCTTGCCAAATACGCACTTTGATTTCACCTTCTTGGGTAAACTTCACGGCATTACCGATGAGGTTCCATAAGATCTGGCGTAATCGAGTTCCATCTGAGGTTATTTTATGTGGTAGCGTTTCTTCTGCTTCCAGTGTGAATTTCAATCCTTTTGGCTGTACTAACAGTCCAGACAGGTTTTCTAAATCAGAAATAAATTCAGTAAAGTCAATTGGCTGGTTATCTAGCTGAATTTTTCTACGCTCAATTTTGTCCATTTCAATCACGTCATTAAAAATATTCCCTAACGTAATCGCACTCACATGGATAGTTTTTAAGTAATTGAGTTGTTCTGGCGAAAGCTCGGTATCCAATAAGATACGGCTTAATCCAACAATCCCATTTAGCGGTGTACGCAATTCGTGGCTGATTGTTGAGATAAAGGTGGTTTTATCACGGCTCGCGTTCTCTAACGCGTCTTGATAGCGCTTACGCTCTGTAATGTCACGTCCAAAGCCCATTAAGCCATGACGTTTACCAATACGATCATAAAACGGCACTTTGCGCAGTTCAAAACAAGCCTTGCGCCCATCAGGATAAACTAACCATTGCTCATAAGTGAGTGACACATTATGACGAAAGACTTTTTCATCCGTTTCCATCACTTTTATCGCAATATCTTCGTCATACACATCAAGTGGTGTTAAACCGATAAGTTGCTTTTCGCTTTTACCTGTTAGTAGTTCCGTCGCGCGGTTACACCCTGAAAATTCATTATCTTCATTACGGTAATAAACTAAGTCAGGAGAAGCATCGAGGAATGAGCGTAAAAGTGAGGATTGCTGTTCAAGCTCGATTTGCGTTAATTCACGACGCTTCATTTCGTTTTTTAGTTTTTCAAGTAGTTCAAGGTGTGCTTTTTCAACTTTTTCACGCTCTTGAATTTCCAAATTTAATTGCTCAATATTCTCTTTTAACTGAGAGTTAAGCTCTAAGTCGCGCTGGCGCATTACACCCAGTTTATCCACCATACGAGATAAACGGCGTCGTGACTCTTCAAGTTGTTCAACCACAACAGAGAGAAAATAGACAGCCCAAGGCGTAATAATCAGCCCAAAAAAAATGGAGCGAACAAGGTCAATACTAGTAACATCGCCTGCAAGCAAGAATGTTACCGCCATTTGAACAACCATCGCTAAAACAACTAATGCAGAAGCCAACAATAATGAGAAGCGGATTAGCCCTAGCCTCATCATCAAGTCAACGTAGTATTGGGCAAGCCCTTTGAGCAATTTCATTGAAAACTCCAATATATTGAATCTATGGAATGATAACCCAAAAATGAATTGGTGCAGTGGCGAACATTCAGAAATCTTGCTAAGAGTGGTTATTTCTCATTACTTTATTTGATTTAGCTCTCTATTTTCTCTCAACAAGAACCTCTCCGATATATGCATTCATAAAAATAATGCAAAACCTAATTACATAAACGATAGCGATATCAACGATAAATAGACCTTATTAGAAAAAATTCAATTTGTCTTTTTTTATACAAACTGTATAAAAACAATAAAAAACTAAATTTGTTATAATCATTAGAATAACTAACTACTCGCTTTTATCATTAAAGGACGTGATAAAGCGAAATGGCTTAAATAAAGTGATATAACTCACACTAAAAATGGGTATTCACTTCCTTACAAAACAGAATATTTTATTTATTTATCAATATATTAAATTAAAAAATTTCTTATCTATCTTATTCTAGTCAAATATCCTCATACATTGACCTCATTTTTATTTATCGATAAGTTGAAAAGGCATTGCGTAGCAATATAAAAAACACTCCAAGCTAAGCAAACACAACATCACCCGATGAGCACCCATAAATTTACCTACATACTTTGAGCCAAAACGTTCCTTTTGCGCTCTGTTTTGAGGTGCCCAGCAAACTAAGTAGGAAGCAAAAAAATGCTCTATCAAAAGACACAGGAAAAAGACAATTGTGGATTTGGATTGATTGCGCATATTGAAGGGCAAGCCAGTCATAAAATTGTCAGAAATGCAATCCACGGTCTCGCCAGAATGCAACATCGAGGAGCCATTCTTTCTGATGGTAAAACGGGCGATGGTTGTGGGTTACTTTTACAAAAGCCCGATCGCTTCTTTCAATTAGTTGCAGAGGAAAAAGGCTGGCATTTAGCCAAAAACTACGCTGTTGGAATGCTATTTTTAAGCCAAGATCCTAATATCGCGACACAATGTCGCCTTATTATTGAAGAAGAGCTTCAACGCGAAACGCTCTCTATTGTGGGTTGGCGTAAAGTCCCTATCAACACGAATATTCTAGGTAGTATCGCCCTTTCATCTCTTCCCTTAATCGAACAAGTCTTTGTTAATGCTCCCGCTGGCTGGCGGATAAGTGATATTGAAAGACGACTCTTTGTTGCTCGCAGACGTATTGAAAAGCGCATTACTGATAGTGATTTTTATATTTGCAGTCTTTCTAATTTGGTGACGATTTATAAAGGCCTCTGTATGGCCATCGATCTACCACGCTTTTTTACCGATCTCGCTGATCTACGCATGGAATCTTCAATTTGTTTGTTCCACCAGCGTTTTTCAACTAACACCACTCCCAGATGGCCTCTTGCACAACCTTTTCGCTATCTAGCACATAACGGTGAAATTAATACCATTACAGGCAATCGCCAATGGGCTAGAGCTCGCGCCTATAAATTCCATACGCCTCTTATTCCTGATCTACAAAGTGCCGCCCCTTTTGTGAATGAGAGTGGCTCAGACTCAAGTTCACTCGACAATATGCTAGAGCTTTTTCTCAATGGTGGTATGGATATTGTTCGTGCAATGCGATTGTTAGTGCCACCTGCATGGCAAAATAATCCACAGATGAATGATGATTTACGGGCATTTTTTGATTTTAACTCAATGCATATGGAACCTTGGGATGGCCCTGCAGGCATTGTGTTATCAGATGGTCGTTATGCTGCGTGTACGCTAGATAGAAACGGTTTACGTCCTGCACGCTATGTTATTACCACAGATAACATCATCACTTGTGCTTCTGAAATTGGTATTTGGGATTATCAGCCAGATGAAGTACGAGAAAAAGGACGTGTTGGTCCCGGCGAGTTAATGGTTATCGATACTCATCATGGACGTATTCTCCACTCAGCCGAAACCGATGAAGATTTAAAAAGACGCCATCCCTATAAGCTGTGGCTAGAGCGCAATGTCAAGCGTTTAACGCCGTTTGAAGAGTTGCCGGAACTGCAAGCCACAGGACAACGCGCCTTTGATGATACCTTATTAGCCACTTATCAAAAACAGTTTGCATATAGCCAAGAAGAGCTTGAAAGCATTTTGCATGTGCTTGCTGAAAATGGGCAAGAAGCGACAGGTTCAATGGGCGATGACACCCCATTTGCTGTACTTTCCCAACGCCCTCGCCTTATTTATGACTATTTCAGACAAAAATTTGCGCAAGTCACAAATCCGCCTATAGATCCATTAAGAGAAGCCCATGTCATGTCTCTAGCGACCTGCATTGGACGCGAGATGAATGTATTTTGCGAAGCGGAAGGTCAAGCACATCGGCTGAGTTTTAAATCGCCTATTTTGCTTTATAGCGACTTTCAACAGCTTATTAATCAAGAAAGTCCTTATTACCAATCCGTTCATCTTGATATCACTTATCAACCAACAGAATGCAACCTAGAAACTGCGTTACGCCAATTATGTGCAAAAGCACAACAGGAAGTTCATAGTGGTGCGGTGTTATTAATTTTATCCGATAGAAACATCACTAAAGAGCGACTGCCTATTCCTGCCCCTATGGCAGTTGGTGCAGTACAAAAAGCGTTGGTAGATAATAATTTACGTTGTGATGCCAATATCATTGTCGAAACCGCTAGCGCCCGAGATCCTCACCATTTCGCCGTACTACTTGGATTTGGTGCTACCGCTATTTATCCTTACCTTGCTTATGAATCTTTAGCTCAACGTGTTGATAAAAAAGTCCTGCAAGCAAGCTATGCCCAAGTGATGCTTAATTACCGCAACGGCATAAACAAAGGGTTGTATAAGATCATGTCTAAAATGGGCATTTCAACCGTAGCTTCTTACCGTTGCTCTCAACTTTTTGAAGCGGTCGGATTAAATGATAAGGTTGTCGAACTCTGTTTTGCAGGCGTTGATAATCGAATTAATGGCGCTGATTTTAGCGATTTTGAGCACGACTTATTTAATCTATCTAAGCGAGCTTGGTTAACCCGTTATCCTTTAGAAACAGGTGGTTTATTAAAATACGCCCACAAAGGGGAATACCACGCTTATAATCCTGATGTCGTTCAAGCACTACAAAAAGCTGTAAATAGTGGGGAATATACTGACTATCAGCATTACGCAAATCTTGTGCAGCAACGCCCAATCACAACCTTGCGCGATATGTTAGTTCTCAATAACAAGACAACGCCTATTTCGATTGCAGAAGTCGAAGCTGAAACCGAACTATTTAAACGCTTTGATACTGCCGCTATGTCAATTG
Organism: Proteus sp. ZN5; assembly: GCF_011046025.1. Taxonomy (GTDB): domain Bacteria; phylum Pseudomonadota; class Gammaproteobacteria; order Enterobacterales; family Enterobacteriaceae; genus Proteus. The sequence continues at coordinate 4,121,413 of NZ_CP047639.1, forward strand.
GGGCATTAAGCCGAGAAGCTCATGAAGCTCTTGCGCAAGCGATGAATACATTGGGCGGTTTTTCAAACTCAGGAGAAGGTGGCGAAGATCCAGCCCGTTACGCTACCGATAAAGTCTCTCGTATTAAACAAATTGCCTCTGGACGTTTTGGCGTAACACCTTCTTATTTAATGAGTGCGGATGTTTTACAAATCAAAGTCGCACAAGGGGCAAAACCCGGTGAAGGCGGACAACTTCCCGGCGATAAAGTAACACCTTATATTGCGCAACTGCGTTATGCCGTGCCCGGAGTTACCCTAATATCACCGCCTCCTCATCACGATATCTACTCTATTGAAGATTTAGCACAACTTATTTTCGACTTAAAACAGATCAATCCAACGGCACTGATTTCTGTAAAACTAGTGTCAGAGCCTGGTGTGGGTACTATTGCTACGGGTGTTGCTAAAGCTTATGCAGACTTGATCACTATTGCGGGTTATGACGGCGGAACAGGTGCAAGCCCTTTAACTTCCGTAAAATATGCCGGTAGCCCATGGGAATTAGGCTTAGTTGAAACTCAGCAAGCGTTAGTAGCAAATAATTTACGCCATAAAATTCGTTTGCAAGTCGATGGTGGATTAAAAACAGGTCTAGATATTATTAAAGCAGCGATTTTAGGTGCAGAAAGCTTTGGATTTGGTACTGGGCCAATGGTGGCGTTAGGCTGTAAATATCTACGTATCTGCCATTTAAATAATTGCGCAATGGGTGTTGCAACCCAAGATGAAACACTTCGTCGTAACCATTATCATGGATTGCCTGAACGTGTTATTAACTACTTCCGTTTTATTGCGCAAGAAACCCGTGAATTAATGGCTCTACTTGGCGTAAAAAAAATCACCGATTTAATTGGTCGAACTGATCTACTTTCATGCTTAGAAGGTGTTAGCAGTAAACAGCAAAAACTCTCTTTAGGTGGATTGTTAGAAACAGCAACTTCACCATCAGGCAATGCCCTTTATTGTCAGGAAAATAATCATACTTATGATAAAGGCGAGTTAAATCAGCGTATTGTTGCCCAAACTTGCGAGGCTGTTAAACAACAAAAAAGCCAAACACACTATTTCGATATTCGTAATACAGATCGCTCTGTGGGAGCAACATTATCAGGCATTATCGCCAAGAAATATGGCGAAAGCGGCTTATCAGCCACACCAATTAAACTTTATTTTACCGGAACCGCAGGCCAAAGCTTTGGTGTATGGAATGCACAAGGCGTTGAATTAACCTTAGTGGGCGATGCCAATGATTATGTGGGTAAAGGTATGGCTGGAGGTCGTATTGTCATTTCGCCTCCTGTTGGCTCTGCATTTAAAAGTCATTACGCTACCATTATGGGAAATACTTGCCTTTATGGCGCAACAGGCGGAAAACTTTATGCTTCTGGCTTGGCTGGGGAGCGTTTTGCTGTTAGAAACTCTGGTGCAATTGCTGTCGTTGAAGGTGTTGGCGATAACGGTTGTGAATATATGACAGGGGGTATTGTCTGTGTTCTGGGTAGAACAGGGATTAACTTTGGTGCAGGAATGACTGGTGGATTTGCCTATCTGTTAGATGAAGATCTCACATTATCACAACGGATCAATACTTCATCAATCGAGTTGCTTCCTGTCACATCCTTTGCCATTCTCGCTGAACATCTACGTGGCATGATTGCAGAACACGTCAGACTAACTGGCTCACAACAAGGTGAAAGATTACTTTCGCAATGGGAATATTGGTCACAACATTTCAAATTGGTGAAACCAAGATCCAGTGATGTTAATGCGTTGCTTGGTCATCCTCGTCGTTCATCTGCTGAATTACGCGTTCAGGCACAATAGGAGAATATTATGAGTCAGAATGTGTATCAGTTTATCGACTTAAATCGTGTTGAGCCGACCAAAAAGCCATTAGCAATTCGCAAAATTGAATTTGTTGAAATCTATGAAGCTTTTTCACCGCAACAAGCCTCTGCACAAGCCGATCGTTGTTTAGGCTGTGGTAATCCTTATTGTGAATGGAAATGCCCTGTTCATAATTACATTCCTAACTGGCTAAAACTAGCAAACGAAGGACGTATTATTGAGGCCGCTGAGCTTTCTCATCAAACAAACAGTTTGCCTGAAATCTGTGGTCGTGTTTGCCCTCAAGATAGGTTGTGCGAAGGCGCTTGCACGCTGAATGATGATTTTGGTGCAGTCACAATTGGCAATATTGAACGTTACATCAATGACACAGCCTTAGCTCAAGGATGGCGCCCTGATCTTTCTCACGTCACAATGACTGATAAAAAGGTCGCGATTATCGGCGCAGGCCCCGCAGGTCTTGCCTGTGCAGATGTTCTTATTCGACAAGGTGTGAAACCCGTTGTTTATGATAAGCATCCGGAAATTGGAGGGTTACTTACTTTTGGGATCCCTTCTTTTAAACTCGAAAAATCACTGATGATCCGACGCCGTGAATTATTTAGTGAAATGGGTATCGAGTTTTGCCTCAATACGGAAATAGGCAAAGATGTCTCCCTAAATACCCTAATAACACAATATGACGCGGTATTTCTTGGATTGGGCACATATCACAGCTTAAGTGGTCATTTTTCTAATGAAAATGCTAATGGTGTTTATAGCGCACTACCTTATTTAATTGGGAATACACGTTATTTAATGGGTTATGATGAAGATCCTCAAACACCTTATATCGACCTTAAAAATAAAAATGTGGTGATATTAGGAGGAGGTGATACCGCAATGGATTGTGTCCGTACTGCCATTCGACAAGGTGCAAATAAAGTCACTTGTGTTTATCGTCGTGACGAAAGCAATATGCCAGGTTCAAAACGTGAAGTAAAAAATGCCAAAGAAGAAGGTGGCGAATTTTTATTTAATCTTCAACCTATAGATATTGAAGTCGATAACCAAAATAAAGTGGTTGGTATTCACGTTATTAAAACTCAAGGCGATAAAACATTAACTTCTATTGAAGGAAGTGAACATGTGTTATCTGCTGATGCGGTTATTCTGGCATTTGGTTTTAAACCTGCACATTACCCATGGTTAGATGAAAATAATATTGAATATGCATCTTCAGGCAAAATTATTATTTCAGATAATCAAGAAATACCAAATCAAACAACAAACCCTAAAGTGTTTGCAGGGGGGGATATTGTACGAGGCTCTGATCTTGTTGTTACAGCAATAGCAGAAGGAAGAGAGGCGGCTGAAGGCATATTGCGATATTTATCATGCTAAATATTTTTTATTTTCGTTATTTAAAATAACAATTTCTCTTGTTTATTATCCCATTTAATTTAAGTGGGATAATTTTTCAATATTATCGGTGAAATTAATAAATAGTATTTAAGGATCATCAAGATATCTGACCAAATAATCATTCTCATTACCATTTAATGTAATTTCTAAAATAATAGTTTGATAAAAAGCGATATTATTTTTTGTATCAAAATAACACTCTTGATCTATAGTAAATATAATTCATTTTCGTATTTTTTACTTTATCTCTTTTTATTTAACCTTTCCGTCATCTTTTAATGATAATTGTTTTACAGCATTTGTTAATAACATCACAGTCTAAAAAAATAGATTTTATTTCGGCTATTAAATTTGATAACAATCAAATATTGTCAACCTACCAACTTCATAATGGAGTCACCTAATAACTTTACAGAAAAATATAATTTATTGATGTTAGGTTCGTTTTCATAAAATTGTCATAATTAACTAGGGGATCACTATGGTGATGCAACTTATCGCAGTAGCCGTTATTATCGTAACTGTCTATTTGCTAATAAAAAAATATGAAACCCGAATGGTGCTAATTGGTGCCGGCTTATTACTCTGTATTTTAAGTCTAACCCCACTAGATGCGTTTGCCGCATTTAGTGAGCGCATGGTGTCTTCATCATTAATTCAAGCAATCTGTTCAAGTATGGGTTTTGCTTATGTTATGAAATATACCAAATGCGATATGCATCTGGTTCATGTTTTATCAAAAGTAATGACTCGTCTGGGCTTCTTCCTTATTCCAGCCACTGTTGTCGTAACATACTTTATTAATATCGCAATCCCATCAGCAGCAGGTTGTGCGGCTGCGGTAGGTGCAACACTCATTCCATTATTAATCGCAGCACGTATTCATCCGGCTATCGCAGGTGGTGCAGTGTTATGTGGTACCATCGGCTCAATGCTAAGCCCAGGTATGTCGCATAATGCCTTCGTTGCTAACATGGCAAATATGGAAGTGGTTGATTTAATCGCTCGCCATAGCCCATACAGCTTAATGGCTGGTGGTATTGCTGCAGTTTCACTTGCTGTTGTCGCTTTAGTGAAAAAAGAGTTTAAAATGGCTTCTGCTACTGGTGATGCATCATCTTCATCAGCACAAGCAACGCCAGAAGCTGTTCGCCCTAACTACTTATATGCAACAGCACCTTTCATTCCATTAATCCTGTTAATTCTGCCATTCTTCGAGACTTTCAGTACATTTAAACTGTCTGTTCCTGCGGCGATGGTAATCGGCTCTATCTATGCTCTGATCATCACATTAACTAACCCCGCTCAAATTACGAAAGAGTTCTTTAAAGGTATGGGTAATGCTTATGGTGATGTATTAGGTATCATCATTGCAGCTGCAGTATTCGCAGCTGGTCTGAAAGCATCTGGTTTAATCGACGCGTTCATCAACTTCTTAACTCATTCTCCTGAATTTGCTCGTTGGGGTGGTACTTTAGGGCCATTCTTAATGGGTATTATCACAGGCTCTGGTGACGCAGCAGCATTCGCATTCAACGAAACGGTAACACCTCATGCTGCACAATTTGGTTATGAAATCCCTGATATGGGTATGGCAGCGGCATTATCTGGCGCATTAGGCCGTACAATGTCACCACTGGCAGGTGCAGCAATTGTTTGTGCTGGCCTTGCAAATGTTAACCCTATGGAAATCGCAAAACGCACTGCACCAGGTATGATTATCGGCGTCATCGCTGTTGCGTTATTCATGTTATAAGTGGAGAAATGAATATGTCAGCAATTACACTAGAAAAATTAGTTAAATGGCGTCGTGAGTTTCACCAATATCCAGAAATTGGTTGGTCAGAATTTTTAACTACAGCAAAAATTGTCAAAGAATTACGTAGCTTAGGTTTAGAAGTTAAAGTTGGCCCAGACGTTATCAATCAAGAGTTTGCTTTTGGTCGCCGCCGTCAAGTCGTTGAAAAAGGTCTAGCCGTTGCAAGAGAACATAAAGTTGATGAAGCACTGCTTGATGAGATGAAAGAGCTAACTGGTTGCGTGGCTATCTTTGACAGTGGTAAAGCGGGTCCAACAGTAGCACTGCGTTTTGATATCGACTGTGTGGGTGTTAACGAAGCAACCGAAACTAAACACCGCCCTCATGCTGAGAACTTTGCTTCTTGTCACGCTGGCGAAATGCACGCATGTGGTCACGATGGGCACATTTCTATCGGTTTAGGTGTTGCTCACTGGTTAGTTGAGAATAAAGATAAAGTCGTTGGTAAAGTTAAAATCTTATTCCAACCAGCAGAAGAAGGTGTTCGTGGCGCTCGTGCGATGGCTGAAAGTGGTATTGCCGATGATGCAGATTACTTCTTAGGTGCGCACTTAGGCTTTATCGCAAACAGTGGTGAAATTGTTATCAACCCAACACATTTCTTATGTACCACTAAATATGACTTCCGTTTTAAAGGTGCACCATCTCACGCAGGTGCAGAGCCTGAATTAGGTCGTAATGCGTTAGCAGGTGCTTGCCACGCAGCAACACAAATGCTGGGTATTTCTCGTCATGGTAAAGGGATGTCACGTATCAACATCGGTGTATTAAAAGCCGGTGAAGGCCGTAACGTCACCCCAGCTAATGCTGAGATGCAAATTGAAGTTCGCGGTGAAAACGAAGAGATCAACAGCTTTATGGCTGCCAATGCAGTACGTATGGCTGAAGGCGCAGCACATAGCTTCCAGTTAGAAATGGAAAGCGAGATCATGGGCGAAGCCGTTGACCTAACAAATGACCAAGAGCTGATTGATGTTATGACCAAAGTTGTTGGTAAACATTCTGAGCTAACGGCGGTTGCAACACGTCCATTCGGTGGTAGTGAAGATGCGACAGTATTAGCAAAACGTGTACAACGTTGTGGTGGTAAATCACTATACTTCGTTGTTGGTGCGGATAGAACGGCTGGTCACCACCAAGCAGGCTTTGATTTCGATGAAAAACAATTAATGACTGCAGTTAATCTTTACACTGGTTGTTTAGAAGAACTGCTGAAATAGTTTTTCAGTAATGCAATCCAATAAAGCACTCTATAGCAATATAGAGTGCTTTTTTTGTACATAAAAAAAGCCCAGTTCACAAACTGGGCTTTTGATTCATACTAATAAGATAATCTCTTATTTCACAACGCGCAGTGCTGGACGACCCGTTGGGCGAGGTGGTTCTGGCTCATCATCTGGTGAAGAGGTATCAGCTTCAACAGCTTCATCTGTGACGAGAGACAAACCTTCGCTAGCCGGAGCTATATCGTTCTCTTCACTATCATCTTCAGCAAACTGTAATGATGCACCAGATTCATACGCAGGCTCAGGCTCAAACATCATTCCCGCACCGTTTTCTCTCGCATAAATAGCCATAACAGCAGCCATAGGCACTCGTACTTTACGAGGTATGCCACCAAAGCTTGCACTAAATAAAACCTGATACGGCGTTAACTCTAAGTCATCTACTGCACGAGATGAAATATTTAGTACAATTTGACCATCGTGCGCATATTCCATTGGGACTTGGACACCAAAGATATTCACATCAACAACTAAGTGTGGTGTTAAATCATTTTCGATGATCCAGTCATAATGCGCACGTAATAAATGCGGACGACGCGGAGACATATCCATAATCTCCATACTTTATTACCCTCTTGAAGGTAAGCGCATCTCACGCTCTGCTTCGGTTAATGACGCGAGGAAAGAATCACGCTCAAAAACACGTTGCATATAAATTTGTACATCTTTAGCGCCAGCACCACTTAAATCTACACCGAGTACTGGTAAACGCCATAACAGAGGAGCTAGGTAGCAATCTACTAAGCTGAACTCTTCGTTCATAAAGTAAGGATATTCTTTAAACACCGGAGATACAGCCAGTAGCTCTTCTGCTAACTGTTTACGAGCAGCATTTGCTTGCTGTTCTGTTCCTTTCTCGATGGTGTTCATTAAAGAATACCAATCATGCTCGATGCGATGCATCATTAAACGGCTGCTACCACGAGCAACAGGATAAACTGGCATTAAAGGAGGATGAGGGAAGCGTTCATCAAGATATTCCATGATGATGCGTGAATCATACAGGGTCAGCTCACGATCAACCAAAGTCGGTACACTTTGGTAAGGGTTTAGATCGATAAGATCCTGTGGAAGATTACCAGCTTCAACCTGTTCAATTTCAACACTGACACCTTTCTCCGCTAGGACAATTCTGACCTGATGGCTGAAAATATCAGTCGGACCGGAAAACAAAGTCATTACCGAACGTTTGTTGGCAGCGACAGCCATGAAAACCTCCAAGTTAATCAATTAAAGAAATGAATTAGCACAATGCCCCTTCCATTTCCCCATTCCTAAAAGACAAGCACACAAACGCAGTAGACCTAAATAAACATTTAAGTTATTAACTGCATTGGGTAACTACCTGTATAACAGTGTTATCGTGGGATAATCATATTTTACAGGGTTAAAAACTCACCTGTCTTTGCGGCACATATCATTATCAAGTAATACCAAAATAATCATTCAACAATCATTATTGTCATAATAATTTTGGTATAACTTTCAAATTCATTACAGGTATTACTATCGACATACCCATTGGCAATATTGCGAAGTCATAGAAAGAAAGACACCAAAGCCCGCTATTCTACCAGAATTCATGTTACTTAGGGGGGCTAATGCAAATAATTCAACACAATATGCCACACTACCTCAAAACTAAGATTATAATATCAAAAAATAAAGTTATTTAGAGATAACATCTAAAAAATATGCTTTTTAATACTATAGTTATCTTATATAAAGCTTGTTTTATGAGTGAGAGCACCATGCTTAAGCAACATTATGTTTTTATTATTAATAAACACAAATAAGTCAAAAATAAAAAACCCGCCTGTGAAGACGGGTTTTCAACATCAAATTGATATCTAAAAGATAACAAATTAACGTTTAGAGAACTGTGGACGACGACGTGCTTTACGCAGACCCACTTTCTTACGTTCAACAGAACGCGCATCACGGGTTACGAAACCAGCTTTACGCAGATCAGAACGTAGAGTCTCATCATATTCCATCAGTGCACGAGTGATACCGTGACGGATCGCGCCAGCTTGACCAGAAATACCACCACCTTTAACAGTGATGTATAAATCTAATTTACCCAGCATATCAACTAATTCCAGCGGTTGACGAACAACCATACGTGCTGTTTCGCGGCCGAAGTAAACTTCTAAGCTACGTTTGTTGATTACGATATTACCGCTACCTGGCTTAATGAAGACACGTGCGGAAGAACTTTTGCGGCGACCTGTGCCGTAGTATTGATTATCAGCCATTGCCTATTATCCCGATTAAATGTCCAGAACTTGCGGTTGTTGTGCCGCGTGGTTGTGCTCAGATCCTGCGTAAACTTTCAGTTTACGGTACATCGCACGACCCAGAGGCCCTTTTGGCAGCATGCCTTTTACCGCGATTTCGATTACACGCTCAGGACTACGGGCGATCATCTCTTCGAAAGTCGCTTGTTTGATACCACCTACGTGACCAGTATGACGGTAGTAAACTTTGTCAGTACGTTTATGACCAGTTACCGCTACTTTCTCAGCGTTTAAAACGATGATGTAATCACCAGTATCAACGTGCGGAGTGTATTCCGCTTTGTGCTTACCGCGTAAACGGCTAGCAATTTCAGTTGCTAAACGGCCTAATGTTTTGCCGTCTGCATCAACAACGTACCAGTCGCGTTTTACGGTTTCTGGTTTAGCTGTAAAAGTTTTCATTATTGAAAATTACCCAATGTTTAGTTACACGTTGGTGAACGCTCGGTTCAAATACTATTGAGGTTCACACGACTCTTGTGTCCAGCAAACCTACCCCTTCGAGTAGCACTGCTGACTCTAAAATGCGAGTTTTTTGGGAAATAAAAAACTTGCTGCAACGTGGGGTCGCAAGATTATAGAGAAGTCAGAAAAAAAAATCGAGTCATAATTGAAAAACAATTGAATTCTTTTTCAATATTTCAGCGAAAAAAACGAATCTGGCACTTTTTTCTGATTTGACTGATAAATTCTTGCTACCTGAAGAGAAGAATTGTTCCTTTCCAGAGCGCTTGTAAGCTGCCTAATGCTTTCTATTTTCATAGAAAAAAACATCAAGCAACTTAACCTGCGCCATCCTACCATAATGAAAGGTGACTTTCTTCAAGAATTAAAAATTAAGCGAGATGAGGTTGTACTAAATATTCTTCACTTTGCATCTCTTGTAAACGAGATAGGCAACGTTGATATTCAAAACGTAAAAAATCACCTTGGTAAATCTCGTGCATTTCTACATTTGCATTAATAATAAGTTTTACCTTGCGCTCATAAAATTCATCAACAAGCGCTAGAAACCGACGCGCTGCGTCTTCATTTAATGTTCCCATTTGTTTCATGTCATATAACAAAACAGAGTGGTAATGCTTAGAAAGTTCAATGTAATCAAGCTGACTACGCGGTTCCATACACAAGGTCGAAAAATTAACAGCAAGCACACCATTAGATGCTTTTCTTGCTTTCATAGGGCGATGATTAATGGTTAAGGTACAATCAAATTGTGGTTCACTGGTTGCCAAATGCATGAAAATTCTATCCATCTCCTGACGATTTTCATCGTTAAGCGGAGATAAAAAAAGATGCGCTTGCGTTAATGTTCTAAGACGGTAATCAATACCTGCATCTACATTTAAAATGTCACAATGAAGTTTAATTTGTTCTATTGCAGGTAAAAAACGAGAACGTTGTAATCCATTACGGTAAAGTTCATCAGGTGGAATATTTGAAGTTGCCACCAGCGTGATACCTCTGGCAAATAACGCTTCAAGCAAGGTACCTAAAATCATTGCATCAGTAATATCAGAAACGAAAAATTCATCAAAACAGAGCACATCGGTTTGTGCTTTAAACCCATCAGCAATAATTTCTAATGGATTTTCATGCCCTTGTAAGTTTCTCAGCTCTTCTTGAACACGTAACATAAAGCGATGGAAGTGTAAGCGAAGTTTTCGTTCTGTCGGCAGGCTTTGATAAAACATATCCATCAACCATGTTTTACCTCGTCCAACACCACCCCACATATATAAACCACGTTCTGGTGCAACAATCTGTTTTTTTTGGCGAATTCGCCCGAATAATCGCTGTGTTAGCGAATTTTTTTCTGGTGGAGTCTCTTTTAATAATGCATGGTATATCTGTTGAAGATGGAGAACCGTTTTTCTCTGAACATCATCAGGTTGATAATCACCTTGCTTCAATGCGGCTTCATAAAGTGATAACGGCGTACTAACAGTCATGAATGCCCTCTTATCCTTAATTTTCTGACATACTGATTTGTGTCTGTCGAATGGCTCTATTATAAGCATTAAGTATTGTTTTAACATCAACGTAACACACGAATTTTATATTAAGCTTAAGGATATTATTCCACCCATGCCTTTTAGCGGTTATGATGTTATAAGAATCCATCGTCCTCACTATTAGATGAAAAGGAGTTGCCATGGTTTGGGTTTATGCACTGATTGGATTAGTTGTAGGTCTTATTATCGGCGCACTAGCAATGCGTTATGGTAACAGCACCCTTCGCCAACAAGATGCTATCAAAGCAGAGTTAGATACGAAAAAAGAAGAACTTGATACTTATCGCAATGAGCTTGTCAGCCACTTTGCCAGAAGTGCTGAACTATTAGATAACATGGCGAGAGATTACCGTCAGCTTTATCAACATATGGCAAAAAGCTCTAATGAGCTCATGCCTGATATGCCTGCTCAAGAAAATCCATTTAATTACCGATTAAGTGAGTCAGAAGCGGCTAATGATCAATCCCCAATAAAAATGCCACCTCGTGATTACTCCGAAGGGGCATCTGGATTGTTCAGACCCACAGAGAAAAAAGACAGTTAATATTAAAACGCCACATTTATTGTGGCGTTTTTCTTTCTACCAAACATCACAAAATGACAATTATTTGCTATGGTTTTAAAGATAGCTTTTGTCTTGTAAATCCGTGTAAAAGGAAGCAAAGCACATCATGTCTTAATGAACTTTCCTTTGTCAGTACAGGTCTTAGTGACATCGAGCTCATTTTGAGCAATAACTTTTATTTTGATAACTGTATCAAGAGACTCTAATTCATGTTGACTAAAAAAAGAAAATTATTACTTAGTGCGTTAGCAATGAGTGTCGGACTTTCACTCTCTACTATTCCAGCAACCAGTATGGCGGCACTGCCTGCGGTTATGCCATCAGGCGAACAACTGCCAAGCCTTGCACCGATGTTAGAAAAAGTGTTACCTGCTGTTGTCAGTGTGCACGTTTCAGGAACACGAGTACAAAGCCAGCAAGTGCCTGAAGAGTTCAAATTCTTCTTTGGTCCAAACTTCCCATCACAACAACAAAGTATTCGCCCTTTTGAAGGCTTAGGCTCTGGTGTCATTATTGATGCACAAAAAGGCTACGTATTAACAAATAATCATGTTGTTGATGGTGCAGATAAAATTCAACTGCAAATTAATGATGGTCGTGAATTCAGTGCAAAATTAATTGGTAGCGATCCACAAACAGATATCGCATTACTGCAAATTGAAAAACCAACTAACTTAACTGCAATTAAAATGGCGGATTCTGACCAATTACGTGTTGGGGACTTTGCTGTTGCAGTAGGTAACCCATTTGGTTTAGGCCAAACAGCAACATCCGGTATTATTTCCGCATTAGGTCGTAGCGGTTTAAATCTTGAAGGTTTAGAAAACTTTATTCAGACTGATGCTTCAATCAACCGTGGTAACTCTGGTGGCGCGCTTGTTAACTTAAATGGTGAGTTAATCGGAATTAACACAGCTATTTTAGCGCCAGGTGGTGGTAACATCGGTATCGGCTTCGCCATCCCAAGTAATATGGCGCGTGATCTTAGCCAACAACTAATTTCTCATGGTGAAGTTAAACGTGGCATCTTAGGTATTCGTGGTACAGAAATGAATTCTGATCTGGCGAAATCCTTTAATATTGATGCACAACGCGGTGCTTTTGTTAGCGAAGTTATGCCAGACTCATCTGCTGCAAAAGCAGGCATTAAACCGGGTGACGTTTTAATTTCAGTTGATGGTAAACGTATCAATAGCTTTGCTGAATTAAGAGCTAAAGTGGGTACTACTCCGCCGGGTAAAGAGATCCTAATTGGCTTGATCCGTCAAGGTAAACCAATGGATGTTAAAGTGACATTAGAGAAACAATCGGCAGATGCAACTCGCGCAGATAACTTCTCTCCTGCACTACAAGGCGCCACATTAAGTAACTACTTAAACAAACAAATTAAAGCAGTTGCTGTTGATTCTGTTGAGAAAGATTCCGCTGCTGCGGCATCAGGTTTACAAAAAGGTGACCTTATTATTGGTATCAATAATACGTCAATTACCTCCCTAGGCGATTTACGTAAAGCAATTGACGCTAAACCGCCTGTTCTTGCATTGAATATTCAGCGTGGTAATGAAGAAATTTACCTGCTGTTACGTAATACACCTCGCTAAGAAGTAAGCTTTTCACCTATCTAATTTATTGATTTCTTTAGCCCTATAATTTCCATTATAGGGCTTTTTTTATCCCTATTTTTGATAAGAGTCATTGGCTTAAAAGGGGATTTTATGCGCTGAGCGATGCTTTCATAAGCTAAACTATGCTATTCTCACCGCTCCTACGCGAATAATTTCACAGTCAGACATAAATATAGGGTTTTTATGTTAACTAAGTTACTGCGATCAGCACTAATTGGTCTTCTCACAGCAGCAATTCTTTTGATTGCAGTTCCTTCAATTCGCCCTATTTTTATTGAACGCCTACTTAATGGTGATGTTCTCAATGCGCCTTTTAGCTATAACACCGCGGTGCGACGAGCTGCCCCTGCGGTTGTGAATGTTTATAGCAGTACGATGGGAAGTTTTTCTCAAGAAGGTCGTGAACTAACATCTTTAGGCGCTGGCGTTATTATGGATGGTCGTGGCTATATTCTGACAAATCAACATGTTATCAACAATGCTGATCAGATCCTTATCGCACTCCAAAATGGTGATCTTTATGAAGGCTTACTTGTTGGCTCCGATCCTTTAACTGATCTTGCAGTATTAAAAATTGATGCTGATAAACTCCCTACGATCCCCATTAATACTAAACGAATCTCTCATGTAGGTGATGTTGTGTTAGCTATTGGTAACCCATTTAATATTGGGCAAACTATTACGCAAGGGATCATCAGTGCTACGGGCCGCGTTGGATTAAGTCCAACTCGTTACCAAAATTTCCTACAAACAGACGCCTCAATTAATGAAGGTAACTCTGGTGGCGCGCTAATTAATACTGAAGGCGAACTGGTTGGTATTAATACTATGACGTTTGACTCAGGAACCTATAACGGATATCGCCCTACGGCCGAAGGGTTGGGTTTCGCTATTCCGACTGAACTTGCGGTTAAAATTATGAATAAGCTAATTCGTGATGGTCGTGTTATCCGTGGCTTTATTGGTATTACAGCGAAAGAATTACCAAGGATCCGCTCATCGAATACCGATATTAAACAAATTCAAGGGTTGCGCATTTTTAGGATCACCCCAAATGGCCCAGCAGATAAAGCAGGAATAAAAACAGGTGATATCATCCTTAGTATTAATCATGCGCCAGCGACTTCCGCGATGGAAATGATGGATTACATTGCAGAAACGCGCCCCGGTACGGCATTACCTGTCACGGTATTACGCGAAGGTAATGAGATCAATGTTGATGTGACTATTTCTGAATACCAGCCTGAATCATAACTAACAAAAAATCTCCCTATGCTTGGCTAATAGGGAGATTTCATATAAAACGTCGCACTTTGTAAGCAACTTTCTTTAAAGCTTTCAGTATTGCGATAGTCCTCTAATGTGCTGTGATTACAACCGCTATATTGTCCTTCTTTAGTACCATCATTTTGCCAACCACATACCGGGCAGATCTCAAAAAATGCCTCATCTTTATCTTTGAAAACAAAATAATGGCACGCAACACAACTTACTTCTAAAGGAAGATGACAACTTCGCTTTTCCATAGGATGGACTCTCCTATCACATTATTAATAATACTATTCGCTCTTACTCTCTTTATTGGCCATTGAGTTATTTTCAACAGTATGCCAAATCTTTTCGGCTTTTCTTCCAATAAAAATCAGTGAAACTGCCAAAATAAAGAAGAAAATCGCACTGTGTAAACTATCCCAGAAATATTCAAAGAAGCGGGTATAAAGGTTTATACCAAGGAATGTTAGGCCAAAACCTCTTAACATACCGTCATCTGTTTTAAGACTAATATAAATACAGATAACTGAAACGACTGCAAATAACAGTGCCCAAGGTAACAAATTCACACTTGAAGTACGATACCAAGTATCAGGATCGTAATTACCAAAAATAGACATTATCCATAACGCAATAAACAGATAGGTCAGCCCCATTATTTTTGTCATGGTAAATAAACGACGGTGTACCAACACACTTTGTAGGAAATAACAGCCGGCTAATAATATCGCGCCAAAGAAGACGAAACGGATAGGATAGTTCATCCCTAACCAATAAGCGCCCCAACCAGAGACATAGCCAGTTTCAGCACCAAACCAATTTCCTAACATCAACAAGAAGAATAACCACACCAATGAGGAACGACTAATAAATCCAATTGCACCATAAATGACACAGCCAATTAAAAAGAGAGGCGCAATATGGCCACTTCCTGTGTCCAGCAATTCTCCCAGTTGCCAAAGAAAAATAGCTGTAAACATCACGCCTAAAAAGAGAATAAACTCAGTACTGTAATGCCACTGTGTTTCTTTTCGCTGACGTTTAAATCCCCAAAAATAGAGCGCTGAAGCAATCAGTGCAGGAGATATCACACGCATAATTTCAGAAACACTAAAAATCTCGATGAGATAATAAATTAATGCACTATCACTAAAAATACTGCCAGCAGCAATAATCAAGCACACCATTGCTATCCAAAATGCATAGCGACTTAACCGTTTCCAATCAAAGGGAATTCGGTGCAATGTACTTCCTAATTGCTGATATTCTTGTTCCGAAATCTCACCAGATTGTTGCCATTCATCCAGTGCTTGACGAACTAGGCGCTCTTGTTTCCTTGTTACCTGCATATATGTTCCTTCCTTTTAGCTCATAGTGATTTTTATAAACAGGTCTATTTTTCTTACTGTATCTTGCTACGTGAGAAATACCTTATGAATTATCCGATTCTATTGAGAGTCTTATTGAAATAATGAGCAAAAAAAACCATAGCACAACAATGCACTATGGTTTTAAATAACTAAAAAAGGATAACTAAAATAAATTAGTCATTAGAGTGCAAACGTTCTATTTTTGCCCCTAATCCTTGTAATTTAGCTTCAATATTTTCATAACCACGATCGATATGATAAATACGATCAACAATGGTTGTACCTTCAGCAATACAACCTGCAAGTACTAAGCTTGCAGAAGCACGTAAATCCGTTGCCATTACTTGTGCGCCTGAAAGTTTTTCAACACCATGGCATAACACAGTATTACTTTCGATTTCAGCGTGAGCACCCATACGAATTAACTCAGGAATGTGCATAAAACGATTTTCAAAAATAGTTTCAGTGATCATTCCTGCACCTTCAGCCACTAAGTTTAAAAGGCTAAACTGTGCTTGCATATCGGTTGGGAAACCCGGATGTGGCGCAGTACGCAATGTTACCGCTTTTGGGCGTTTACCATGCATATCAAGGCTTATCCAATCTTCACCAACTTCAATATCAGCGCCTGCTTCACGTAATTTTGCCAACACAGCATCTAATGTGTCAGGTTTTGCATTACGGCAAACAACACGACCACGAGAAATCGCAGCAGCAACTAAGAAAGTCCCTGTTTCAATACGATCAGGTAGGATTTGATAAGTACCACCACCAAGACGCTCTACGCCTTCGATAGTAATGCTATCTGTGCCCGCACCACTGATTTTGGCACCTAATGTATTGAGGAAGTTTGCAGTATCTTCAATTTCAGGCTCTCTTGCCGCATTCTCAATGATGGTTTTGCCTTCAGCTAATACCGCAGCAGTCATAATAGTGATAGTGGCACCCACGCTCACTTTATCCATGACAATATGTGCACCTTTTAAACGTCCATCAACGCGTGCTTTCACATAACCTTCATCCAGAGTGATCTCAGCGCCTAATTGCTCTAAACCTGTAATATGAAGATCAACAGGACGAGCACCAATAGCGCAACCACCCGGTAAAGAAACCTGACCTTGACCAAAACGCGCCACCAGCGGGCCTAATGCCCAAATAGAAGCACGCATGGTTTTTACTAATTCGTAAGGAGCGCAAAATTCATTAATGTTACGAGCATCAACGAAAACAGAGCCATTGCGTTCAACATTAGTTCCTAAACGGTTAAGTAACTTAATCGTAGTATCGATATCTTTTAATTTAGGAACATTCGTTAATTCTACTGGCTCTTCGGCAAGGATCGCAGCGAACAGGATTGGTAGTGCGGCATTTTTTGCGCCTGAAATAGTGACCTCACCTGATAAACAGGTTGGTCCTTGTACTCTAAATTTATCCATCTGTAGAACTCTCTTTTTTATTTTGCTGTACGCTGTATACCTACTGAATCAAAGCCCGTTAAGTTTACGATCCCTCTTCCACTCTTCAGGTGTGTAGGCTTTAATAGACAAAGCGTGAATACGGTTATCTGCGATATATTCCATCAAAGGGGCATAAATGGTTTGTTGTTGTTTTACTCTGCTCATTCCCTCAAACATTGCGCCAACAACAACAACTTGAAAGTGACTACCATCACCATTGACGATGACTTCATCTAAAGACAGGTTGTCCATTAATACTTGTTTGATTTCATTTGTATCCATAATTGCTCAATCTCAACGTTAAAATAATAATCAGTCGTCTATCCTAATGGAATCCGCTCTACTCTTAAACCATCAAAAACCCCCTTAATGATAAAAGTATCACGAAGGGGGCTTTTTAATACCTTTACTCAAAATCTGTATTAGGCAATATTCATAATTTCATCAAGATCATAGAGTGTAATTAAGGTCTGAAAACGCTCACTTACGCCTTGAATAATAAATTGGCGATTTTGCTCTTCCATTTCTGCTTTTAAGTGAACAAAAAGCGCCAACCCTGTTGAATCAATATGTCCTAAAGCAGAAATATCGATGATATTAATATCAGCTAATAATGCTTTACGTTGCTGCCAAGCAGGCAGTAACGTTTCACGATCTAGCGTTCCTTGGAAATAGAGGACACCCTCCTTTTTTTCCCAATTTAACGAAGCTGACATGTTATTTTTTCTCATCCAGTGTAATTGGTGTTTTAGCACTGATTTCTAACTGTTTTGTTAAACCATCAACACCTTTAGAATTTAAAATATCTGACCACTCATTCTGTTTTGTTGTGATCATGCTGACACCTTCAGCAATCATATCATATGCTTGCCATTCGCCTGTTTTGCTGTTTTTACGCCATTGGAAATCAAGACGAACTGGTGGGCGGCCATTTGTATCAATGATAGTGACACGAATAGTGAGAGTTGATTTATCTGCGAAAGGTTTTGCAGGCTCAATACGGTACTCTTGGCCTTCATACATCGCTAATGCTTGACCATATACTTGAGCAAGATACGCTTCAAATGCAGTGAAATAAGCATCACGTTGTACAGGTGTTGCATTACGATAATGCGGTCCTAACACTAATGCGCCCGCATATTTAATATGCACATAAGGTAATAATTCTTGCTGAACAATTTGACGTAAAACTTCAGGGTTTTTACGAATTTCAGGCTGTTCATTTTTTAATTTACTAAAGGTCTTTTGCGCCGCATCTTCCATCAATGCATAAGGATTGGTTTTATCAACTGCCATTGCAAAAGGCGTTATCACTAATAATGCGACCATCAATAAGCGTTTAAACATACGTTCGCTTCTCCTCAAATAGGGTTTCGATAATACGATGCATTTATTGTGCTAAATCTAGCTAAATGTATAAGTGCATCGTATAGAAATTAATGATTAAGGTAATGCAGTGTGTTCTTGCGTTGGCTGAGATTCAGATTTTGCTGAATCATCACCATCACCCGTTTTATAAAGGAATTGACCAATAAGATCTTCTAGTACCATTGCTGAATTGGTGTTTGTGATCCGTCCTCCGTCTTCGAGCAGAGTAGAATCTAATGCTTCATCATAAAAACCTAAATTCAATGCAAGGAACTGCTCACCTAATAAACCCGATGTACGAATAGACAGTGAGCTACTTTCTGGAATGTGGTCATAAATGCTCAGAATATCGAGCGCGACTTCAGGGCGATAATTCCCTTCATCTTCTTCTTTTAAAGTGATAGAAGAAACACGGCCAATCACCACACCACCAATCTTAACTGGGGAACGTTCTTTTAACCCACCAATATTACCAAAGCTGGCATAAACGCGATAAGTCGGTTGATTACCCATTTCTTTAATATCAGCCACTTTAAGACATAAGAAAATCACGGCAGCTAACGCAATCAGAACAAATAGACCAACCCAAACTTCAATTTTTTTACTTTGCATGACTTAGTTCCCAAACATCAGTGCTGTTAGCACAAAATCTAAACCCAATACGGCTAACGATGAATGAACAACGGTGCGTGTTGTTGCTCTGCTAATCCCTTCTGATGTTGGGATTGCGTCATACCCGTTAAAGAGCGCTATCCAAGTGACGGTAATGGCAAAAACGACACTTTTAATAAAGCAGTTTACTAAATCGAGTCGCCATTCAACGGCACCTTGCATAGATGCCCAGAAAAAGCCTTCATCGATCCCTTTCCAATCCACACCCACAATTGCACCACCCCAGATACCGATAGCAACAAAAATAAGTGAAAGCAATGGCATACTAATAAGACCCGCCCAAAAACGAGGCGCAACGACACGTCTTAAAGGATCGACTGCCATCATTTCTAAACTAGAAATTTGTTCTGTAGCTTTCATCAAGCCAATTTCAGCGGTTAAGGCTGAGCCAGCTCGACCCGCAAATAATAATGCCGTAACGACTGGGCCTAATTCTCTTAACAACGAGAGTGCGACCATCATGCCAAGACTAGCTTCAGCACTAAAGGTTGTTAAAACAAGATAGCCTTGTAATCCCAACACCATGCCAATAAATAAGCCAGACACCATGATAATTAATAAGGATTGAACACCAACGTTATACAGTTGCTTCAGTAATAGAGGCCACTGTTTACGCAATTCAGGCTTACCGACTAATGCTCGAAAGAGCATAATGCCAGCTCTACCAAAGGTTGCAAAAATCGCTAACGCTCTAACGCCAATGCGAGATAATAAATTTACCACGTACTAATTTCCTCGTCCTAATAGGTCGTCCTGATAATCTCCCGCAGGAAAACGGAAAGGTACAGGGCCATCAGCAATACCATCTAAAAACTGTCTTACTTGCCTATTTGGATTATCCTGTAATTCTTGCGCGCTACCTTGAGCAATGACTTTCTGTTCCGCAACAATATAGGCGTAATCTGCGATACTTAACACTTCAGGCACATCGTGGGAAACCACAACACAAGTCACACCAAGCGCATGATTTAACTCATCAATTAACTTAACAAGCACACCCATTGTGATAGGATCTTGCCCAACAAAAGGCTCATCAAACATAATCAATTCAGGATCAAGCGCAATGGCTCTTGCTAATGCTGCCCTTCTCGCCATTCCTCCTGATAATTCAGAAGGCATTAAACTTGCCGCACCACGTAAACCCACAGCTTCAAGTTTCATCATCACTGTTGTATGGATCAATGCTTCAGGTAAATTTGTATGCTCTCTTAGTGGAAATGCCACATTTTCAAACACATTCATGTCTGTAAACAGTGCGCCTGATTGAAAAAGCATACTCATTTTCTTTCTTGTCTGATACAACGCAGAGCGTGATAGCGCAGGAATATTATCGCCATCAAACCAAATTTCACCACTATCAGGAAGGATTTGTCCTCCCATTAGGCGTAACAAGGTTGTTTTACCAATCCCTGAAGGGCCCATAATCGCAGTCACTTTTCCTCTTGGTACAACAAGATTAATCTCAGAGAAGATCTTTCTGCTACCACGAGTGAAGTTCATATTGCGCACTTCAATTAGATTGTCAGATTGTGCGTTCATGAATAAAACATCCTCAAGCCTGTCTGCATAAACGAATTTTTACGCTATTTTGGCAGGTCATTCGTTATGTTACAAAGAAATCACCACTATTTAGCAATTTATTGCACGGTTAATTTTACTTTTCGTGCTTGGCTAGTCAAAATATGGTTAATTAGCAAAACCTTTTGACAATATGTTTTTTTATCAGCCCTGTCTTATTGGTTTTTTCTTTATTCGCTCATTGTTGGAAAACTGATGGCATGTTGATTACTTTGTCTCTTTTAATTTTTGGGTTGATGCTACTCGTTTATGCATCAGACCGATTAGTTTATGGTGCGAGTGTTTTTGCGCAATCGTTAAAAATCCCGCCAGCCGTTATCGGTATCTTAATTGTAGGCACAGGTACTTCACTGCCTGAGCTTTTTGTTTCAACCGATGCTGCTGTGCATAATTTACCTGATATTGCTATCGGCACAGCCATTGGCTCTACACTCACCAACCTTCTCCTCATCGCAGGTATTGGCGCGATGATTTATCCCATGAATATTCAATCCGCAGTGCTCAAAAAAGAGCTTCCCTTGATGATTATAGTCATCATGCTCGTTGGCATTATCGTTTCTAGCGGAAATTTAGGTCTGAGAGAAGGCACTCTGCTCTTTTTTATTGGTTTTGCATCCATCTTTCTAATGATAAAAACGATGCATAAAACACTAACACAAGAGCGTCATGTATTACCTTTAGAAACCTTAACGCGTTTCGAATTACAGACAAATCCCCGTAATTCTGTTGCACTTTTTTGGGTTGTTATTGCTTTACTTATTATTCCAGTTGCTACTCAAATGATATTGGATAATGTCTTTATTTTAATGCAACAGTATCATCTTAGTGGCTTTTTTGTTGGTTTAACCTTGCTATCGATTGGAACAAGCCTACCTGAATTAGCCACAACTATTGTGGCAGCACTAAGACGCGAGAATGAATTAGCATTAGGGAATATTATAGGTGCTAATATTTTCAATCTAACTTTTGTGTTAGGAATGCCAGCATTACTTTCACCAAGCACATTTAATATCAACACATTTTATTTTAGCTTTGCTGTACTTGGTGTCGCCAGTTTACTGTTTTCTCTCTTTTCATTAGGGCGTAAACGACGTCTTAATCGAGGAAAAGGGATATTCTTGTTAGTTTGCTTTATTGTTTATATTACGGTGTTGTGCGTCGCACATTCTCTCTTAACCTAAAATAAATGGTACAAAAAAATGACCGAGTTTGATTTTCAGCAAGCGGGTAAAAAAGTCCTTCATATTGAGCGTGATGGGTTAGCTGAACTAGAACAATACATCAATGATGACTTCACTCTTGCCTGTGAGAAAATTTTTCACTGCCAAGGTCGAGTGATTGTTATGGGTATGGGTAAATCTGGCCATATTGGACATAAAATTGCGGCTACATTTGCCAGCACAGGAACACCTTCTTTCTTTGTTCATCCCGGTGAAGCAAGCCATGGCGACTTAGGCATGGTGACAGAAAAAGATATCGTTCTGGCAATTTCAAACTCAGGTGAAGCCAGCGAGATCCTCGCACTTATTCCAGTACTTAAACGTAAACAGATAACACTGATTTGTATGACACGCACTCCTCAAAGTACAATGGGGAAAGCGTCTGATATTCATCTTTGTATCAAAGTACCTAAAGAAGCCTGTCCTTTAGGCCTTGCACCAACAACCAGTACAACCGCAACCTTGGTGATGGGAGATGCGCTAGCAATTGCACTGTTACGTGCCCGAGGTTTTACTGCTGAAGATTTCGCGCTTTCTCATCCAGGTGGTGCATTAGGTCGTAAATTACTCCTTCATGTCAGTGATTTAATGAATAAAGAGGCAGATATTCCACGTGTCACTAAAGATGCCACTTTACGTGAAGCACTTGTCGAGATAACCCGTAAAAAATTAGGTATGACCGTCATTTGCGATGATAGTATGCTGATCAACGGTATCTTTACTGATGGTGACTTACGAAGAATATTTGACTTAGGGATAGATCTGAACAATGCCAAAATCTCAGATGTTATGACAAGAGGCGGTATTCGTATTCGCCCAGATTGTTTGGCTGTTGAAGCTCTGAATTTAATGCAAGCAAAACATATCACCTCACTATTAGTAACAGAACAAGATAGTGATATCCTGTTAGGTGTTTTACATATGCATGATTTATTACAGGCTGGTGTTGTATAAGCTATTCATAACGTTCGAAGGATAAAAATGAATACAATGATAGAAACTTGTTATGGTGCAGTAAGTGAGCAAATCATCAAAAAAGCAGAAAAAATCCAATTGCTGATTTGTGATGTTGATGGTGTGATGTCTGACGGACTCATTTACATGGGCAATAATGGCGAAGAATTAAAAGCCTTTAACGTCCGTGATGGGTATGGCATCCGTTGTTTGCTTACATCCGGCATTGAGGTTGCTATCATTACAGGTCGTCAGTCTAAACTGTTAGAAGATCGTGCTAAAACCCTTGGCATTACATATCTTTACCAAGGTCAGCATAATAAGCTTTTGGCGTATCAACAACTGTTAGATACACTAAACCTTAAACCTGAACAAACAGCCTATATTGGTGACGACCTGATTGATTTACCTGTAATGGAAAAAGTGGGACTTTCTGCCGCCGTGGCTGATGCACATCCATTACTTACACCTCGTGCAAATTACGTGACTCGCATTGCGGGGGGGCGTGGTGCAGTACGAGAATTGTGTGATTTAATCCTTTTAGCGCAAGGTCGGCTTGAAGAAGCTAAAGGTCTTTCGATTTAACGTATAACGATACAGAATGAATAAATTAAAATCCTGGTTTACCTTAATTCTTGCCATTATCGCCCTTGGACTGATTGGCTGGAACTATACTAATAACACTGAATTCGGTGATAGTGAGATTGTTGATGATGGTCAGCCAACCTATCAATCCAAATCATCGATATCTTTTGTTTACGAGCCAACGGGTATACTCGGATATAAACTTGTTGCTGATGATGTCAAAAACTATGCTCAGCAAAAGTTTACATGGTTTACTAACCCTGTCTTAACTACCTATTCACCGACAGGGGATGCAACATGGACAGTACGCGCAAATAAAGCCAAGCTAACAAACAGTAAAATGCTCTATCTTTATGGCGATGTTCAAATTGATAGCTTAACGGATGATTCTCAGCTACAGAGAATAAGCACAGACAATGCTATTGCAAATTTGGATACACAGGATGTTTCCTCTGATGATGAAGTGACTATTATCGGCGTCGGACTGAAATCAGTCGGCTTAAAAATGCGAGGCAATCTGCGCGAGAAACATGCAGAGCTGATTGAAAAGGTAAACACCTATTATGAGATCCCTAATGAATCAAAAAATCCGTAATACACTGATTATCGGTACACTTTTAGCGATAAGTGTACCTGTGATGGCGCTTAAAGATGACACACAACAACCTATTGTTGTGAACTCAGAGAAACAGTCGCTTGATCTAGAAAAAAACGTCACAACCTTTACAAAAAATGTTGTGATCAAACAAGGTTCTATCGATATTCGTGCCGATAAAGTTGTTGTCACACGTCCAAGTGGTGACTCCAAAAGGATCGTAATAGAAGCGTTTGGTAACCCTGTGACTTTTTATCAGTTACAAGATGATGGCAAACCTATCAAAGGTCGTGGCGAGAAAATGACCTATGAAATGGATAAAGAGTTAATGACCTTAACGGGTAAAGCCTATCTTGAACAATTAGACAGTAATATCACCGGTGATAAGATCACTTATCTCGTCCCAACTCAGCAAATGGAAGCGTTTAGCGGTAAAGGTAAACAAGTGACTACTGTTTTACTGCCTTCCCAGTTGCAAGAGAAAGGCCCTGGTGTTAACAACAAAGGTAAGTAACACTTTATGGCGCTGTTAAAAGCTGAAAATTTAGCGAAAGCATACAAAGGGCGCACCGTTGTCGGTGATGTGAGCCTGAACGTTAATTCAGGTGAGATTGTCGGCTTACTTGGACCTAATGGTGCAGGTAAAACAACCACATTCTATATGGTTGTAGGCATTGTAGCTCGTGATGCAGGTAGTATTACCATTGATGATGAAGACATTACGCTGTTACCGTTACATGAACGAGCACGTAAAGGCATTGGCTATCTTCCTCAAGAGGCGTCTATTTTTAGACGCTTAAGCGTTTATGACAACATAATGGGGATCTTAGAAATCCGCCATGATCTAACGCCTGAAGAACGAAAAGACCGTGCAGAAGAGCTGCTAGAAGAGTTTAATGTCAGCCACTTACGTAACAGCTTAGGGCAATCATTATCAGGGGGTGAACGCCGTCGTGTTGAAATCGCACGGGCATTGGCAGCGAACCCTAAATTCATTTTATTAGATGAGCCTTTTGCGGGTGTTGACCCTATTTCAGTATTAGATATTAAAAAAATTATCCAGCATCTACGTGATTATGGATTAGGTGTACTGATTACTGACCATAACGTTCGTGAAACATTAGATGTGTGTGAACGTGCTTATATCGTCAGCCAAGGTCACCTTATTGCTCATGGTTCACCAGAAGAAATTCTTGAAAATGAGCAAGTTAAACGTGTTTACTTAGGTGAAGGCTTCCGCCTGTAATCTTTGATTCACTTTTACTCTGTCATGGATGACAACAGCAAAGGATTCATCGCATTATTATGAAACAAAGTCTGCAACTTCGTCTTAGTCAGCAACTGGCAATGACGCCACAGCTACAACAGGCTATTCGTTTGTTGCAACTTTCGACGCTTGAATTACAACAAGAAATTCAGCAAGCGCTTGAGTCTAATCCACTTCTGGAACAAGACGACGATCAACAAGATCCCGTTTCAGACGATACTTCTCATACAGAAAATCAGCCAGACTCTACAACAGAAACAACAACTGAAAACGAAGTTGAAGAGTTCGATACGCTGGATGCTTTAGAGCAAAAAGAGATGCCTGATGATCTCCCTCTAGATACTCAATGGGAAGAGATCTACACCGCAGGCACACCTTCTGGCACCAGTAATGACTATACTGATGATGAACTTCCACTGTATCAAGGCGAAACAACTGCTTCATTGCAAGATTATCTAACATGGCAGGCTGAGCTCACTCCGTTTTCAGAAACAGACAGAGCAATTGCGATAAGTATTATCGATGCTATTGATGAAACAGGGTATTTAACTGTCACAACAGATGACATCCTTGCTGGAATGGGCGATGATGAGTTAGAGCTTGATGAAGTCGAAGCTGTATTAAAACGTATCCAACGCTTTGATCCTATTGGTGTTGCTGCGCGTGATTTAAAAGAGTGTCTTTTGATTCAGCTATCCGCTTTTTCAACAGAAACACCTTATCTTAAAGAAACGCAGTTAGTGATTAGCCAATATTTAGAGTTGCTAGGTAACCGTGACTTTCGCCAATTGATGCGTCAAACGAAGTTACGAGAAGAGACACTTAAATCGGTTATTGAAATGATCCAGTCTCTTGATCCTAAGCCCGGATTAAGTATTGATACAGGCGAGTCAGAGTACGTTATTCCAGATATACTGGTAAAAAAATCAGGGGAACGCTGGCAAGTTGAGTTAAATGCAGATAGCATTCCTCGCCTACGAATAAATGAGACCTATGCAGCATTGGGCCAATCGACTCAAAATGAGAGCGATGGAAAATTTATTCGTGACAATTTACAAGAAGCCAAATGGCTGATAAAAAGTTTAGAAAGCCGTAATGAGACATTATTAAAAGTCGCTCATTGCATTGTTGACACACAGCAGGCATTTTTCGAATTGGGTGAAGAGCATATGAAACCCCTTGTGTTAGCAGATATTGCTGAACAAGTTGAAATGCACGAATCCACTATTTCTCGAGTGACAACGCAAAAATTTTTGCATTGCCCAAGAGGAATTTTCGAATTGAAGTATTTTTTCTCTAGCCATGTGAATACTGATAGCGGAGGCGAAGCCTCTTCAACAGCAATCAGGGCTTTAGTGAAGAAACTAATCGCAGCAGAAAATCCAGCGAAACCACTTAGTGATAGTAAACTGGCTGATATGCTCGGAGAACTTGGAATACAAGTTGCTCGACGCACTGTTGCGAAGTATAGAGAGTCATTATCCATCCCGCCTTCAAATCAACGCAAAGAGTTGGTTTGAGCATAATTGAGAAGGAAGACACTATGGAACTTCAAATCACTGGTCATAATATTGAATTAACCGATGCTCTGCGTGATACCGTCAAAGCAAAAAGCGCGAAATTACCTCAGTTCTTTGACAAAATTAATAACGTTCAGGTGATCCTGAAGGTCGAGAAAGTGAATAAAATCGCGGAAGCGACCATTCAAGTTAACGGCGGTGAATTGCATGCCTCTGCAGAAGCAGAAGATATGTACGCAGCAATTGATGGATTAATGGATAAACTGGCTCGTCAATTAACCAAACACAAAGATAAACTGAGACAACATTAATTCATTTCCCATTGTAAAATGGGGATACAATCGGCGAAGTTACTGTGTTGTTTATGACTTGGTTTAAGCCAACGCCTAATCAATATCAGTAACAAAAAACCAGATGTCACTTTGTGGCATCTGGTTTGCTGGTCTAAGTGAATAAGACAATGAACAACGATACAAAGATGAATATTAGCGACGTACTTTCTCTAGCATGTACGCATAATGATGTACATTGCACGAGTAAAAAGCGCGCGTTAGAAATTATCAGTGAAAATGCAGCAAAAGCACTTAATTTACCCGAAACACTGATATTTGAAGCTTTATTGACGCGTGAAAAAGTCGGTACAACAGGGATTGGGGGTGGTTTAGCGATCCCTCACGGACGTATTGAAAGTGATGAAACAGAAAAAGTAGTTGGTGTGTTTCTTCACCTAAGCGAACCTATTGCCTTCGACGCTATTGATAATCAACCTGTCGACTTGTTGTTCGCATTACTCGTTCCTGCGACACAATGTAAGGAACATTTACACACACTGTCTTTAATTGCAAAACAGTTGGCAGACAAAAACTTATGTCGCCGACTACGCTCCGCACAAAGTGATGAAGAGCTTTATCAGATTATCACAGAATAACCCCTACGGGTTTAGTAGGACGCGAATAGCATACAGTGGAATGATATTCATCACTGGGAAATTATAGGGGAGCTACCTCATGGTGCTGATGATAGTCAGCGGACGCTCTGGTTCAGGTAAGTCAGTCGCTTTGCGTGCGCTTGAAGACATGGGATTTTATTGTGTTGATAACTTACCTGTTGATCTTTTACCTGAGCTAGCAAAAACACTGGCTGAACGTGATGCTTCTGCTGCCGCAGTCAGTATTGATGTCCGAAATATGCCAGAGTCACCGGAGATCTTCGAAAAAGCGCTGGAAAGTTTACCCGCTGAATATTCTCCACAACTCTTATTTTTAGACGCAGATAGAAATACCTTAATTCGTCGTTATAGTGATACTCGACGTCTTCACCCTCTTTCGACCAAGAACCTTTCATTAGAAATGGCAATTGATACCGAAAGTGATCTGCTTGAGCCATTGCGATCACGCGCTGATCTCATCATTGATACTTCTGAGATGTCAGTTCATGAGCTAGCAGAAATGCTACGTACTCGCTTATTAGGTAAGCGTGAACGTGAGCTGACGATGGTCTTTGAATCGTTTGGCTTTAAGCATGGTATTCCTATTGATGCAGACTATGTTTTTGATGTGCGCTTCTTACCAAATCCACATTGGGATCCTAAACTGCGTCCAATGACCGGTCTCGATCGCCCTGTCGCGGCATTTTTAGATAGACACACCGAAGTTCATAACTTTATTTATCAAACTAGAAGCTACCTTGAACTTTGGTTGCCGATGTTAGAAACCAATAACCGTAGTTATTTGACGGTTGCGATTGGTTGTACCGGTGGTAAACACCGTTCTGTTTATGTTGCAGAGCAACTCGCAGATTATTTCCGCTCTAGAGGAAAAAACGTACAATCACGCCACAGAACACTAGAAAAACGCAAATGACCCAATATCGACAAGTTGCGATTAAAAATCGCCTCGGTATGCATGCAAGACCTGCGATGAAGTTGTTTGATTTAGTAAAAACATTTCAATCAACCGTTATTTTACGCAACAACGAAGGGGTTGAAGCACAAGCGGATAGTGTGATTGCTATGCTGATGTTAGATTCAGAGCAAGGCAGTCAAATTGATATAGAAGTTACTGGTAGTGATGAAAATGAAGCTATTGATGCTATTATCGCATTATTTGAATCGGGGTTTGATGAAGAATAATCGTAATAGAAAACAATAGATTAGCATTTCTTAACTAAATAACCCGAAAGAGACTGTGATCACTGTCTCTTTCTTTTTTATACAGAACCGCCTATTATCTCTTATATGAGTTTAACAACACCCCCACCTCACCCGTGGGGGTGTTGTTTTGCATTGGAATAAATTGGAGTGTGGTATGACAAAGCCAACAATTATCATCAACGAACTTGATGCAGAACGTTTAGATTCATTACTTGAACAACCGGCATTTGCAGATAGCCCGATTGCTGAAGCATTGAATGAAGAGTTAGATCGTGCTGACATTGTTACACCAGCTGATATCCCTGCTAATATTGTCACAATGAATAGCAAAGTCCGTTTTATGGACTTAAAAAATAATGAAGAGCGTACTCGTACGTTAGTGTATCCTGCTTCATTAAAAGACAGTACCACTGAACTTTCCGTTATGGCGCCAATGGGTGCTGCGCTACTGGGTTTAGCGATTGATGACGAAATCAGTTGGAAGCTGCCAAATGGCCTTGAAACCAAGGTTAAAGTATTAGAAATTCTATACCAACCTGAAGCTGCGGGTGAATTACACCGTTAAGCAGAGCTGAAGGTTCGCGTCTTATTTTTATCTTCTCAAATTGAAAAGCACACTGATAAACGCGATATCTCAGCCCATTGTGGGCTGAGATTAAAGGCCTCGGTAAGTCTCTAAAATTACTCACCAGCAATACTCATTTCTGGTAATAACAACGATCCACACTGAACATTACTGCGCATCTCGATATCATCACCCATATTGGCAATATTTGCCCACATATCTTTTAAGTTACCCGCAATAGTGACTTCACTTACAGGATATTGAATTTCACCGTTTTCAACCCAAAAACCGCTCGCGCCACGAGAATAATCACCCGTTACTGTGCTGACGCCTTGTCCCATCAATTCAGTAACAACAAGACCTGTTCCCATCTCTCTTAACAGCGCATCAAACGATAAACCTTGCCCTGGGATATACCAGTTATGAATACCACCAGCATGACCATTACTTTTTAAACCCAGTTTTCTTGCTGAATATGTGGTTAATAGCCACTCTTGTAATACGCCATCTTTAATGATTTCGGCATCGGTTGTGCGCACACCTTCGCTATCAAACGGTGTTGATGCTAGGCCTCTCATTAAGTGAGGACGTTCTTGAATATTTAGCCATTGAGGGAAAATTTGCTTACCTAAGCTATCGAGTAAACAAGAAGATTCACGATAAATCATGCTACCACTGATTGCCGCCACCAAATGACCAAAAATACCAGTCGCAACATCGGCAGCAAAAATAACGGGGGCTTTCATGGTTGGAAGTTTACGAGGTGCAAGGCGAGATAAAGTACGGCGAGCACACTCTTGCCCTACCCATTCCGGTGATTCTAGATCATCAAAACGACGACTAATGGTGTAGGCATAATCGCGCTCCATATCTTCACCATCACGAGCAATAACACAGCTTGACATAGAATAGCGTGAAGATGAATAGCTTTTTAATAAGCCAAGGCTATTACCAAATACACGGGTTCCACTGTGGCTATTAAAACTGCCCCCTTCTGTATTAATAATACGGCTATCGCTATCTAAAGCGGCTTTTTCTGCTCTTGATGCTAATTCAATCGCTTTATCTGCCGTTACCTCAGTAGGATGGTAAAGATCAAGGAAAGGCGCATCAAAGGCTAATAGCTCTTGATCAGCAGGCCCTGCATAAGGGTCAACTGAAGTATAACGTGCAATATCCACAGCGGCCTGTACAGCACGCTTAATTGCATCAGGACTTAAATCTGTTGAAGATGCACTACCTTTACGTTGTTGTTGGTAAACCGTAATGCCTAAAGCACCATCACTGTTAAATTCAACATTTTCAACTTCACCGTAACGCGTACTCACACTAATGCCTGTCGATTTATTAATAGCGACTTCGGCACTGTCACACTGTTTTGCAGCCAGCTCTAATGCGAGTGAGACGGCGTCTTCAAGCTGTTTTACCTGATCTGAATTATTCATTGAGAACCATTTTTCCTAAGGAGAACACCACTTTTTACTTATTTTTAGCAAAGTAAATCAATTGACAGGTGGTCAACAAGCGATTTTCCCAGTTACAATAGAAGATATATGAATGTTATCACCCGTCGGGCTTTTGGTCATTCACCAAATCACACTCCCGGCTTACTCTGCAACAGGAATTTTTATTATGGCAAAGCAGCCTGAAGAGTGGCATTACCTCAATCCTGAATTTGACGATACATCGTCAGAAGAGGAAGAAGAGGAAGAAATCATCTGGGTCAGCAAAAGCGAAATTAAACGTGATGCTGAAGCACTCAAAAAATTGGGTACTGAATTAGTTGAATTAAGTGCGCAAGAATTAGAGCGTGTGCCATTAGATGAGAAATTATTAGCCTCTATTCAATTAGCACAAAAAGTACAGCGTGAAGCACGCCGTCGCCAAATTCAATATATTGGAAAACTACTGCGCAATGTGGACGAAGAACCGATCCGCCAAGCGCTTGATAAACTGAAAAACCGCCACAACCAACAGATCTTAGTGTTACATAAACTAGAAGATCTGCGAATTCGCCTTGTCGAAGGTGGTAATGAAGTGATTGAAGAAGTCGTGGCGCTTTATCCAATGGCCGATCGCCAACAATTACGCACACTTATCCGTAATGCGAAAAAAGAAAAAGAAGCGAATAAACCACCAAAATCATTCCGCTTACTATTCCAATATCTAAAAGATTTATCAGAATCAGCATAAAACCTGATCATCCTGAAAACGCAGTGTAAATTCAGTATCACTGCGATTTTCAGGGCATACTTTTTGCTCTTAATTACTATTGTGCTTTGTGTTCACAATGAAAGCTCAATACGTCTTTACCAAGCTCATTTTGAGCTTCTTGCATCACTTCCACTAAAGGCTGGAAATTACGAGAATGATGAGGTAGATGCTTGAAAACAATACTGACAGGCAATTCTATTTCTCCCACTAACGCATCCCATAATGCATCTAGGTTATCGCCAAAATTATCATCTAACTGAAATTGCAGAGCAAAATCCTGATAAAAAGCATCTATATCTACTAGCATCTTAAAATCGAAGATAACCTGTTTCATTAAGGAGTAACCTTTGTCATTGTGCGGTAATGATCGGTGGTGACATAAATCAATCCATCATTCGAATAGAGCAATCTCTCGCTACCACGATGACCACAGTGATAATTTACATCAGCTTCATACCACTGGCGTCCTGCTTCTTCTGGTAGCTGTTTTTCACGGTTCATAAAGCGATCCCCACCAATTGCTCTTCCCGGCAAAACTTCACATAAGTTGCCTTCTTTCGCATTCCAGCCCTGTTCTCTTGCCTGTTTTTTAGTGAGATAAAAACTCGGTAGCTGTTGATGACGTTGTAAATAGTTAGCCACTGCAT
This sequence comes from Proteus sp. ZN5, assembly GCF_011046025.1. Taxonomy (GTDB): domain Bacteria; phylum Pseudomonadota; class Gammaproteobacteria; order Enterobacterales; family Enterobacteriaceae; genus Proteus. Next base: position 4,153,753 of record NZ_CP047639.1, read on the forward strand.
TGGCTTGTGTTTTTTCATCAATAGAAAGAGGGAGTTGTGCTGGTTTATTGCTGCTATTGCTTGGTGATATTGGAACAGAAACGGGCGATGAAGAGGACGATACATTCGCTTCAGGAAGCAAACCTTTATAGAGAACACCAAATAAAACAGCAATAACAATAATAACTGGTAATAAACGTTTACCCATAAATTAGCACCTTCACTGTCGCTGGGATAAAAAACTCCATCAAAAGATGGAGTTTAATTAATACGTATAAATAACTACAAAAAGATTAAGCAGTACCGCCTACGGTGATCTTATCAAGCTTCAATGTCGGTTGACCCACACCAACAGGGAGGCTTTGTCCTTCTTTACCACAAACACCCACGCCTTTATCTAAAGCGAGATCATTACCCACCATAGAAACCTGTTGCATGGCTTCAATGCCTGAACCAATCAAAGTTGCCCCTTTAATTGGTTTTGTTATTTTTCCATTCTCGATTAAATAAGCTTCTGAGGTTGAGAAAACAAATTTACCCGATGTGATATCAACCTGACCGCCACCAAAGTTTGGTGCGTAAATACCGTGATCAACGCTGGCAATTATCTCTTCAGGTGAAGATTTGCCTGCTAACATATAAGTATTTGTCATACGAGGCATAGGAAGATGCGCATAAGACTCACGACGACCATTTCCTGTTAGTGCAACACCCATTAAACGTGCATTCATCTTATCTTGCATATAGCCTTTTAAGATGCCGTTTTCGATTAAGACATTGTATTGACCCGGAACACCTTCATCGTCGATAGCAACAGAGCCACGACGGCCTTCAAGAGTGCCATCATCAACAATTGTACAAAGCTCAGAAGTGACTTTCTCACCAAGGCGACCAGAAAACACTGAGGTTTCACGGCGGTTAAAATCACCTTCTAAACCATGACCCACAGCTTCATGCAATAATACACCCGGCCATCCTGCACCTAATACCACAGGCATTGTTCCCGCGGGTGCAGCAATCGCTGATAAATTCACTAATGCCATACGTACCGCTTCACGAGCATAAGTGACTGCATGGCTTTCACCATCCACTTTAGTTAAGAAATAGTCATAACCAAAACGACCACCGCCACCACTTGCGCCACGCTCACGCTTGCCATCTTCTTCTACCAGCACACTAACTGAAAGGCGAACTAAAGGACGTACATCAGCGGCTAACGTACCATCAGTTGCCGCAACTAGCACATGCTCATAAACACCCGTTAATGACGCATTAACTTGTTTAACGCGTTTATCTTCAGCACGAGCGGCTTTATCTACCTCATGCAATAATGCAATTTTCTCTTCACGAGAGAGGCTTTGCAGAGGATCATTTAAGCTGTATAGCGGAGAATGTTGAATAGCACCTAAAGTATGGATACGACCATTACCTTTAGCCTGAACAATACTTCGTGCAGCATGAGCACTTTGGTTAAGTGCGTTAAGCGTTAGTTGGTCAGCATAAGCAAAACCGGTTTTTTCACCGTAAATTGCTCTAACACCAACACCTTGATCAATATTGTAAGAGCCATCTTTAATAATCTGATCGTCGAGGATCCAAGCCTCGTGATAACTTGACTGAAAATAAAGATCACCATAATCAATTTGACGCTGTGCAAGCTGCTCTAGTGTTGATGCTAAATCATCTAAACTAAGTTTGTTTGCTTCCAACAGACTTTCGCTGACAACAGCTAAACTCATAATTCTTCTTTATCCTTAACTTTTTTGATTAAGTGGGTCAGTTTCGGGCGAAAACGGTTATGTTTTACAACTCGGATCTGTTCACGCATACCGTGTAAACTTTCGACGCCAACACTCAGCGTTAGCGCACTGACAGCATCAGGGTTCTTTTTCAAGACTTTACCCCAGCCATCAACCGCCATAGTATGACCCCAAGTCCGGCGCGTATCATGTGTACCCACTTGTGCTGGCGCTAAGATAATACACTGATTCTCAATGGCACGAGCACGTAATAAAGGTTCCCAGTGTGCTTTTCCTGTTAAACGGGTAAAAGCAGCTGGCACAGAGATTATCTCGGCACCTTTTTCTCTTAATGCTTGGAAAATACCTGGGAAGCGTAAGTCATAACAGATCGTTAAACCTAATTTCCCAACGGGAGTATCAACGACTGTTAGGCGCTCACCGCGTTGATAAATAGAAGACTCGTTATATTCGCCTTGCTCATCATCAATACTGACATCAAACATATGGATTTTGTCATAACGAGCGCGAATAACACCTTCATCATCAAACACCAAGCTACTGCTGGTAATTTGATCTGGAGAGTCTCGACTAATCAATGGCATAGAACCGACTAAGATCCATACTTTGTAACGCTGAGCCATTTTAGCGATAGCATTTTGTAAAGGCCCATCACCCTGAATTTCAGCGTGTTTATGGTAATCTTTAGAGTTTGAAAAAAGTAACGCATTTTCAGGTGTTAATACAAGCTTCACTGAATCGGGTAATTGCTTAATCTGTTGCTCAATTTGTGCCAGATTATTTTTTGTGTTTTTACCGCTACAAAGTTGCAAAAGTGCGACATTAACTTTTTTCATAACGCCTGATTCTCCTTAAGCTGACGCAGTACTTCGTCAATTTTGGGTTGTTCCATAGTTCCGGTCACATGATAACGGATAACTGAAATCTTACTCCAAAGTGGCCCCAGAACCTTTGATGCCGCAAACACTGCGGCGCCTGCAATTGGGTTTATAGCGAATGCAGTAGCAACACCGACTGTTGCTGAAATCTCTGGCGTTACCACAACTTGTAGGTCCATTTTACGTTCAAGTAAATCAACTTTCCCACTGATTGCAATATCAGCAATAACACCATCAACTCGGACACTATCAGCATTCATAATACCTTGATTAATCGTAATTTCACTCTTAATCGAGTCATATTCAAAATGCTCGCTGAAAGTATCTCTAAAATCAAACTGTAATTTACGTAAAAGTGCATCGAAACTCACAAGGCGAAGTAACTTACCGGCCTGTCCGACATTCACTTTTTCTATACGCCCTTTACCTAAGGTAGATTTGATATCACCATTTAAGGTCGCAAGATCAAAATTCCACGGTGTATTATGCCATTGTAATGAAAAATCAGCAGAAAGAGGAGATTGCAAAATAGGAACGATATAACCAAAGTAAGCTGCCATTTCATCAATTTCATCTGCTTTAAGCTTACCTTGCAGCTTTGTGGTGTTGTTTCCTGCGATATCGTCAGACCATTCGCCATTAACATTTAGCTCACCGCTACTATTTACTAATTTGCCGTCAGCTAAAAGCAATGTGCCATTACTTTGCTTTAATGAACCTTGAATTTGCCCTAAAAGTAGGCCATTCACCCAACATTCTCGGCATTCAAAATCAATAGAAGGGATATTTTTTACTGAAAATTTCAATGCATTGGGATCAGAAGTGTTCGCCATTTTTAACGTTTTTTCTTCTTGGGTAGAAGAGACACCATTAAAATAGAGATAATTAATATTCACTTGCCAAGGTGTCGATGTTTCAGGAATAAACGCATCACCTCGTAATTCATTTCCTGAAAATGAAAATTTTACACCGTCACTAACGCGCATAATTTCAGTTTGAGGATCACGCCATTTTTGCCCTGCAAAATTTAAGTCAGGCAAACTGATGTGCACATTATCAGGAAAAGTGATTTCATTTTCAGATGGCGTTAAAGACGAAAAAGCCATTAATGTTGGCAACCATTTATCACCCTCTAATCCTTTAAGGGCAATCGTTAAGCGTTGTTGTGAACTCAATTCTGGTAATTTAATAGAAGAAGAAACAAGGTTACCTTGTAATAACCGTAACTGTTTTCCTAATGTCCACTGGCTATTAAGTTTCCACTGTTTCTCAGCACTTGCATTCACGCTTAAGGTTTCACTGTTACCTTTTGCAGAAATAACAATAGGTGGTGAAGTTTTTAAATCTTGCGTTTCAGGTGCGGTTAATTTACTACTTAATGCATTGATATTTCCGGTTAAATCGACTTGATAATCGACATCGCCTTTTTCGGGGATCTTAACATTAACGTTGCCACTCCAAGGAAATACACCACTAAATTTCTGTTGAATATCGCTAGGCAATCCTTGAATTTTTTGAATATCCCATTGACCTTTCAAGCCGACATCGACCTGATAATTATCCGTATCATTGTGACTTGTAAATGAGAAAGTGAGAGGCTGCCCAAACCAATTAGCCGTTAATGTATCGCTCTCAAGTTTGTCATTGTGATAACGAAATTGTCCACTGACGCCCTTTAAGGTGGTATCCATAAAATTCAATGTGACATCATTGTTTTTTAAATTAATATCACCCGAAGCAACCACATCTTCACCACCAAAGGGAATATCTAATTTCAATGTACCATTGATTTTTCCTGCGACTTTAAGCTCTTCAAGTGTATGACCAATACTTGCCATTTGAGAATCTAAGAAATATTCTTTCAGCTCGTCGCCTGTGGCTTGAATATCCGCATTAATTAAGATCTTCTCTTGTCGATAACTCTCAATCACCGCACTTAAATTTGTGGCAGTGGCTTTACCCACTTTCGCTTGTGCAGAAGACATCCATAACCCATCATTTTTGAAATCTAAATTAATATCTAGATCGAATAATGCAGGCCATTCGCTATCAAATTTAAAGGTGGCGTGTTTGACTGGGGCATAAACTTGGAACCACCCTTTGTGATTATCAAAAGGAAAATCGACGGGATCACCATGGAAAATAAAGGTGCCATTATCGATATTACCCGCAATAATCGCCTCTGAGAGGTATTGTGTCAGCTCTTTACCAACATACTCCTCTGGCAGATAACGCCATGCATCTCCTGCATTTGTGACTCTTACACCTGAGAGTATAGAAAGACGCTGATCTTCACCTTGTTTCTCATAACGAAAATCACCCGCAACCCATGCTGATGTAGCTTGAATATCTAATCCTTCACTCCAAAGCGATAAGTCATCTCCAGAATGAGTCCAATAAACAGAGCCTTTCCCTTTCTCAATATTCAGCGGTGCTTTAAACAATTCACCAGTATCTATTTCACTGTTTGCTAGAGTGAAATTAAGCTCACCTCGTTGCATACTGCCTTTTAATTGCCCACTGAAATGTTGTACTGAAGGGATCTCTTGCCAACGCTTCCAACCCACATTTTCCCAAGAAAGATTAATCGCGCTTTGCTCGAAGTGCTCAGGCGTGAGATCTAATGCAAAATCATTAACCACTCCAGAAAATTGGCGATACTGCCATTGACGAACAAAATCAGGTGTTAAAAAAGAGAATAATGGCAATACAGCATATAGCCTATCTAACTCAATATTTTTGGCACGAATACGCCATGCTTCATCATGTTGTTTTTCTTTTGGTTGATAAAGAATGGCTAAATAGCCATCAGGCCACTCTTCACCATCCATGGTAATTTTTCGAGTATAAGGAATATCAGCAAGCCAACCATTTTCTTGCCTTCTCATCCGTAATATTAAATCTTCAACTTTTAATGCATGTGAGGTTCCATCACTACTCCAATCCATTTCACCTTGATGAATTTGTAGCTGGCTTCCTGTGATACGACCTTGAGTAATTTCAATCCAGTTAGATAAACTGGCTTTGGCTTCGCCTACCCCACTATTATTTTTTACCCACTGACTAAGCCAAGGTGAGATATCAATATCATCAGCAGTAAGAAATACTTTGCCGTTATCGATTAAACCATTCTCTGTGGTATAGAGATCAAGACGTACCTTTAATCCGCCATAATGATTAATCGGTGTATCAAGAGTGACTTCACCTTGAGCACGATGACGATTTTTTTGATTTAACCACATCAATTCAGGTACATGCAATGTACTGGTGTCTCCTGAAGGGGTTAAAAAAACAAAACGGCTTTCAATCAGTTTAAAGCGATCAAACTGTTCAAGGAAAATAGAAGAAATATCATCAGGTTCAGTTAACGTTATATCTCCACTTTGCCCAGTAAAAATAGGACTGTGGTAATTAACATATAACTGTTCAAAGGTCAGTTCACGAAAATGAAGGCGAAAAGCGAATAATGAACGCCAAACATCAAAAGAAAAAGTGACTTTTTCTGCTGTAACGTTCACATCTTTATTGGTTACGTTCAGCCCTTCAACTTGGATCTCTGGGCCAAAATTTTGCCACTCTCCCATGATTTTTGTCATGGAGACAGGGCTATTGAGTTGCTTCGTAAGATACGATTCTATTTCAGGGCGATAACTATCTAAGCGAGGCAGAAAGTAGCGAAATCCGCTTAATACCAAGGCAAAAACGATGAGGCAAAAAACTGTTATCACTAACAGGTATTTAGGCAGCCGCTTCATTTTTGTCTCCTTTCTGCCATCATATTCATTAGGAAGGCGAATCCATTACATCATCACCACATCAAATTGCTCCTGACTATAGAGTAGCTCAGTTTGCACTTTCACTTGTTTACCAACAAAAATTTCAACCTCTGCTAATGCATGTGACTCATCGCCTTTTAAGGTGTCTGCCACAGCTGAAGAGGCGTAAACCAAGAAGCGATCTGCATCAATCGTTTTATGCACCCGTACTATTTCACGTAAAATCTCATAACAAACCGTTTCAACTGATTTTACCGTACCTCGCCCTTGGCAAGTTGGGCAGTCATCACAAAGAACATGTTCGAGACTTTCTCGAGTTCTTTTACGTGTCATTTCCACTAAGCCAAGTTGAGAGAAGCCATTAATCGTTGTTTTCACTCTATCTTTACTTAGTGCTTGTTCAAGTGATGCCAACACTCTGCGTTTATGCTCATCATTATTCATATCAATAAAGTCAATAATGATGATACCGCCTAAATTACGTAACCGTAATTGACGAGCAATGGCTTGGCTTGCTTCAATATTAGTATTAAAAATCGTTTCTTCTAAATTTCTATGACCAACAAATGCCCCTGTATTGATATCAATAGTGGTCATTGCTTCAGTTTGATCGATAATTAGATAACCGCCTGATTTCAATTCAACTTTTCGCTCTAAAGCCCGTTGGATCTCACTTTCTACACCATAGAGATCAAAAATAGGCTGATTACCTTGGTGTAATTCAAGTTTAGCGGTTAATTCAGGAATATATTCACCAATAAATTCCTGTAGCTGATTATAGGTTAATTTAGAATCAACTCGTATGCTATCTAACTCAGAACCAGCAAAGTCACGTAAAATACGCTGTGCTAAAGCCAGTTCGCCATAAATTTGAATGCGGGTTTTATTTCTTTTCTTACGCTCAATAATTTTATTCCACAAGCGTTTAAGAAAGGCGGCATCTTGCTTAATTTCATTCTCGCCAACACCTTCAGCGGCTGTACGAATAATAAAACCGCCATTTTCATCGCAATACTCTTCAACGAGTTGTTTTAAGCGCTCACGCTCTTCTTCACTGTCAATTCGCTGAGAAACGCCCACATGAGATGCACCAGGCATAAACACTAAATAACGAGAAGGCAATGTAATATCAGTGGTAAGGCGAGCGCCTTTAGTTCCTAAAGGATCTTTAACCACTTGTACAATTAAGTCTTGTCCTTGATGCACCAGTTGTGCAATATCACGAACATTAAATTTTTTCTGCTCTTCACCCGCAATACATTCAGTGTGAGGCATAATATCAGAAGCATGTAGAAAAGCGGCTTTATCCAGCCCGATGTCAATAAATGCAGCTTGCATCCCGGGTAATACGCGACTTACCCGACCTTTGTAGATGTTTCCGACGATACCTCGTTTAGCTTCTCTTTCGACATGAATTTCTTGAAGTATGCCTCCACGAATATAGGCAACACGAGTTTCAGATGGCGTCACATTCACTAATAACTCAGCTGTCATGAAATCTCCTTCTCATTAGCTAGAGACGAAAATTGAGTTATCAACGCTTCGGTTTCAACAAGAGGCAATCCGACAACAGCATGATAACTCCCCTCAATCCGTTGAACAAAACGGCCTCCTTTTCCTTGAATACCGTAAGCGCCAGCTTTATCCATTGGCTCTCCTGACTCAATATACGCGCTAATCTCACTCTCTGTCATCTCTCTAAAAGTGACGTGTGTGACGACTAATTGGCTCAATGTCCGTGTTCTATTAGAGATAGCAATTGCTGTCATCACTTGATGAGTTGCACCTGAAAGTGAACGTAGAATTTGCGCGGCATGGGTTTTATCACGAGGTTTTTCAAGAATATGACCATCATGAACCACAATAGTATCAGAGCCCAAAACGGGATAATCATGAGGTGCTTGTCTTACACCTTCTTGTGATTTTTCTTTTGCCAAACGAAGAACATACTCTTCTGGCTTTTCACCTTGTTGCCAAATTTCATCAATTGCTGGCGTGATAATACTAAATTCAATATCTAATAACGTGAGAAGTTCACGTCTTCTTGGTGAGCTGGAAGCAAGGTAAAGCGTGGTCACAAATAATGTCCTCATGACGGTAACGCAAAAGTGACCGCCATGATCCAATAACTTAGTGAACTAAAAACTGGTGACGGATTTTGCGAAGCAAAAAATAAAGCCATGGCCAAAGAATACCACTGACTGGGCTATTCCAGAATACTTGAGGGTGAAAAGTCACAGGTGAAAGTAAAAATTCTGCCCAAAATACAGTAAGATCAACAACGACAACACTTAACATCACTACTAAGGCTTGTTGCCACAACGCTAAATTACAAAAAAGCTGATATTTAAAGGCGATGACATAACTCACTAAAGTATAGGCCAGTGCATTGACACCCAAGGTCGTTCCTTGGACTAAGTCCATAATCATACCCAAGACAAATGCGGTTCCGACACTGACACGATGAGGAATTGCCGTTATCCAGTAAATAAGAAATAACATGGGCCAAATAGGTCGATACACTTCTAACTGTTCTGGCCACGGCATAATTTGTAAAACCAATGCGACAAGAAAAGAGAGCCAAACAACCCAACGCCCACGACTTTGATATGGATTCATCGTGTCTACCTACTTCTATTGGTATTAGTAGGTGTATTTGTTGCAGCAGGTGTTGTTGCTGGTGTCGCCGTTCCGTTAGTCTGTTCAACCGTATTGTCTAACGGCTCTTGAGACATAGAACGAGGAAGTGGTGGCCCTGCTTGTTCATAATTAGGTAATACTTGAGGCATCAGTTGCATTAAACGCTCATTGGCAGCGTGATAAACCTCTGAAGGCAGAGGGGGTTCCCCCGTTTTATCTGATGTATTCCATAATAAAAGTAAATAACGTAAACGCTGTAGTTCTGCTGATGGACGAACATTAATCACAGAATAAGCGCGTTGATTATCCACTTTAACGGAAGATACCACACCAACAGGATACCCTTCAGGGAAACGACCGCCCAATCCTGATGTCACTAAAACATCGCCTACACGAATATCAATATTGGCTGGTAATGCTTCTAACAATAAATCATCGGCACAACCCGCACCAGAAGCAATAACACGAATATCGTTACGTAAAACTTGTACTGGTAATGCATGAGACGTGTCACATATTAATAGAACACGACTCGTAAGCTCACTTACGGCAATAACTTGTCCTACAACGCCTTTATCACTAATAACAGGTTGTCCTTCATAGACGCCATCATTGGTTCCTTTATCAATAACCACTTGATCTCGATAAGGCGTACTATTACCAGACAGCACTTGCGTCACTGTCATTTGTTCATTTTGGCGAAGTGGTGAACCAAGTAATTCTCGTAAACGGGCATTCTCTTGCTTAAATTGTTCAAGTAATTGGCTTTCTCCGCTGCGAACTAACAACTCTTTTCTTAACGCCTGATTCTCAAATTGTAAACGCTCACGCGTGGCAAATGTTTCTGAAATTTGATCAAGGAAACGGCGTGGGCCATTTGCAAGAAAATAGAAGGGACTAACAGCAGTATCAAGATACTGGCGGACTTTAGAAAATGCACCAATACGGTTATCAGCAATCAATAAAGAGATAGCGACAACCACGGCGATTATTAATCTTAGTTGCAGGGAAGGGCCCCGACTAAAAATTGGCTTCATAAACTCTAAGATCACTCACACGGAGAAGTAAAAGAACAGGCGTTAATATTCTCACCAAGGGGGAATCCATTCTCCCTTGTTAGAATTAATCTCAATCTTCGCTAAACAGATCGCCACCGTGCATATCGATCATTTCTAATGCTTTACCACCACCACGGGCAACACAAGTCAGTGGATCTTCAGCAACAATCACAGGAATACCTGTTTCTTCCATTAATAAACGGTCTAGGTTACGTAATAACGCACCACCACCAGTTAATACCATGCCGCGCTCTGAAATATCAGAAGCCAATTCTGGCGGACATTGTTCTAATGCAACCATAACTGCACTTACGATACCTGTTAATGGTTCCTGTAAGGCTTCAAGAATTTCATTAGAGTTTAATGTAAAGCTACGAGGCACACCTTCAGCAAGGTTACGGCCGCGAACTTCAATCTCATTAACTTCATCAGAAGGGTAAGCTGAACCGATATCGTGTTTGATACGCTCTGCGGTTGCTTCACCAATCAGTGAACCGTAGTTACGACGCACATAGTTAATGATAGCTTCATCAAAACGATCACCGCCGATACGAACAGAAGAAGAGTAAACGACACCGTTTAATGAAATCACGGCAACTTCTGTTGTACCACCACCAATATCAACCACCATTGAGCCTGTTGCTTCAGAAACAGGTAAACCTGCACCGATTGCCGCAGACATAGGTTCTTCAATTAAGAACACCTCGCGAGCACCCGCACTTAATGCTGATTCACGGATAGCTCTGCGTTCTACTTGAGTTGCCCCAACGGGTACACAAACTAATACACGAGGGCTTGGACGCATAAAGCTATTGTTATGAACCTGTTTTATGAAGTGCTGAAGCATTTTTTCGGTTACATAAAAATCAGCAATCACACCGTCTTTCATAGGACGGATAGCAGCGATATTCCCAGGTGTACGCCCTAACATCTGTTTGGCTTCATGCCCTACAGCTGCAACACTTTTTGATGTGCCAGCGCGATCTTGACGAATAGCGACGACGGAGGGTTCATCGAGAACAATACCCTGCCCTTTGACATAAATAAGGGTATTGGCGGTACCCAAGTCAATAGACAAATCGTTGGAAAACATGCCACGAAATTTTTTAAACATACGAAAGGATAATCCTGCAAGCCGGGACGGAAAAATCCGTCTACTCTATCAACCACAATAAGCAGCGACAAGGCGCGATTCACTACTTAGATTAAAGTGGACACGTAAATAATCTTAAAGGCACAATATTCTACGTTACTTTTCCCAATTGGAGCAGAAAAAAACTGCATAAAAATGGGCTAATTAGAACGATTAACGCATAATTTCGATCCTACGCTGTTCATATTTAAGTTATGTAACAATACAAACAACGCTCACATCAATAAAGAAAAATCTCACTTCGTTGCCAAACTGTGACTCAAAAGTCTCGTTGCAAGTTCAAATAAAATTTATTCATTTGAATAAGCACAATCATTCTATTGATATTAAATGGTGTTTCACCGGCAAAATTTGACTGAGATAACAACCAGAGTACCCACCTCGAATACTTCTAAGGCAACACATTATCTTTATTTCAAGCAATAAAGAGAAATGCTAATTTTTATCCAATCGTAAACCATTAACGGTGTTATCTAACAACCAAGATATAAAACTCAGAATAATCTCTGTACCAATAAACGTAGAACCCCCGTTTATACACTAAAAAAGGATTATTTGTCTCATTATTACAATAGATATTGTGCACAATCACGACGAGATCTAAAAAATCACCTATCATGACACAAATAGAAATCGATGAGGGGTCAAGATGAAAGCATTATTAGTAGAACAAAATGACAACAAACTCAGTGCCAACGTACAAAGTGTTGATGAAAAATCACTGCCTATTCATGAGGTTATTGTCGACATCCATTACTCAACGCTTAACTATAAAGATGGACTCGCGATCACAGGCAAAGGAAAAATACTGCGCCAATTTCCAATGGTACCAGGTATCGATTTTTCAGGTGTTGTTCATCACACCGAAGATCCTCGCTTCCATATTGGTCAACATGTTTTATTAACTGGTTGGGGTGTAGGTGAAAGTCACTGGGGTGGTCTTGCACAAAAAGCAGGTGTAAAAGGTGATTGGCTAACTGTAGTACCAGAAGGACTCTCTTTAAAAAATGCCATGACAATTGGGACAGCGGGCTTTACTGCCATGCTTTGTGTAATGGCATTAGAACAAGGCGGTGTCACACCTGAAAGTGGGGATATTTTAGTCACAGGAGCCAGTGGTGGTGTCGGAAGTACTGCCATTAGTTTGCTAACAGCATTAGGCTACCAAGTTACCGCACTAAGTGGCAGAGCAAGTAACCATGACTATTTACGCAAACTTGGTGCCAAAAATATTATCACTCGTGAAGAGTTTGAACCCGCAGGTAGAGCTTTAGATAAACAACGCTGGGCGGGTGCAATTGATACCGTAGGTGGGCAAATTCTTGCCAATATTTTGTCACAAACAAACTATAACGGAACAGTAGCGACTTGTGGATTAGCGGGTGGCTTCTCTTTACCAACGACAGTCATGCCTTTTATTTTACGTAATGTTCGCTTACAAGGTGTCGATTCTGTTTATTTCCCAGCAGAAAAACGCGCTCAAGTTTGGCAGCGTTTATTAAAATTACTACCAGAAACGTTCTATCAACAAGCGACAACAGAAATTACGCTTGATGAAGTTCCTCGTTATGCCCAAATGATTATGGATAATCAGGTAACAGGTCGAACCTTAGTAAAACTATAAATTTTCGGTTTTTATCTGCTTATTTCTGGCATTAATTCACCTTATTTAGTGCCAGAATAAGCTTCTTTGTGTGTGAAAGAGATACTGAATTGTGATTCAGATCACATTTATGATATATATTGATGATTGATCTCAAAGAAGCTCAGATTTCCAGTGACATCAATAAATAACGTGGTGTTATGATTATTTTTTAGGCACCCGTTTATTTTGCTTTCTCGCGTTTACAATCTTGTCAAAACTTTTAACTTTTCATCGAAATAAACCCTTCATTCCCTGATTAGACCAGTATTTTGCTGTTATCTTCTGTGAAATGTCTATAATGTCGGACTTTGTGATATGTATCGTAGCATTGGATACAATAAAAGATGACAAAACGAAAAGCACAGGTTATTTTGTCATTTCGTTGACGAATTGACGGAGATAGAAGCATAATGTCGGAAAATTTTCATATTTTGCTCCTGAATGGTCCGAATTTAAACCTGCTTGGAACAAGAGAGCCGGAAACCTACGGACACTTAACTCTGGATGATATCGTTCAAAGTTTGTCAGCAGATGCTCAGGCATTAAATGTGAAACTCAGTCATTTTCAGTCTAACGCTGAATTTGAGCTGATAAATAAAATTCATGCAGCTCGGGGTAATGTCGATTATATATTAATCAACCCTGCAGCTTTCACGCATACCAGTGTTGCACTGCGTGATGCATTATTAGGGGTGGATATTCCATTTATTGAAATTCACCTATCCAATGTCTACAGTCGGGAGCCTTTCCGTCACCATTCATATCTCTCTGATATCGCAACAGGCGTAATCTGTGGATTAGGTGCAGAAGGTTATCGGTTTGCTTTACAGGCAGCGGTCAGCCGCTTGTCTTAATAAAAAACATCAAAAAGAGTACGGAATCAACTCATGGATATTCGTAAAATTAAAAAACTGATCGAGCTAGTCGAAGAGTCTGGCATTTCTGAACTGGAAATCTCTGAAGGTGAAGAGTCAGTACGTATTAGTCGTAACTCTGGTCTTCAGGGTCAAATGGCTCCTCAGCAATATTTTGCGGCACCAGTGGCACCACAACCTGCATTAGCAAATGCGGTTGCGCCTGTAGCCCCAGAAACACCAGCGGCTACACCAGCGCAAGAAATCAGCGGTCACGTTGTACGTTCACCAATGGTCGGAACGTTCTACCGCTCACCAAGCCCTGAAGCTAAGAAATTTGTTGAAGTCGGTCAGCAAGTCAATGTAGGCGATACTCTATGCATCGTTGAAGCAATGAAAATGATGAACCAGATTGAATCTGACAAAGCGGGTGTTGTTAAATCTATCCTTTGCCAAGACGGCGACAACGTTGAGTTTGACGCTCCACTCTTTGTTATCGAATAACGAGGCAGGTCCATGCTAGAAAAAATCCTCATTGCCAACCGTGGTGAGATAGCACTGCGTATCCTAAGAGCATGTAAAGAGCTTGGGATCAAAGCAGTCGCTGTTCACTCCACGGCAGACCGTGATTTAAAACACGTTCTGCTGGCAGACGAGACTATCTGTATTGGTCCCGCTGCTTCAGCAAAAAGTTACCTAAATATCCCTGCAATTATTGCAGCGGCTGAGATCAGTGGCGCACAAGCCATTCATCCAGGATACGGTTTCCTGTCTGAAAATGCTGATTTCGCAGAGCAAGTTGAACGCTCAGGCTTTATTTTTATCGGCCCCAAAGCTGAAACCATCCGCCTAATGGGTGACAAAGTTTCTGCGATTGAAGCGATGAAAAAAGCTGGTGTTCCTTGTGTACCAGGATCAGACGGTCCTTTAGGTAACGACACTGCAAAAAATATTGAAATTGCTAAACGTATTGGCTACCCAGTTATCATCAAAGCCTCTGGTGGCGGTGGTGGACGCGGTATGCGTGTTGTTCGTTCTGAAAAAGATCTAGAACAATCCATTACAATGACGCGTGCAGAAGCAAAAGCGGCATTTAGCAACGACATGGTATACATGGAAAAATACCTTGAAAACCCACGCCATGTTGAAATTCAAGTTATGGCTGATGGTCAAGGTAATGCAATCTATTTGGCTGAACGTGATTGCTCAATGCAACGTCGTCACCAAAAAGTGGTTGAAGAAGCTCCAGCACCGGGGATTACCCCTGAAATCCGTAAAAATATCGGCGAACGCTGTGCGAACGCATGTATTGAAATCGGCTATCGTGGTGCAGGTACATTCGAATTCTTGTATGAAAATGGTGAATTCTACTTTATTGAGATGAACACCCGAATTCAGGTTGAACATCCAGTAACAGAAATGATCACTGGCATCGACTTAATCAAAGAACAGTTACGCATTGCATCTGGCTTACCTTTATCGGTAACGCAAGATCAAATTAACGTTCATGGTCATGCAATTGAATGTCGTATCAACGCAGAAGATCCAAAAACCTTCATGCCAAGCCCAGGCACGATCACTCGCTTCCACTCACCAGGTGGATTTGGCGTGCGTTGGGAATCGCATATTTACGCAGGTTATACTGTTCCACCTCACTATGATTCAATGATTGGTAAATTGATCACTTACGGTGAAACACGCGAAATCGCAATCTCTCGCATGAAGAATGCGCTGGCGGAACTTATCATTGATGGTATTAAAACCAATATTGAACTACACCAGTTCATTATGAATGATGAGCAATTCCAAAAAGGTGGTACCAACATTCACTACCTTGAAAAACGTTTAGGTTTAGCTGAGAAATAATCTTTCTCGCTTAACAAGAAAAGGCATAGTTTATTAACTATGCCTTTTTTATTGCAGATTTTCTGATGGATATTTATTTAATAGGGAACCCTTTAAAAGGTTTTATTTCTCTAATACTAAAGCTGGTATTCATCTCTTTGATATTGCCAATTGCGCGCACTTTCATCATTGAAACGTTGTGAAAATCTTCCATATCTTTAACGACCAGTTGCAACATATAGTCATATCGCCCTGAGATATTATGGCAAGAAATCACATTATCAATTTTCATTATTTCTTGCTCAAAATGCGCCATATTATCTTCTGAATGTAGATCTAACGTAATATTCATAAAAGCATAAAAATTAAACCCTAAATGCTTAGGTTCAATTATTGCTCGATAACTCTTAATCACACCCTTTTCTAATGCCTTAAGTCGCTTCCAACAAGCTGGTGGGGATAAAAAAACACGCTTAGCAATTTCCGCATTATTGAGTCGCCCTTCTTCTTGTAACAGCTTAAGGATCCCCATATCCGTTTTGTCAAGATCCATTCTATTTACACCTCTGTGACGTTAATCAAAATAACGTTTTTATCAAATATAATTAATTCATAACTCAATTTTAGCGAATTTTATTAATAAATAAGTCCGTATTGCTTCCAATAT
Organism: Proteus sp. ZN5; assembly: GCF_011046025.1. Taxonomy (GTDB): domain Bacteria; phylum Pseudomonadota; class Gammaproteobacteria; order Enterobacterales; family Enterobacteriaceae; genus Proteus. Next base: position 4,170,008 of record NZ_CP047639.1, read on the forward strand.
GGAGAAATAATTAATCACACTAATTGCTAAAATTATTCTCGAAGTATCGTTATTCAGCTAATACAAAATGATTAGAAATCATGTTTCAAAAATAAACTAAACAAAACAAATACTATAAATTTTACTTTCACATGGGATTACATGTATGACCTTATTAGAACAAAAAGTTGATAGGGCCTCTCTCTCAAAAGAAGAATGGAAAAAATTAACTCGATTTGATAATACCGATATGGGGTGGATTATTATCAGTATCGGTATGGCGATTGGTGCAGGTATTGTTTTTTTACCCGTACAAGTTGGCTTAATTGGGTTATGGGTATTTTTACTCTCTTCTATTATTGGCTACCCTGCCATGTACCTCTTTCAACGCCTATTTATTAATACCCTTGCCGACTCTAAAGAATGTAAAGACTACCCAAGTGTTATCGAAGGCTATCTTGGTAAAAACTGGGGAATGTTTTTAGGTTTACTTTATTTCTTAATGTTGGTGATATGGATTTTTGCTTATCCAACTGCACTTACCAATGATACTGCCTCTTATCTACACACCTTTGGTGTCACAGAAGGATTGCTGTCAGAAAATCCATTCTATGGCCTAATTCTTATCTCATTTCTCGTATTAATTGCATCACGAAGCGAAGAGCTATTATTTAAAATCTCAAGTTTTATGGTGTTATCTAAATTATTGGTTGTATTTGCTCTGGGTGTCATGATGATCAGCATGTGGGATCTGTCGAAAAATATCGATACCTTCCCACCTTTTAGTCTATTAATTAAAAACGCTATTATTACCCTACCTTTTACGCTCACTTCTATACTCTTTATTCAATCCCTTAGCCCGATGGTAATTTCTTATCGTGCTAAAAATAAATCGATTGAAGTCGCTCGATACAAAGCCTTAAGAGCCATGAATATCTCTTTCGGTACACTCTTTTGTGTTGTCTTCTTCTATGCGGTTTCTTTTACTTTTGCCATTGGACATGATGAAGCGGTTAAAGCCTATGAACAGAATATTTCTGCACTAGCGATCGCAGCACAATTTATTGAAGGTGATGCGGCTAAATACGTGACTCCCGTTGGCGTTGCACTCAATATCTTTGCATTAATGACCGCATTCTTTGGGGTTTATCTAGGCTTTAAAGAAGCAGTACAAGGCTTAGTCATGAATGCTCTCACTCGTATTATTCCTGCAGAAAAAATTAATCAGAAAATCCTCTCGCTTTGTATTGTCATTTTCACTGTCGTTATTGCGTGGGGAGCCATTGTTCTTAATCTGCCAGTATTAATGTTCACTTCAATCTGTAGCCCTATTTTCGGGATTGTAGGTTGTCTTATTCCTGCTTATTTAGTTTACAAAGTACCTTCATTACACCGCTATAAAGGTGGATCACTGTATTTAATTATCTTTACAGGCATCCTGCTTTGTATTTCCCCTTTCTTAAAATTTATTTAATTAAATTAGACGTATTAAAGGCTTAACCATGAAATATAACTTTGACGAAATTATAGATAGAAAAGATACCGATGCTTTAAATTATGATGGTTGGCGTCAGTATATTTTTAAAGCAGAGAAAGATGCGCAATTTGCCTTTGCTGATAATGAGTTTATTAGAATGTGGGTTGCGGATATGGACTTCTCTACTCCACCTGAAGTGCTTGATGCCATTAAAGCGCGCCTTGATAGAAAAATATTAGGTTATACCAAAGTGTATGATGACGAGTATTACCAAATATTTAAAGATTGGTGCCAAAGACATTATGATTGGGAAATTGAACCGCATGAAATTGTATTATCACCGGGTATTATTCCTGCATTAAATCGCCTAGTGCCTTTATTAATAAAAGAAGATGAAAGTATCCTTATTCAAACACCTTCTTATACGCCATTTAAACAAGCGGGAGATTATAACTCTCGCCAAGTGATCTACTCTGATTTATTAGAAAAAGACGGTGAGTTCTCTGTCGATTTTGCCGATATGGAACGCAAAATTAAAGATAACTCACTCAATATTAAGCTCTTTATTTTATGTAACCCTCAAAACCCAACGGGTAAAGTATGGACTGAAGAAGAGCTAATTAAGATGGGGAAACTCTGTGTTGAAAATGATATTTGGATGATATCAGATGAAATACATTGTGATTTATTACGTAACGGCGTGACGCATACCCCCATTGCTAAACTCTTCCCTTATTATGAGAAAATTGTTACCTGCATGGCTCCAAGCAAGACATTTAATCTCGCAGGTAATCTGATGTCTCATATCTTTATTAAAGATGAAGAAGTAAAAAAAGAGTGGCTTCGTCTTTATGATGACTTTATTTCACCATTAAGTTTAGTTGCAACAAAAGCCGCTTATTCTCAATGTGATGAATGGTTAAAAGAACTAAGAAACTATCTCGATGATAACTTTAAATTAGTACAAGAATTTACTCAGGTTCATTTTCCAAAAGCAAACTTTAAAATACCTGATTCAACCTATTTAGCATGGATCAATTTAGCAGATTATTTACCTGAAGATGTCGATAACCAACAACTTTCACTCTATTTTGCTAATAAAACAGGCGTTTTATTAGAAGGTGGAAATATGTTTGTGAGTAATGGCGATAACTATATTCGTATTAACCTTGCTTGTCCTCGCGCCATTATCAAAGAAGGTTTAGAAAGAATAAAAAATGCCCTTTAATTTTTAATTTATGAGATGAGTAAAACAAAGAAGAGCACCACGTTTGATCAATTTATTTTAGTGTCTGCTCTTCTTTTTTCCTATTTTCCATAATCTTAAACACCCTCTTTGTGGCGATTATTTCAACAGTTTATTTGTTGATTAATATATAAATCTATCTCTATTCTATTATTCTCTTAATAGAAAATGGTCACGAATCCTTTTAAAACAATAAGATAATCTATTTTAAATATTCCCTTATGACTTTGTGATTAATTTTCACTGAATCAATACTCACTTTCCCGTACAATCCTCCCATTCATTTTTAACCCTATTAAGATTGGGAGAACAGATGGACAAACGTTTTGTTCAGGCCCACAAAGAAGCCCTTTGGGCCCTAATTTTAACTTTTATGTATTTGTTGGGTTGGTTAATTACCGCCTATTTACCTGATAACACACTAGGCATTACTGGTTTACCTCTTTGGTTTGAGCTTTCATGCTTATTTCTACCTGTTTTGTTTTTTCTGTTGTGCTATCTGATGGTGCGCTACTTTTTCAAAGATATGCCGTTAGGAGATGAGCATGACGATGCAAACTGAGGTCATAGTGCCACTGATTGGCTACCTTCTGCTGGTCTTTCTGCTGTCGGCTTATGCATACCGTAAGCGCGAAAAAGGCGAGTTTCTTAACGAATATTTTCTTGGTAATCGCTCAATGGGTGGCTTCGTGCTAGCCATGACTATCACTGCAACGTATGTCAGTGCCAGCTCCTTTATTGGCGGGCCGGGTGCTGCCTATAAATACGGTATCGGTTGGGTATTACTTTCGATGATCCAACTTCCCGCTATTTGGCTCTCTCTGGGAGTTTTAGGAAAAAAATTTGCCATTTTAGCGCGCCGTTATAATGCCGTTACCTTAAACGATATGCTGTATGCGCGTTACAAAAGCCGTTTTCTAGTCTGGTTTGCCAGTTTAAGCCTGTTAGTCGCTTTTGTCGGCGCCATGACAGTACAGTTTATTGGTGGAGCGCGCTTATTAGAAACTGCGGCTGGCATTCCTTATGAATTCGGCTTACTGATCTTTGGGATCTCCATTGCGCTGTACACTGCGATTGGCGGATTTAGAGCCAGCGTATTAAACGACGCCTTACAAGGTCTTGTGATGCTGCTTGGTACATTTATTCTCCTGTTTGCCATTATATATAAAGCAGGTGGATTAGATGTTGCGATACAAAAACTCAATGCCATCGATCCAGCATTAACCTCTCCTCAAGGTGCGGATGGGATTTTAAGTGGTCCGTTTATGGCATCATTCTGGGTGCTTGTCTGTTTTGGTGTTATCGGCTTGCCACATACAGCAGTACGTTGCATATCTTACAAAGACAGTAAAGCCATGCATAAAGGGATCATCATTGGCACCATTGTGATGTCATTACTGATGTTTGGTATGCACTTTGCTGGCGCATTAGGTCGGGCGATAATTCCTGATTTGACGGTTCCTGATCAGGTTATTCCAACACTGATGGTTGAAGTATTACCGCCTATTGCAGCAGGTATTTTCCTTGCGGCACCGATGGCTGCCATTATGTCGACGATTAATGCTCAGCTGTTACAATCGTCAGCAACATTGGTCAAAGATCTCTATCTCAATATCGCCCCACATGCGATCACGAATGAGAAACGTATCTCTCGTTTATCAAGCCTTTCGACCTTGATTTTAGGTGTGTTACTACTGTTTGCAGCATGGAACCCACCATCGATGATTATTTGGCTTAACTTACTGGCTTTTGGTGGCCTACAAGCGGTTTTCTTATGGCCTTTAGTTCTTGGGCTTTATTGGGAAAAAGCCAACCGTTATGGTGCGATTGCGGGCATGATCACTGGTGCCACACTCTATGCCACCCTTGCGACATTTAATATCCAGATAGCTGGATTCCACCCCATTGTTCCATCACTGTTATTGAGCTTAGTTGCGTTTCTTGTGGCTAATCGATTTGGAGAGCATACTCTGCCCCAATCAGCATCATTACAGTGAATTCGTTTTTAAAGAGACTAATTATGCCTTGGATACAATTAAGACTTAATGCAACCGCCGCTAATGCAGAAGCTATTGGTGATGAATTGGTTGAAAGCGGTGCCGTTTCAGTGACTTTCCAAGATAGTCACGATACCCCTATTTTTGAACCTTTACCGGGTGAAACTCGTCTTTGGGGTGATACTGACGTTATCGGCTTATATGATGCAGAAACTGACATGAAAATCGTTGTGGCGATGTTAGAAAATACGCCATTACTCGGTCAAGGTTTCCTGCACAAGATTGAACAACTCGAAGATAAAGATTGGGAACGTGAGTGGATGGATAACTTCCACCCAATGCGTTTTGGCGAGCGTTTATGGATTTGCCCAAGCTGGCGTGAAGTGCCTGATCCTAACGCCGTTAACGTCATGCTAGACCCTGGTCTTGCATTTGGTACAGGTACCCACCCTACCACCTCATTATGCCTTCAGTGGCTTGATGGTTTAGATTTAGCGGGTAAAACGGTTATCGACTTCGGTTGTGGCTCTGGCATTTTAGCTATTGCGGCATTAAAACTGGGTGCAGCAAAAGCGATTGGTATTGATATCGATCCTCAAGCTATCCAAGCAAGTCGTGATAATGCACAGCGTAATGGTGTTTCTGATGCACTCACATTGTATCTTGCAAAAGACCAGCCTGATAACCTCAGCGCTGATGTTGTAGTCGCCAATATTTTAGCAGGCCCATTGCGTGAACTAGCACCTATTATCAGCACACTGCCTCGCCAAGGTGGACATCTAGGTCTTTCAGGTGTGTTAGCGACACAAGCAGAAGGTGTAGCTGCTGCCTATGAAGGATTATTTAACTTAGATCCTGTTGCTGAAAAAGAAGAGTGGTGTCGTATTACCGGTATGAAAAAATAACGCCGAACAAATATTAACCAAAATGAGATAATCTTATTGCGTTAAAATTTCACTTAATTATTGTTTATCAGGCATTAATCACATTTTTGCCTGATAAACTCTACTTAGTTTCACTTGTTTATCAATTCTATATCATCAATTTTTAATTTTCCAAAAACATATAACATCATGTTTTTATTGATTAAATAATCAATTCATAAAAAATCAAGTGTAAAAAAGTAACTTTTTTTCGCAATTTGGTTAAACTTTGTCCTTTCATATCTGGCAAAAAATGCGTAATATACGCGCCCTTGCAGTCACAGTTTGGCCCTCTTTTCATCTATGCGAATCGGACAGTATCAGTTAAAAAATTGCCTTATCGCGGCTCCCATGGCTGGCGTTACAGACCGACCTTTTCGGTCGCTTTGCTATGATATGGGTGCGGGTATGACAGTTTCTGAAATGCTTTCTTCCAATCCTCAGGTTTGGCAGACAGACAAGTCTCGATTACGAATGGTACATAGTGATGAATTGGGGATCCGCTCCGTACAAATTGCAGGAAGTGATCCCGTTGATATGGCGGCAGCTGCGAAAATAAACGCAGATAGTGGCGCTCAAATTATCGACATTAACATGGGTTGCCCTGCAAAAAAGGTGAATAAAAAGCTAGCCGGTTCAGCACTACTTCGTCATCCCGACCTTGTCGCAGAGATCCTCTCTGCTGTGGTTAACGCGGTAGATGTTCCTGTTACTCTCAAGATCCGTACTGGCTGGTCACCTGATGAACGTAACTGTGTAGAGATTGCCAAATTGGCTGAACGTTGTGGTATTCAGGCTCTCACTATTCATGGACGTACACGCGAGTGTTTGTTCAAAGGGGAAGCCGAATACGACAGTATTCGGACAGTTAAGCAGAGTGTTTCTATTCCTATTATTGCGAATGGAGACATAACAGACCCGCTAAAAGCCAGAGCAGTATTAGACTACACTGGAGCCGATGCTTTGATGATCGGTCGCGCTGCTCAGGGAAGACCCTGGATCTTTCGGGAAATCCAGCACTATCTGGACACAGGTGAACTGTTGCCCCCTCTGCCGATTGCAGAGGTACAACAAATAATGCAAAAGCATGTGCGTGAGTTGCACGACTTTTACGGTCAAGGCAAAGGAACTCGCATTGCACGCAAGCATGTCTCTTGGTACCTCAAGGAACATGCCCCTGATGACCAGTTTCGGCGCTCCTTCAACGCCATAGAGGATGCCAGCGAACAGCTGGAGGCGTTGGAAGCATATTTCGAAAATTTTTTGCGTAAATAAATAAAAGAGCTGACAGAACTATGTTCGAACAACGCGTAAATTCAGACGTACTAACAGTTGCCACCGTAAATTCACAAGATCAGGTGACCCAAAAACCTTTACGTGACTCAGTTAAACAAGCACTGAAGAACTATTTTGCTCAATTAAACGGTCAAGATGTTAATGACTTATATGAGCTAGTATTGGCTGAAGTTGAACAGCCATTGTTGGACATGGTAATGCAGTACACCCGTGGCAACCAAACGCGTGCAGCGCAAATGATGGGCATTAACCGCGGCACACTGCGTAAAAAACTGAAAAAATACGGCATGAACTGATCCTAGTCAGTTAACAGGCTGTTTTAAAAGGCACTATGGTCATTGGCTATAGTGCCTTTTGTTTAAAATGACTACACCAATGACTACACCGTATTTTCCATTATTTAAATAGTGAGGCAATAAGATATGTACCATAACGTAGTCTATACCCTTATAGCTTTAGAGCAGGCTATCAAGGAACCTGAAGCTCTAAATGATGAAGATAAAAAATATCTGAAGAGCCTTCAGAGTGCACTTTTACATCTTAATTTCGCTGAGTTAAAATTAAAAAAATTTTATGAATACGAAAAAGAGAACCATCGAGATTCTACGTTAAATAGAAACTTATCTGGAATGAGTAAAGAAAATCCTGAATGGAATGGAGCTGACAATAGAGATTTTATTGGTAGACATTTACTTGATGCTTTTTATTGCTTATCGATGGAATATTGCCACAAAGAATTTAAAGCAATACTTGAAAAAGAGCTAATGGTAACAAGTGGTGTTGTCGTAAAAAACATTCAAAAAGAGCATAAAAAACAAAGAAATATTAATAGTTCTATTGGCGGACTAGCTTCAAAAAATAGAAAAATAAAGTTAAAAAATTATATTAAAGAGGAAGTGATAAACTATCTTAGTCCTATCCTGGTTGATAGCTCTGAAACTATTTTTACTAGAAAAGAAATTGCTAATAGAATCGAAAAAAATATAACTAATTTAATAAAATCCGATCCTGATCTAATTGTTCAATACAAAGACTCTGGTAATGAGCTAATAAAAAATTACATTAGTGAATTAATCAAGGATGGGGAGTTAAATAAAAATTGGTTTAAAGGCTCAAATTCAACTCGCACTAAGAATGTAAGAAATCGTTAATACTTAATCAAGTTGTTACTTGACCATTATTATGAAGTCTCATTTAGCCTATTTAACTATTACTATCAATAAAAAATAGCAATGACATAAATCATATAAAAATAACAAAAAACAATATGTTATATGCATTCATAATAAATAAATTAGCTATAAAATAACTATTTTTATAATTTTTTATCTGGTACCCAGTAACTGCCCCCTATTTACACCGCAACGATTTCAAACCAATCTATCCTCATGCAAACCGAAACAACTTTGTGGGGATAGAATCATGTCTGATATTCAACTCGATAAAAAAACAATCTTACACCTTTACGGTTACACTACTGATCGTCTAGTCAGAGAAAAAGAGCGCAAAGAAATCACATCTATATCACGGTCACAAGCATGGAAATTAGAAAAAGAGAACAACTTTCCTAAACGTAAACAACTTGGAAATTGTAGTTGTGGTTGGATGTTATCTGAGTTGCTAATTTGGTGTCATCAAAGATAAAGACGCTGCCATGAAAAATACTGATGCTAAATTATTCAACCATAAAATCTTACCTGTTTCTCACTATTTATCTAAAGATGATTTATGCAGGCATTTTCGTGTTAGCCGAACAACACTTAATCGATGGATAAGACTTAATAAAATTCCACCACCAACAAATTGGGGCTCTGTTACGATTGGTTGGTCACCAGAGGAAATTAAAAATATGGTTCGATAAATTAAAGCTGGTGGTAATTAGCTTAATAAAAACATATCTATATCTTGCTCTATTTTGACCATTAATTTCTTTATTTCCTTAATAAAAAAACATGAAAACACAGAGAAACACTCGCTTTCTTAACTATATTAACTCAGGATATTTATAATATTACGGTGGTATTTATGAAAAAATATATTCCAAAAAATCTTCGTTCAGAAATAAATTTAGATTATTACAAATATAACGATTATGGGTTACCTTCCTATTTTTGTAGAGAGAATAATATATATCCAGATAATAAGATAATTAATAAAATTATATTATTACTAGGTGATAGCTTTTCTATTTCCAAGCGAATTACTGTAATAAGGTTCGATCTTCATTTACCAAAATACAGTGATAAAAATGAATCAATAACAAAATTCTCTAGAAAATTACTATCTGAATTTAAATGTAAATATAAAAAATCTTTTATTAAATTATTTTGGGTTAGAGAGCAAAATAAGAGTCAATCGCAACACTATCATTGTGCATTATTTGTTGATGGTAATGTTATTCACCACTCAGCATCATTGCAGAACATGGTAGACTTTTGCTGGAAAGAGACCAATAATGGTACTCATAGTATTCCTAAAAACTGTTATTATCTATGCCACCAAAGTGATATGTCAACGCTTGCCAATATCATATACCGTTTAAGCTATTTAGCTAAAAATATTACCAAAGAAAGAAAAAATTCACATACAAAGCGTTATGGTTCAAGTAGCTTAATATTAAGAAAAAAAGAAAGTAAACCTTTGCATTCGATTCTCTCTAAGTATATTAAATAATAGGTTACTTATTATGAGATGTGATTATCAACAAAAATTGGCTAGAAAAAACTCAAAACCACTATATTTACAAATAACCAATGAAATAAAGTCCTTTAAGTTAGATTCTATTTTCAAAGCTTATTTATCACATAACTTAATTGAACTCGATCAGTATTATATTTATAATTCTTTCAATAAAAAAGCTGATTGGTTATTTCATTATTTTAACTATAGAAAAGAAGTTATTAAAGAAGGCATTTCTATAATTGAATATAGTAATAGATATCATTTAAATCTAAGAAGATGTTATTCCAATTTTAGAAAAATAGGAGGTAGTAGTATTAGCATATTATATTGGATATATCACAGAAGAAATTTCCACCAGCACAAACCTAAATTAAGCGTAAAAGAATATATCGAGAAACATAAACTTGAGCAAAAGACAGCGTTCAGGCAATTACAAAGAAAAACAATGAGTGAATTTTGGTCACATCACTTCGATAATTACTATCAAAATTTTTGGATACAAGGGTATAACGTAAGCGAATATGCAAAAATTTATGGTTTAAATGCCACAACAGCAAGACAGTATCTTTTCAATTTCCCTAAAAAGCTTTTTAATCCTCAAGTGATCAAACCATGGTTGTGATCACTTGATCACTATCTTATATAAAATTTATATTTTATTTAAATATAACCCGTTGATTATTAATCATAAATAAAATAATATAAGTATAGAGAAGTGGTTATATAAAAAATATTTTTCCAATTAATAGGAACGGTAAACAACACAGTGATCACTGTATATGTCTATATTCTTTACTATAGTTAGCCTCATCATCATATTCTCATTTGAAATTCCATTTAAAACTTTCATAGTTGAATATTATTTTCAATCATACCGAGTCAACTCAGTTTAATCTTGGGCTTATCCTTTCATGTGTTACAATCGTACGAATAATATTTAAGGATTTACAGATTATGCCTGACCATTACAGTGTAAGCAAAGATACTATCTATGCATGACGTGAGAGAAAAGAATTGTCGACGCGGCGCATAGAGTCAGCTTATTTTGGTAGTTTAAAATTGAAAAAATCTATAAATGAGTTATAGGTGGCAATACCTCATAATTTTCGGAGAAGAGTGATAATGAATAATATTAATGAAAAGCTTTCGCTCACTCTAAGACCTGCATTGATTCATGAAAGTAGAGTCATAGCTGAGCAATATATTCGATTGAAAGATTGGGATTTAGTTCGTGAAGAAGTGTTAGCAAGTAACCTTTTGCAGGCTCGAACAGAAAGCACATCTAAAACAGTATATGGTGAAGTTTCTAAACGCTTGAAAAATTTATCTGATAATGAATTAGCGTTGATGACTAAGTCTGATGCCGATGTTAAACATCTCGTTTGGTTAGCTATTTGCCGTCAGTATCCGTTCACGTATCAATTTGCAATTGAAGTACTCTCAGAACGGTATAGCAATAGCCATTTTCAACTTTATCCTGAAGACTATGCCTCATTTTTAAACGCTAAAGCCGAGTGGCATAGCAACTTAGATAAAATCACCCAACAGTCTAGATATAAAGCTCAGCAAATTATGTTCAAGATGCTCACTGAATGTGGCTTAGTAGATGAAAGTAAGGTGATGATACACCAACAAATCTCAAAGGAACTCGAGACGTTGATTAAACAAAGTAACTCTGACTACCTTCGAATCTATCCGGGAGACTATAGCTAAATGTCAGGCAAGTTTAATAGTGTGCTAACTAAGGATAATCTTCCAGATGCATACACACACTTAACAGATGTGCTATCTAGCTCTTCATTCATCAAAATGGAAGGATTAAATGGAGATATTCCTTTTCATATTTGTCCTTTTGAACCGTCGCTTCAGAGTGAGATCAATATACTGGTCAAACAAGTTAAGAATTACTTGAGGGATGCTCAAGTAAAGGTCCTTGAAATAAATCTCTACGATCTTGTTATTGATATCTCGAAAAAAGAGGGAGATTGGAAGTGGTTGATTGATAATGAATCAACAATGTCTAAAGATGAGCTAAAGGAAGAGCTTCAAGGCATTATCGATACTAAGACCGTTTTGATCCCCACGATTGTCGATCGAATGACAGAATATAATTTTGACATTCTAATGATTACAGGTGTTGGTGAGGTATTCCCATATATTCGCTCTAGTAGTTTATTGGAAAACTTACAGATTAAAGCAAAAGACAAACCAACGCTGTTGTTTTTTCCTGGCAAGTATAAGCATTCTCTTGAAAAAGGCTCTTCTCTAATCCTTTTTGGCACCTTAGAAGATGACAAGTATTACCGTGCATTCAATATCCTTGATAGGGCAAGTTAAAGGAAGTTGTAAAAAATGAATATGAAGTTAGAAGAACTATTTAAGAAAAAAGTCGACCGCCCTATTGAAGGTGTAATCAAGGCTGATGATGATGTTGCTCTGTACGTCGAATTAGATGAATACATTATTACCGATGAAGTAGCTAAGCGACTAGATATTTTCTTAGATGCCTACCTTAACTATCAAGGTGCTAACGGCGTATGGGTATCTGGTTTTTTTGGTTCGGGTAAATCTCACCTTCTAAAAATGCTTGCATTATTGCTTGAGAATAATCCAATTGACGGAGTGACGCCATTAGAGCTTTTTTTAGAGAAAAGCCCCCTAAATGAAGGTGGCATATTTGCCAATGATTTCAAACGTGCGGTCAATATACCATCTGAAAGTATTCTCTTTAATATTGATCAAAAAGCCGATGTTATCAGCAAAACAGAGTTGGATGCTCTAATCGCTGTATTTGTAAAAGTGTTCGATGAACATTGTGGTTTTTATGGTAAGCAAGCTTACATTGCACAATTCGAGCGAGAGCTAAAAGAGGATGGCCTTTTAGAACAATTCAAGAGCAAATTTGAATTTATCAGTGGTAAAAGCTGGGAGCATGGCCGCGCACGTGCAAAAAGAATGGCTGGTGCTGTTGATAAGGCCTACAACGCAATCACAGAGCAACAAGTTTCAGGTATTTTAGATAAATACCGCTCAGATTATCGCCTTTCGATCGAAGATTTTGCTGACCAAGTTAAGAGTTACATATCAGAGCAAGAGGAAGGATTCAGACTTAACTTCTTTGTTGATGAAGTAGGACAGTATGTAGCTGGCAACATTAAATTGATGACAAACTTGCAAACTGTTGCTGAGAGCCTGGCTACAAAATGTAATGGTCAAGCTTGGGTCATAGTGACAGCTCAAGAGGATATGTCATCGGTTATCGGTGAAGTTGACCAACAAAGTGAAAATGATTTTTCAAAGATTCAAGCTCGCTTCAAAAACAGAATGAAACTGACTAGTCAGGACGTAGCAGAAGTCATTCAACGACGTTTATTAGAAAAAAAAGAAGAGTTTATTCCTACTCTGTCAGATCTATACCATGAACAAGAAAATAGCTTTAAGACTCTATTTGATTTTGCAGATGGCTCCCAGTCTTATAAGAACTTCAAAGACAAAGATCATTTCATTCAAAGCTATCCGTTTATTCCGTACCAATTTGGCCTGTTCCAGTCTGCAATTCAAAACCTATCGAAGTATGGTGCTTTTGAAGGTAAACATAGCTCGGTAGGTGAGCGTTCGATGCTGGGCGTGTTCCAGCAGGTCGCCATTGCGATAAAAGATCACAAACTAGGTGAACTAGCAACCTTTGATCTTATGTTTGAAGGTATTCGAACAGCATTGAAGACAGCAAACCAGCAAGCCATATTGAGAGCTGAGCTAAACTTAGACAACCAATTTGCTATCCGTCTATTGAAAGCACTGTTCCTCGTTAAGTATGTCAAAGAGTTTAAGCCGACACTACGAAACCTATGCGTGTTAATGCATGATAGTTTCTCGCGCAATATTCCGTCACTCAAGCTTGAAGTAGAGGAAGCATTAAACCTTCTTGAAAAGGAAACCTACATTCAGCGTAATGGGGATCTTTTTGAGTACCTGACGGATGAAGAGCAAGATATAGAGAAAGCGATTAAAGACACAGAAATTGACTCTGATGTGATTGCTTCGCAACTAGATAAGCTCATTTATGACGGTGTTTTGAAAAATCGCAAAATTCGCTGGGAAGAAAACAACCAAGACTATCCTTTTAGCCGAAAGCTAGACGACAAATTATCAGGTCGAGAAAGCGAATTAGCCATCAACGTTATCACATCTTTTCATGGCTACCGTGAAGCGCTTGAGAAGCATAAATCAGATACGCTATTCAATCATGAATTGAGAGTCGTATTGCCTGAAAGCGCAAGGCTGGTTAGCGACTTAGTGCTCTACAAGCAAACTGAGAAATATGTTGCTCATGAAATGAAAGCAACTCAGCAAGATAATATCAAGCGTATTCTCACAGAGAAAGGGCTACAGAATGTTGAGCGCTACAATCAACTTAAAGCACTAACTTCAAAACTTGTGGGCTCAGCGACTTATTTTGTTGCGGGTAAGGAGGTAGAGCTATCTGGTGAAGATGGCCAAGGCAAGATTATTCGAGCGTTTGGTGAGCTTATCAAATATACCTATCCTAATCTTAAAATGTTGCGTGATATTTCATATCGTGAAACTGATATTCCCGACATTATTAAGAAAGCAGGTCAAGGACTATTGGGTGATGACACTCAACTGCCAGAACCACAACAAGAAATGTTCTCGTATATTCAAAGCAACAGTCGTGGTGGAGTAAGAACAACAGTTAAGTCTGTTTTGGATAAGTTTGAAAGCAAGCCTTATGGTTGGTCTTATGCAGCTGTATTGTGCAACTTAGCGTATCTTTGTGCTAACAGTAAGGTTGAGGTTCGCGAAGCAACGAATTTGCTCGATGACGCGGAGCTATCACGTGCACTCCGTAACATTAGTGTTCACGGTAACCTTATTTTAGACCCTCAGGTGGAGTTTACGCCGTCTCAACTAAGAGCCGTAAAAGATTTTTATAACGACTATTTTGAGAAAGTTACACATGCATCTGAACCGAAAGCGATAGCGAAAGAGCTTCAAGACGCTTTTCTAGAGCAAGCAAGAGGCCTTGATAAGCTACTATCTCAAGCATCGCAGTACCCATTCTTGCGAGTATTGTCAGACATTGTAGAAAAGCTAAATGACTTCAAAACTAAACCTTATACATGGTTTATGACCGAATTGGTTAAGCAAGAAGACAACTTGTTTGATTGCAAAGAAAAAACCATAGATCCAATCGTTAAGTTCATGAAAGGCTCTCAAAAGTCTATCTATGATGCTGCCAAACAAGCGATAACAGACCAAAAAGCCAATATCGAGTATGTTGAGGGCGATGAATATCAAAGTATTCAAAATGCCCTAGTAAATGCAGATATTTACAAGGGCAGCTCGATTCAGCGGCTCAAAACAGATACTGAAACACTGCAAAGTAAAATTCAGGCACAGGTAAAGGTGGAACAAAAGAGTGCTATTGAGAGTATTTATTCTTTGGAAACAAAGCTAATTAGTTTTGAAGAGTTCAAAGCGTTGGAGTTAGAAAGACAAGAGCAACTCAAAGCTGTATTTAAGCGTGTTGTTGCTAAGCTTAAGCAACAGTCATTGATCGCGATGTTACGTGATGAAGCAAGGCGCTTTGAAGAGCAGATATATAGTCAGCTGGTTCAAAAGCTTATGGATTGGTCGCAACCAGCCCTAGAACCTAAGCATGAAGAAAAACCTAAGTCTAAAAAACAATCGGTAGATGAAAAAACTGTAACTTCTTCAGATGTTCAATCAACGGGTAGATCACAAATAAAAAGCGTTTCTGCAAAACAAATTAAAGTTGAATACGCCAAGCCTTGGCTTTCAACGGTGAGTGATGTTGAAGGGTACATTGAAGAGTACAAAAAAGCACTACTACAAGCCATTAATGATGGGAAAAACATACAGTTATGATTACAGCTATATCATTAGAAAACTTTGCAGCATTCAAAAAGTTAGATCTGAAATTTTCATCAGGGATCAACATTATTATTGGTGAGAATAGCTGTGGTAAAACGCAGCTATTAAAATCAATTTATGCACTTTCTCATGAACAAGAGGTAACCTCTAAGTTATTAGGCTTATTTAAGCCAAATAACAAAAAGCTAACGGGTCTCTATCATCGTGGAGGTGAAGGGAAAACAGAAGTCCGTATTGAGGATTCTTCAGGGCAGCTTTCCAAAATTGAGTTTGGTTCTCGAACCGAAACAGTTAAGCATGAGCCCGCATTTTCTGGTCTTAGCAATCCCGTATTGGTGCCCACTAAAGAAGTATTGTCACTACTTGAAGCAATTCAAACAGAAGCGGTACCACAAGAAACACTTAGCATTCTTTTTGATGATTCTATCGTTGATCTGTGTCGTACACTGCTAGCTGAGCCTAGTGAAAGCTTAGCGGAAACTGTGAATAAAGACCCTAGGCTTGGACGGATCATTCCAATATTAGTGAATGCTATTGGTGGTAAATTCGAAATTAATGGGTCAGAGCATGTATTTGTTAAAGGGCTGTTTGTAGAAAAAGGTAACTCTGAAATATCAAAGAGTAAAGGTGCGGATATGTATGCTGATTTTACTCAACTTGAATTTAGAAAAACGGCTAAATCAGAGACCTCGGTAACCATGATAGCAGAAGGCTATCGAAAAATTGGCTTGTTACAGCGCTTGATTCATGTCGGTGCACTGGCTAAAGGCAAAGCGAATGTTTTACTTTGGGATGAACCTGAGTCGAACATAAACCCTGTACTAATGAGGCTGGTCGTTGAATGTTTACTTGAACTTGCTCGTAACGGGCAGCAAGTCATTATCGCCACGCATGATTACGTATTGCTTAAATGGTTTGATTTGCTGATGGATGAGTCTAAAGGTGATCATGTTTTATACCATGCCTTGTTCAGAGATGAGGATGGCGAAATTTCTAAAGAAACGGTTGATAACTATAAAATGTTATCCGAGAACTCTATTTCTCGGACATACTCCTCATTATATGACGCTGAAATTAAACGTTCCTTAGGTGTGAAATAAGATGTTAATCATTGAGAAAGATCTTGAATTTAACTTTAGTGATGCCTTGTGTGCGATCAAATTCGATGATTGTGCTATACATGGAAATAACTCAATGAAACGTGTTGATTTCATCTCTGAGTATGATGATTGTTATAGATTTATAGAGGTAAAAGATCCTGACTTCGCAGACGCTACAGAAGAAAATAGGAAGCAATTTAGACAGAATTTAATGTCAGGTAAATTGCTTAATAGCTTTGCTGGGAAATATCGTGACAGCTTTTTGTTTAGACAGCTTGAAGGTAAAAATAATAAGCCTGTTGATTATATCGTTTTGTTGTCAATGGCATCATTAGATGATGCGCTACTAATAAACAAGACAGATCAGTTACATCGAGAAATTCCGTTGACTCACAATACTTGGACAAGCTCATCAGCAAGAAACTGTGTGATTCTAAATTTACAAAAATATAAAGAGGTGTTTGGTGAAGGCTCAGTTCGCCGAATCAGTAAAGGTGCTGAATAATGGATACATCCAGACTAAAAAAATTCGCTCAGTTTGCCCGTAGAAGCCTGATTGAACAAATACAAACCAAACTAAAATTTGTTCTTGCAGAAGATAGCTTAGCTCGTCGTGAGTCACTGAAAGCGCTCAAAGAGCTAGAAAATAAAAAACAAGAGCTAGGTGAAGAACAACTTCTTGAGCAGGTAGCCTACACCTGGTTCAACCGTTTCTGTGCACTTCGGTTTATGGATGCAAATCAGTACAATCGTATTATGGTGGTTTCGCCAGTCGCTGGGCAGTTCCAGCCTGAGATCTTAGCTGAAGCAAAAGCCGGTCACCTAGATGACGGTATTTTCAATGAAAAAGCACGCGATGAAATCAATGGCCTGTTAAGTGGTACTATTCCGAGCCTTGATGGTCAGTCAGAAGCCTACCGATTAATGATCGTTGCAGTATGTAATGATTATCACCGTTTGATGCCTTACCTCTTTGAACGTATTGAAGACTATACAGAATTGTTGATGCCTGATGACTTATTATCGGGTAACTCGATTTTGGCGTATACCCGTGAGGCAATGACACCTGAAAACTGTGAATCAGTTGAATCGATTGGTTGGTTATATCAATTCTATATTTCTGAGAAGAAAGACCAAGTTTTTGAAGGTCTAAAGAAAAACAAAAAAATCACGCCGGAAAACATTCCAGCAGCTACCCAGCTATTTACCCCGCACTGGATTGTTAGGTACTTAGTGGAAAACTCTCTCGGTCGCTTATGGATGTTAAATAATCCTAACTCGAAAGTAATTGAGCAGATGGATTACTACATCAAACCTATTGAAGAAGAGAAAAACTATTTAAAAATCTCTAGTCCGGAAGAGTTAAAGGTTTGCGACCCAGCATGTGGCTCCGGTCATATGCTGACTTACGCTTACGATTTGCTATATGCAATTTATTTGGATGCGGGCTATGACTCTTCGAAGATCCCTGAGAAGATCTTAACCAATAACTTATATGGTATAGAGATTGACAAGCGTGCTGCAGAGCTTGCTGCTTTCGCGTTAAGTATGAAAGCACTTAAAGGTAATCCTTTAGATGAAAGCAATAACCGCCGTCGTTTTTTCCGAAACCCAATTGAACCTAACGTCTGTTATATTCAAAATGTATCTTTTTCTGATGATGAGCTTGATGAGTATTTTGATTTTGTCGGAGTTGACCTATTTACTAAAGATCTAAGAGCGACACTTAAAGAGTTTGAAGAAGCTGATAATTTGGGTTCATTAATTCGACCAACATTAAAAAATCCGGCAGATGTATTAGCTGTTCTGAACTCTAAAGATTTTTCAGGGCAGCTCTTTTTAGCTGATACGCATAAATCTGTGTTAAAGGTGCTTAAGCAAGCTGATTACTTGAGTCAAAAATATCATGTGGTAGTCGCTAATCCACCTTATATGGGTAGTAAAGGAATGAACACTAGATTATCCAAATGGGCTAAAGATAATTACCCAGATAGTCGCTCAGATTTATACTCAATGTTTATTGAACGTAACTTAGCTTTGTCATTAAATATGGGTTTCTCTGCAATGATAAATATGCAAAGTTGGATGTTTTTATCTTCTTTTGAGAAAATACGTTTAAAAATATTAAATTCTTCCAGAATTTGTAATATGGCTCATTTAGGCACAAGAGCATTTGATTCAATTAGTGGGGAAGTAGTATCAACAACAGCTTATGTTTTGGAAAATGTTATTGCTCCCACTGCTCTAGGAACTTATATTCGCCTTGTTGAAGGAAAATCTGAAAATGATAAAAAACAATATTATCTGAAGGCTATTGAAAATCAGAGTTCTAATTTTTCTCATACAGTTGCTTCTGTGGATTTTGGTAAAATACCAGGTAGCCCGCTTGCATATTGGCTAGATGAACATGAATTCCGTGTTATAAAAGAAGAGCCTCCCCTTTCATCTATATCAGATGCTAGAGTAGGTCTTCAGACTAGTGATAATGATCGTTTTTTACGCTTTTGGTTCGAAGTGTCACAAGATAAAAGTTTTCATGAAGCTGTTGATCTCAAAACAGCCCAAGAATCTGGGGCGACATGGTTTCCTTGTAATAAAGGAGGCGAGTATAAAAAATGGTATGGTAACCAGAGCTACTATGTTAATTGGAAGGATAATGGACGTGAAATTCGTTCATTAAGTGAGCCTGGCACAGATAAAAGAACTTATGTAAGAAATGATAGCTATTATTTTAAAGAATCTATTAGTTGGTGTGATATTACAACTGAAGCTAATTCATTTCGTAAGTACCCATCAGGGTTCATTCATGATGCAGTAGGACACTCAGAATTTAATGGTGATGAGGATTGGAAGCTTTGTCTAATGTCCTATTGTAATGGTAAATTTGCGACCAAGCTTGCAAGATTAATTAACCCAACAATTCACTTCCATATTGGCTATTACCAGAAACTTCCATACGCTAAAAAAGTATGGGTAAAAGAAAATGTAATTAGAACTGCAAGACTTATCGAGATTGCTAAATATGATTGGAATAGCAATGAAATGTCTTGGGACTTTCGCTTTCATCCTTTAATTGATAGTAATCATAAAAGTATATCTATTTCTGAAAGCTACAAAGCCTTGAAATTAATTTGGTCTGAAATGATTAAAGAAACGAAGCTGTTAGAAGAAGAAAATAATCGATTTTTCGTGAAATCGTATGATTTAAGTAATGAGATTAATCCTAGTATTTCCTTAGCAGATGTAACATTAACATGCAATCCATCATATCGTTATGGTAACAAATTAAGTGATAAAAATGCTGCTGAAAGGTTATGCATGGATACTATAAAAGAATTCATTTCATATTCGGTTGGTTGTATTTTTGGACGTTACTCTATCGATAAAGAAGGAATGATTTTAGCTAATCAAGGTGATAGTTTAGATGAATATTTTAAACAAATACCAAAGCCATCTTTCACACCAGATCAGGATAATGTTATTCCAATAATTGATCTTGAAGGTGACTGGTTTGAGGATGATATATATGAACGCTTTAAGCAGTTCTTAAAGATAGCTTATGGTGATGAATATTTCGTAGAAAATGTGAAGTTTATTGAAGGTGCTCTTGGTAAGGAGATTAAGAAATACTTAGTAAATGATTTTTATGCCGACCACGTTAAATATTACAAGAAACGTCCAATTTACTGGATGTTCTCTAGCCCTAAAGGGTCGTTTAATGCACTGATCTACATGCATCGCTATAACAAAGATACGGTGGACATTGTATTAAACAATTACTTACGTGAGTTCCGTACCAAACTGCTAGCTCGTAGAGCAAGCTTAGAACAAATCGAGATTAGTGCTTCTGCAAGCCAGAAAGATAAAACGCAAGCGATAAAGACAATTGCTAAGATCAACAAGGTATTAGACGAAATCAACGACTATGAGCACGATGTGCTCTACCCACTTGCGAGTGAAAAAGTGGAAATAGACTTAGATGATGGTGTGAAGCACAATTACCCGCTATTTGGCAAAGCACTTAAAAAAGTACCGGGTTTATCTTAAGGCATCTCATGGCAACAAGAATTACAGTAGCACTTAAACGTTTGTTCGAAAAAAATCGAATCGTATTTTGGTATGATGACAAACGTGAGCTGCGCGCGGATTTCGAGAGCTTATATCTTGAAAATATTAAAAAAATTGAAATCAGCAATAATGAGTTCTCTATTAAACATAGGGTGTTACGTGAACAACCTAAAACGAACTTTTTGCTGTATAAAGAAGATAAGCAGCCAGAGCCACTGAAGAACTGGTTATACGATATAGAGCTTGCGAATACGGTGTTTAAAACCGACCAAGCGGCTATCTGGCTCAGTGAGCTGGATTTGCCTGGTGAATTTTCCGAGCTGGTAGAAAAACACACTAAGTTTTTTGAGCCACAGGGTAACAGCGAGACCGCACGCTCACAAACGGAATCACGCAAGAGTTTATTGAAGAGTTTGCTTGATACTGATGACACCATTAGTCAGGTAAGGCTAAAAATGTTAGCAGTAGCGGCTGGCGCGAAGCAAAAAGGTGATGCTCGTTTAGATGTAATTTTGGAACTGCTGATGGCTGAGCAAGCTGTCGGTGATGTGTACTCTTTTGTTGTGAGTTGCAATCTCCAAGAGTTCTTATGGCAACAGGTAGCTATTCAATACGGCTACCAAAGTGGCACCCCGTCAGTCATGGATTTTGTTTTTGAACTGTTTAAGTTTAGCTATCTTGCAGAGCTATCAACGGGCTTACAAGGTGTCAGCTTAGATGCTGGAGCTTCACAAAAGCAAAATATGACCAACAACTCACTGGTGTTTTTCAAGCGCTGGAAAGATAGTCGTACGCATCAAAACACGTTTGAAAACCTGTCGAAGAAATGCGCTTTAGATTTAGATATCGAAAGTGATTTAAATCAACGCTCGTTGAAAGAGCTCATAGAGCTAGATTATTTCGAGCTCATAGACATCAAAATTATTCATGATCTCGTCCGTGGCGTTGCTCAGCGTATATATTCTCAAGGTGAGGTGGCACTTTGGTGCCGACAAAGAAGGCAAGGGCATTGGTATAAAAAATATGAGCTTCTATATGAAGCTGTTGATGTCGC
Source organism: Proteus sp. ZN5 (assembly GCF_011046025.1). Classification (GTDB taxonomy): domain Bacteria; phylum Pseudomonadota; class Gammaproteobacteria; order Enterobacterales; family Enterobacteriaceae; genus Proteus. The sequence goes on from NZ_CP047639.1 coordinate 4,191,746, forward strand.
CAGTCAGTTCTTCGCACAGCTAGATACGGCTCAATTTGATATGCCTGACGCTTCCCAAGCAGTGAAGCGATATACGAGCCAATGGTTCAAGCTTGATCAGCTATATCGACAGTATATTTATGCGCTTAAAGTCTCTTCACAGCATTCGTTGTTAGACACGTTGACAAAACAGATTGAAAATCTATACATCAACAGTTACGTACAGCCTCTTACCAATGCGTGGCAAACTCATGTTGACGCCATGACTGCATGGAAGGTTACCAATGTTGAACCTCAAAATCGCTTTTTTAAGAAGTATGTAGAGAGACAGTACTTAGCTAAGAAGAAGAAGGTCTGCGTCATTATCTCTGATGCTTTCCGTTTTGAAGCTGGTGATGAAATGGTAAGTCGTATAAGACAAGAGGATCGTTTTGAAGCAACGTTGGATTATGCGTTATCTTCAATGCCAAGCTATACCCAACTGGGAATGGCTTCTCTATTGCCGCAATCTAAAGAGTATCCATTACAGCTGGCTGACAACAAACCGGGTACGGTGTTGATGGGTGCTTTGTCTACACAAGGGACTGATAATCGGGACAAAATTTTAAAAGCTATTGTTGGTGAGAGAGCGAGTGCAGTGAAAGCTAAAGATCTCATTGAAAATACTCAAGCGTGCAATCGAGAGCTACTTAAAGCCAATGATGTCCTGTATGTTTATCATAACCGTATCGATCATGCGGGTGATAAAATGCAGTCTGAGGGGGAAGCGTTTGAAGCGACCGAGAAAAATTTCGATGATCTTCTCAAACTGGTTAAGAAGCTCACTAATGCCAATGCGAGTAATATTATTATTACCGCTGATCATGGGTTTCTCTATCAAAACAACGTACTAGAAAACAATGATTACCTTGCAAAAGATATCGAAGGTGAAATTTTGTACAACGATAGACGTTTTGTTTTGGGAAAAGGCTTAACTTGCGGTAAATCACTAAAAGCTTTTAGCAACGATGACCTCGGTATTGTTGGAGATGTTCATGCTGTTGTACCGAAAGGCATTCAGCGCCTACGATTAAGTGGCTCTGGTAGTCGTTTTGTGCATGGTGGTGCGTCTCTCCAAGAAGTGATCATTCCAATCATTAGCATCAATAAAAAGCGTTCTAGTGATATCAGAATGGTTGAGGTTGACGTGATTAGAAGCGGCTCAAGTGTCATAACTAGTGGACAGATCGCAGTAACCTTGTATCAAGAAGAAGCAGTTACTGAAAAAACACAAGCTAGAACACTGCGATTGGGCATCTATACAGAATCTGGCATGCTTATTTCTGACTGTCATACTGTAGACTTAGATCTGACTTCGGAAAATCCTCGAGAACGTGAAATGAAGTTACGTTTCTTGTTAAATCAAGAGGCTGACTCAGCTAACAATCAAGAAGTGATCCTTCGATTAGAAGAAGTGGTTGTCGGCACCAATCAGTTCAAGACTTACAAAGAACTGCGATATACCATTCGTCGCTCGTTTACGTCAGATTTTGATTTCTAGAAAGATTAATACATAGTTTCACACTAACAGGGATGTTGGTAAGAAAGCATTAGGGCGAGTATATGAGTGAATTTAACCAGAAAATTTGTGATGAATTTGCAGGCTTAGTTGTTAGGAAAGACTTAGTAAAAACGGTCAAAGGCAATGCAATTGTCCCATCGTATGTTTTAGAGTATTTGCTAGGGCAGTACTGCGCTACTAATGACGAAGCGAGCATAGAGTCAGGCATTCAAACAGTTAAAGAAATTCTAGCTAAGCACTACGTTCATCGAAATGAAGCTGGGTTAGTGCGTTCTACTATTCGAGAAAAAGGCAGACATAAAATTATTGATAAGGTCAGTGTATCCTTAAACGATAAGAAAGATGTATACGAAATTGAGTTTTCAAATCTTGGTATTAAGAAGGTTTTGATTGATTCAGGTACTGTAAAGAAACATCCTAAATTACTGGTCGGTGGTGTATGGGTGATCGCTGATATTGAGTACGATTATACCGATGATAAAGATGTAACTCCTTGGTTGTTAAGTGCTATAAAGCCGATTCAAATGTCGCACTTCGATTATGATGGGTATATTGCATCTCGTAACAAATTTAATCTTGATGAGTGGATTAATTTATTAGTGCAAAGCATTGGATTCAATCCCGATTTCTTTGGTCGAAGAAGCAAATTGATTCAGCTAGTACGTTTGATCCCATTCTGTGAGCGAAATTATAATCTCATTGAGCTAGGTCCGAAGGGAACTGGTAAATCTCATATCTACTCAGAATTCTCACCTCATGGTATCTTGATCTCTGGTGGTGAAGTTACAGTACCGAAGTTATTTGTAAACAATTCCAGCGGAAAACTAGGGTTAGTTGGTTACTGGGACACGGTTGCGTTTGATGAATTTGCAGGTAAACAAAAGCGAATTGATAAAGCTCTTGTAGATATTATGAAAAACTACATGGCAAATAAATCGTTCTCTCGAGGTGTTGAAACTCTTGGTGCAGATGCGTCAATGGTTTTTGTAGGTAACACTGAACACAGTCTGCCTTATATGCTAAAGCACTCTGATTTGTTTGATGCCTTACCAACGAAATTTTACGATTCTGCTTTTTTAGACCGAATCCACTTTTATATCCCTGGATGGGAAGTGGATATTATTCGTGGGGAAATGTTCTCAGATGGTTATGGCTTTGTTGTTGATTACCTTGCAGAAGTATTACGTCACTTAAGAAATCAGGATTACTCAGATCAATACCAAGAATACTTTCAGCTATCGTCTCAAATATCCACTCGTGATAGAGATGCAATCCATAAGACATTTAGCGGATTAATGAAAATCTTGTTTCCTCAAGGTGGGGCGAGTGAAGCTGAAATAGAAGAGATCCTGAAGTTTGCAATGGAAGGCCGTAAACGAGTGAAAGATCAGCTATGTAGGATTGATAGTACCTATGCAGATGTTAACTTTTCCTATAATGGTAAAGGTGGTAAAGACGTTCCCATTTACACTATAGAAGAATTGCAATACCCCAACTATTTCAATAAAACAGTCAGTAATGTTACTGATATTGGCATGTCTGAGTCAGGGGTTGATGTGGCTGAATATTCACCTGATAGCTCTCTTAAGCAGTCAATCGATGATATAAAGAATAATAAGCTTAAAGAGCAACGTCTTACGTTTGCAGAGAACCAACGAGGCGTGAGTTATGACGGTTTGTTTGGCCCTTATTTAAAAGATGCTAAACATATAACGATCAAGGATCCTTATATTAGGTTGTTCTACCAAGCAAAGAACTTGATGGAATTATTGGAAACTGTCGTTAAACAAAAACAAGAGGAAGACGAAATTATTGTTAGTTTAATAACTGTTGAAGATGAATATAAAGGTGAGCAACAACGTGAATACTTTGAGAAAATTCGAGCTTCGCTATTTTCCATTGGCGTTAAGTTTACGTATTCATTTGACACAACAGGTACTCTGCACACAGGATATATTATCACTGATACAGGGTGGAAAATTTCTTTAGATCTAGGTTTAGATATTTATCAATCGTATGATGTAAATGATACTTTTAACCTTACAAACAAATTTCAGAAATATAGAACATGTAAGGCATTCAAAGCTACATTTATTTGGATTGGGAAGTGAGTATTTTAAAGTAGCTAGTGCATATAATTTGTACTAGCTTAAAATCTTAACTACTAAATGGTGACATAGTTTTTGCATAATCAAAATGTGCCCATACCCCCTAAATAATTACATATAGCAATAATAGTATTACTAATTATTACTCAATACCTTCATCAAAACCACATTCTCAAATTCACCACTCAAAACTTGCAAATGTTCATACCAAATATTTAATGCCACCAGCTTTTCGGGTAAATATTGGCTTCGGTTATAAATCGACATAACACCTGGCATTGTATGCCCTAATAATTGTTCAACGACATGAGGTGCGATAGCAAGATCATTCAGTTTAGTCGCCAAAGAACGTCTAAAATCATGTAATGTCCATGGCTCTTTATGGTCGAGTCTTTTCCATAAACTACGTCCCCATTGGCTAACTGTTGCTGATTTTTTTAACTCTCCAAGTAAATAGCCCGATTCTAAATTCCTATCATAAAGTTTTTGAATCAGTAATCTTAGCTCATTAGGAATAGGTCTAATGATTTTATTATCTGACTTGCTATGTTCTCTCGGAACAGTCCACACCCAGTTTTTTAAATCCCATTCTCCCCATTGCGATAATCTAAGTTCTTGTGTTCGACATCCAAAAATAATCAGCAATTTTAGTAAATTTCGATAGTATTCAGGTAATTTTTTGTTCTCTGAATAACGAAAAATTTGTCCTAACTCTTCGTTAGTGTGCACTCTATCTCTTTTTTCTTGTTTTTTTCCAACATCATTAATTGTTAGATCATCTAGAGCATTACTTATGGCATAACGTCTAACTCGACAAAATTTCAGTGCTTGTTTACACATCTGGAAAATATACCCAGCAGCAACAGGACTCGTTTTTCTGATGCGATCAAAACACTCAATCCAATAATGAGTTTCGCACTCAACTAACGGTATATGACCAATAAAAGGGTAAATATGCTTATCTAATTGAGAAATGTGTTTTTCAACATTCTCTCTTTTTTCTTGAGCATATTCTTTTATCCAATATTCAAGCGCATCTTTTACTGTTACGGGCTTTAGCGTTTCTTGCCTTGTTGCATATAGCTGGTGGCGAGGATCTTTACCTTCTGCTAACCAAGACCGACATTGTTCTCGTTTTTCTCGTGCTGTTTTTAAAGAGAGCTCAGGGTAATTACCCAATTTTAATTTAATTGGGGTAGATTCCCTGCCACCTAAACGAAAATTGAAATACCATGTCATAACACCCTTTTTAGTGACTTTGATGTTTAACCCATTTCCATCAGCATAAAACTTATCATTATCCCCTTCTTTTCCTATCAAATTTTTGAGGGCTTTATCACTCAGTTTATTAATACCTTTATTACTGCCCATATCGTTAACTCTTATTTGTTAGTATGAATGAGAAATGACTACACCGATGACTACACAAATAAGTGTAAAAGTAGAAATACATAAAAACAAGCAGAAACAATAAAAGATAAAATAACATTTAATATCAATAAATTATAGATTAAATAGAATCAATCAAAAACACATGAAGACAGTAATTTATTTCATACGGCATGAACTGATCCTAGTCAGTTAGGTCTATTTTTATAAAAAGCCTTTTCTGGTTTTCCAGGAAAGGCTTTTTTGTTGCTTATTTTTCACACTTTCTCTATAAAGTTAATGAGCATGTTACCAAATATGGTAACATACAAGAATGTTACCAAATATGGTAACACTCTACTCAGCCCACAAAATAATAAGAGACAAAAGATGAATAAAGACATCGTAAGTGTCATTACAGGCGATATCATTGATTCTAAAAATATCCCCACCCAAAACTATGACCTTATGCTCTACACTTTGGAGCAAACAGTTCAGCTACTCTCAGAACAGTTACCAATTAAATATGATCGATACCGTGGCGATTCTTTTCAGATTGTTTGCTTACAAGCAGAGGATGCTATCAAAGCCGCCATCGTCATCCAATTGGCACTAAAAACGTCAAATCTAGAAATCAGTGCTCGTCAAAGTATTGGCATCGGCAAAATTGACTCATTGCGTAATGATGTAAGAACTTCAATTGGTGAGGCCTTTATTTTATCTGGTGAAGGACTCGATAAAATAAAAGGTGAAATTTTGACAATATCGGCATCTAGCTCTGATTTTCAACAAAACATTACCTTAGTCACTAAGTATTTAAATATACAACTCAAAGAAATTACTCGAGCACAAGCGCAAGTTTTACTTAAATACATGGTCAATAAAGATAAATCTCACTATGCTATCGCTGATGAATTAAAAAAATCGAGAAGTAATATTACTAGATTATTAAATGCTAGCCACTACCAGTTAATAGATGAATATATTCAATACTTTAATTATTTAATTAACAAGGCTTATTGATATGTATAATTTCGCACTTCTTATATCTCTCTATATTGCTCATATTACTTTTGATTTTTATTTACAACCTAAAGCATGGATAGAGGCGCGAAATACTCTACATTACAAATCTAAAGAGCTTTACTTGCACTCACTACTGCAAGGTGGGATAACCTTTACTATTCTCGTTTTAATGACAGAGATAAGTTTTGGTTCTATTTTCATTTACAGTGTTATTGTATTAATAACACACTATCTTTTCGATCTTGGAAAATCCTATACTGATAACTCTTTAAAATGGTTTATTACTGATCAAGCTCTTCATTTATTCGTAATTACCTTTTTATGGATAATCTTAATTGATCAAAATACTCAAATATTCCATGATCTTAGTTTTAAAAATATTAACTATAAATATTTGATTGTTATTCTTGCCTACATCATTATTTTAAAGCCGATTTCTATCCTTATTTATATGTTGCTCAAGAAATGGACACCTGTCGCAGAAGAAGGCTCAACGCTCGTTTCTGCTGGCCAATCTATTGGTTACTTGGAAAGAATGCTTATTTTAACCTTCATTCTTTTAAACCAATTTGCAGCAATTGGTTTTTTACTAGCAGCCAAATCTATATTTAGATTTGGTGAGTTACAAAATGACCAAGATAAAAAACTAACAGAATATGTTATGTTAGGTACGCTTATTAGCTTTAGCATCTCCATCATTCTCGGGCTTGCCACGACATACCTAGTAACTCAATTACCCACAGGCAAATGACCCATCAGTTGTTTGAAATGAACGCTATATTCTCTGATGGAAATCCCGCCGGAAATGACTGACAACGAATTCGTTTTGATAACACGCCTTCTAAAAACCCTGTCAGATTTTCTGCAATAAATTCTACCTCTGGGGCTCTGGATGGAATAATTGCCATTGTCCATAAATTGCTATTATTGGATGAAACAACCCAAAAAAGCGTATCTCCATTATCTGTCTCCCCAATAGGCAAAAGCCCATTATTTTTAGGGTACAGATGAAAAGTATAATAATCAGGATCGTCCTGTATTAATGAATCAAAATCCTTAAGGATTGCCTCTTTTTGCTGAAAGAAATTAAGATAGTCATTCTCACTAAATGGATTAAATAGCGTAATGAAATTGGCTATATGTCCTGAACCATATTTCGTGACAAATTCAATATAGTCTTGAGGAAAGGTGTATTGATTATCAAGAAGAGGCCATTCCTTGTCTTCTCCTCGTTCTATTGGACATAGAGGTATTGGTAGCCACTGATTTAATGCTGTTAACATTCTATCCTCACTGATTTGATTTCCATTTTATCACTCAATTTATGGTATTTTATCTTTACCTTATTTTGATCATAACTTTGCTAATTTCTATCACTCTAGATACGTGATAAAAATGCGATACCAACAAGACGATAATAATGATAATACCTTCACATACCATTACATTTATTGATAGCGCTTACCCTAAACCTCATAACATTGAAGAATTTGTCTGGTCTGGGCGATTAGATAAACATGGCCAACTTTGGTTTGATCTGCATCTTAGAAGTGCCAGTTACTATTTAAGTGAAGGTGAGGATTATCTTGATGATATAGACGAAGATGAGTTAGATGACGAGGAAGAATATACCAGCCTCGTTGATTGGCAATCTAGAATTGTCTGGGATAATTATCATCGTTGCACTCTCTCTTCAACATTTTGGTCAGATGAAAAAGGCATTTTACTGAGTTCAGGCGAAGTTCCTTTTGATTTTGACAATTTTATCACGCACCAATTTAATCTTGATACTGCCCCACAAATAAATCATTCTGACGATGAGGATGAGCCAACAGAAATCTCCGCATTCAGTATTTATTTATTAGGACATGATGAATGTAAAAATCATCAAATTCACTTCCAACGTCAACAAGATAACACTTATCACATTAATTGGAGTGGAAAAATCGCACTAACTTATGGGGGATTTGATGAGTTTATCCATCAATTTATTGCAAGATTAGAAAATATTTCTTTTGATGGTTTTTACTTCCCTAAATCATGGGATTTAGATAAAGCGACAGTTGAATTTAAAAAAGTACTTTCTCATTTTGAACACTATAAATTCACATTGATTAATCCTAAAAGCCAAATAAAACAATGGAAATTAAGTTATATAGGTGAAACTCAACCGTAAAATCACCTACTTCTAACACTGGCATCAATATTCTATTTAGATAAACATTCCTTTAATAGCAGGCAATGTTTATCTTTATTAAATAATTATAAATAATTATAAATAGCATATTATACCTTGTCCTTACGATTAAACAAAAAACACCCAGTTGTATATTTAATATAAAACGTTCATATAAAGACCATCCAAATAAGAAACATCTACACTCAATAAACATTCCGATGATTTTATTTTTAATCTTCAAGTATCATTTTTCGATAATTAAACCTATAAACTCCCCACTGAATTAAATTCACATCCCCGAAAACAAGCAAGAATAATCTTAAATAAATTATTTTTTTTGAGATTGTTCTTAAATTCTTAATTATGATATTTAAAACTTTTACACATTATAACCTTACTCTATTTTTACTTTTATTTTTCAGACTAAATATCCCATTTTATTTTGTTAACTTATTAATTAATAAAAGGATCAGTATTTATAAAACAGTCATTCACCCTTGATTTCATTGTTGTTTTTATTTTTATTTCTTTTTTTAAACTAATTACATTTAGTCTTATTTTTCATATTTTATAAAGATTTTATTTTTTTAATTTCATCAAAAAAAAACAAATTAGGTTGAATTTAGCAATATTAAATTAACGCAAACCTAGATTAATTTAACTTAAGCACCACAACATCATAAAAAAACCAAGAGTATATGTGAGTAATATCACTAAGTGTATTTTTTTATTGGGTTTGTTTTTTATTATCCAATATTTTACACTAAATACGAGTAATTAAGATTTCAATCAAACTTCATTATAAAATCAAAAATATCATTTAATTAGGATGTGTTAATGAACCATGTTTATAAATTAATTTGGTGCATGGCAAGTAATTGCTTTATTGTTGTTTCTGAATTAGCTAAAGGTAACAAAAAAAGCATATCTTGTACCAAAAAAAAATCTCTTTTGGCTGTGGCATTAATTAGTATATTGCCAGTTTCGACTTCTTTTGCAGTTGAAAACGAAGTTCCATTAAATATATCAGGGAAAAACCAACAGGTAGTTAACACATCTAAAATTGGTAATATTAATATTACCAATAACATTGCAATAGACAAAATAGGTAATGGTAAGCATGCGATTGAAGCAATTATTGATAATGCGACATCGACAGGAAATATTTCAATAAAAAACACTGGAAACCTGAAAACAAATGGTAACCATGCTTTTGGTATTTTCGCTGAAAATAAAGATGCGGGTAATATAAAAATTGAACACTCGGGGAATATATCCACAAATGGACTAGCAAGTCATGGTATATATGCCAAAAGTGATGCAGACGGTGCCTCACAAAAAATAAATATTGATGTAAAAAAATCAAACATTATGATTAATGACTCTTTAGCCACTAATGATAATGAAATTGCATATCATGTCTATGCCGAGCAAGATAATATCCAGTCTGGCGATGTTAATATTAATGTTAGCGATAGTAAATTATCAGGTATTAGTGGTGATTATGGTTCTACTGCAGTTTATATTAAATCCAAATCAGATAAAGGTAACCTACTTGCTACATTAAACAATACAGATATTTCATTGGATGGCTTCAATGCGGATGGCGTTCACTTAGTGAATTTAAGTGATACTGCTGCAGGGGACATTACCATAGAAACTAATTCTGGAAATATTGTTAGCAAAAATTCAGAGGGTAACGTTGAATATAATTATGCCCTTTTTGGTAACCAAAAAGGTAAAAATGCCACAGGTGATATTCGTATAACAAATAATGCAACAAATATCACAACAGGAAGTAAAGATAATGATAATGGCCGAGGTGCAATAGGTATACATGCTCTATTCGATAGCCAAACTGCAAGCGGTGATATTGTTATTGATAACAAAGGGAATATTAATACGCTCGCAAAAGGTGATATGAATAATGGCATTTATACAAATAACGCAGGGATAGGTAATATCCTTATAAGTAATACAGGAAACATCACAACGAATGGAACAGCATCAAGTGCAATTCATTCACAGCAAGATAATGTTCAAGCTAAAAAAGACAGTGTGAACCAAATTAGTAACTCTGGGAAATTAGAGACACTGGGGAATTATTCTAGTGGGATTACTTTAATCAAAAAAAATGCAGGAAAAGTACTCGTTAATAATGAAGGGGATGCTGTAATCAAAGGAAGCTTCTCCCATGGCATCTATTTGGATACCCAAGGTGGAGATATCCAAGTTCAGTCATCTAAAGGGGACATTACAACCAGTGGTGATACTTCCCATGGAATTTTTGTAAATAATAAATCAACTGCTGATAATACGTTAGTTATTAATAATAGTTCGAATATTTCAACAACAGGAGCAAGAACAGGCAGTAATAATTCTGCGGCAGCTATCCGTGTAACACAGGAAGGTGATGGAAAAATCAACCTCACTAACTCAGGAAATATTTCAACAAAAGGTATTGAAGCAAGAAATATCTATATTAATGCACTTGGCAATTCAGCTGTTGAAGTAAATAACAGCGGTTCATTAACATCTGAAAATAGCTCGGCAGTAGGTGTTTACAGTCAAGGTGATGTGTTAATCACAAATAGCGGAAATATTTCTGCAAAAAACAAGGCTGATAGTAAGCAAGAAGTCTCAGGCCATGGTATCGAAGGTATTTCAAGAACAGGTAATATTAATATTCAGCATTTAGCTGGAGATATCACTGTTGAAAATAATGCACAAAATCAACAATCTCATGGAATTGTAGCTGGGGGCGGTACAAATACAGAGGTGGCTCGTAGTGCTGATATTCTTATTGGAAGTAAAGCGAATATCGACGCAACACAAGGGAACTCTGCTGTTTTCTTAAAAACAGCTAAAGAAGGTTCGGTCAATATAAACCAAGGAGTCACAGTTAAAGGTGGTAACGATGCTGGTGTTCATTTTGAGGTAGAAAATGGTGGCACTGGTAATTATGTCATCAATAATGCCGGTTTTATTAGTGCAAAAAGTGATAAAGCGATTAATGTGGTTGGCTCTGATGCAAATAGCCAGTTATCTCTAACTAATAGTGGCACTCTCCAAGGTGTTGTGAACGCCAATAATAAAACTGCACTTAATTTAGAAAACACAGGAACCTTTTTAGTTCGCAATCAAAATAATGAAACTAAAAATGTTGCTATTTCTCACTTTAATAATGGCACTATCAATAATACTGGCACGATTAAACTTTTAGCCGTTGATGGTATTAACAACGATACTACAGGGGAATATGTTCCTCATGGCACATTAAGTAGTGCAAATTCTGGAATTGTGCATGGACAATTATTAGGTGTTAAGGATTTCAATCATAGTGGTGTACTTGATTTAACAGGTGCAGGGTTATCGGGTAATAGTTTTGTGATAAGTGGTGGCCAAGTCGCAGGGCAAAATGGAAATGGAACTTTCACAACCAATGGCGGAACCCTAAAAATGGCAACAACCTTGAATGAAGGTGGGCAAGAAAGCCGTAGTGATGTTTTAGTGGTTGATAACCTGAAAAAAGGTAATGACTCTACTAAAATTGACATCGTCATTGCTTCTGGAAGTAAAGAGATCGCCACTAAAGAAAATGGAATTCAACTCGTTAAAACATTAGGGACGCAAGATGCGGATGCATTTGAATTAGCAGGGCCAGTCACTTATGGTCGATATGAATACTTGTTATATGATGGAGATGCATCTGGAGTCAATGATGGTTATTACTTACGTAATCAATTGAAAAAAATAGATGAAAAAATACCTAACCCAAACGTAGGGGCTTATCTAGGTAACCAATACGCAGCTGCGAATATGTTTAATCAAAATATTCTAGATAGGCGTGATAATGTTCAAGCTCCAGACCAAACAGTATGGGCTAGAATTAATTACAATCAGGTTAAAACCGATCATATTCGTGATACTCAAGAGCTCCAGATTGATAGTACCTTGTTACAAATAGGAGCCGATTTCTACCGCAATGAAGAAAAAGGTCGAGTCGCAGGTGCCTATGTTGGTTATGGGTATAGTGATGTAGAAAACCGTTCCCGCTTAACAGGAACAAAGGCTGAGGGTGATGTAAAAGGTGTGCAACTTGGGGCATATTATAGTTGGATGCCAGAAAAAGATAATGGCCCTTATGTGGATGTTTGGGGACATTTTGCCCATTACAACAATAAACTAACGGGACAGGCTCAGAAAAACCAAGATAAAAAATATGATAGCTATGGTTTTGCGGTGTCTACAGAAGGAGGATATTCCTTTATTGTTGAAGAAAATGATGTCAATAAATGGGTATTCAAGCCACATGTACAGTTAACGTATAACTATATTGATGCGGATGACTTTACTGATCATAACAACACTCGTTTTAGTCATAATAAGAGTGAAGGTGTTCAAACTCGGTTAGGTGCTCGTTTTTATGGTAATAAACAGCAACCAAATGGGTTGTTACCATTTGTTGAAGCTAACTGGTTATACAACGGAATGGATAATGAAGTGGTTTTAAATGGTGACAAAGAAAGTAGTGAGATCGGTAAAAATATTGGTGAATTAAAAATAGGCTTACAAGGAAATGTGAATGACTCATCAAGCTTATTTATTCATTTTAATGTTCAAAAAGGTTCACATGATTACCAACAAATAGGTGGGCAAATTGGTTATAACTATAACTGGTAAATAGCTCATTCTGAATAGAACATTATTTTATATTGGAGCTTCCTATTAAATAGGAAGCTCTTTTTGTTTTATAATTAGAACTTAGCTAAATTTAGTCTTTTTTCTTTTAGAAACGAAACTAAATACCCTCTAGATAAAACGACTTAAGAAATAACGGGTAACGTTGGTATTCGAAAATATATCATTCAGAACTTAATTCAATATTCTACCAATAATGCCAACTTCAACTTAAAGCAATCTCATTTTATCAATAGTATTAATGTTCTTTTAATTATCAGGCAATAAAATCTTTACTGTTACCATTTGTTTATACAAATATTGTCTATACAATAGACAATATTTATGTTTATCAGGGAATTACAATGACTGCCTTACCAAGAAAAAAAACATGGCAGATTGTCCTCACTATTATTTTAGTTGGGATAAATTTACGCCCTTTCTTAACTGGCCCCGGCCCTGTTATTGACAATATTATTGCCTCAACAGGAATGAGTTATAGCCAAGTCTCTTTACTCACACTATTACCCATGCTTTTAATGGGAATAGGCGCATTAATCGTTCCCTTCTTACAGCCTTATATTCAAGTACGTAAAGGGCTTTTAGTCGCGATGTTAATGCTTCTAATGGGCTCTTTTTCTCGAGCCTATGTTTCTGATGGCAATCAGCTATTACTGACAGCACTCTTTTGTGGTTTAAGCGTCGCCTATATTCAAGCGGTATTTCCCGGCATTATTAAAGGGTGGTTTAGAAATCGAACGCCTATCATGATGGGTTTATATTCCGCAATGCTAATGGGCGGAGGCGCACTTGGGGCGCAATTATCCCCTCTTCTTACTGCGAATTATGGGCATTGGCAAAGCGCTTTAGCGTGGTTTGCTCTCCCTGCAGGATTTGCATTTATCTCTATTCTTTTTTCAATTCAAAACAGTGCCTCATCTGCAAATAAAATATCACTGAATACCTTAATTTGGCGTCCTAGAACAGGATTGCTTATCTTAGGTTTTGGTTGCGTTAATGCAGGTTATGCCTCTGTTGTGACATGGTTAGCGCCGTTCTACCAATCGTTAGGAATGCCAAGCGCCCAAAGTGGCTCACTTGTCGCTATTCTTTCTCTTTTCCAAGCCTCTGCCGCTTTAATTATTCCTTTCTTAGCAGCTAAAAATCACGACAGGCGTTTTTGGCTTACGGTAACATTAATAAGCCAATTTATCGGTTTCGGTGCAATCATGACTATGCCAATGAGTGCCCCTTATCTTTGGAGTATTTTCTTAGGCTGTGGTTTGGGGGGATGTTTTTCCATGATGATGATTGTCGCTCTCGATCATATTCCTGATCCGGCGCAAGCTGGTGCTCTGTCAGCATTAATGCAAGGTGGTGGCTTTATTATTGCAGCTTTCGGTCCATTAGTTGCAGTGCTATTACGCCAGCCAGATGGAAGCTTTACTTATGCATGGGCATTTCATGCCATTTTAGTGATTGTGACTATAGGATTATTTGCACGATTAAATCCTCGTCATTATGCGAAAGCCTATCCCGCTAATCATCCTACTCAATAACGCCCTATATTTAAGACTCATATAAAATAAGCGCCTTACTACAAATAAGGCGCTTATCAAAGATAATAATTTAATACTACTTATGGAGATAATTAAGCAACGATATGTGTTCCGGTTTCACCTTTTAAGGCTGAAGCCAATTTTTCTGGCGTTGTAATAATTACTCTTTTTCCACCAGCAGCTAAAAATGAGAGGCTGGCTTCAATTTTAGGAAGCATACTGCCCGGAGGGAAATGCCCTTCATGCATATATTGTGTCATTTCTTCAACCGACGTTTCGCCTAATGCTTTCTGTTCTGGTTTGCCGAAATGAATACAAACTTTTTCAACGCCCGTTGTGATGATAAGAACATCTGCATGTAATTCTTTTGCGAGCAATGTCGATGACAGATCTTTATCAATAACCGCATCAACACTTTGGTAATTGCCATGTTCATTTTTGATAACAGGAATACCACCACCACCTACGGCAATCACAACATAGCCGCATTCTGACAGTGATTTAATTGCCTTAGATTCAATAACATGTTGTGGGATTGGAGAAGCAACAACACGGCGATAACCACGACCCGAATCTTCAACGAAATGCCATTGAGGATTTTCTTGCTTTAATTGCACCATCTCTTTTTCTGAGAAAAATGCACCAATAGGTTTTGTTGGAGAAACAAAATTTGGATCGTTTTTATCGACTTCAACTTGTGTGATAAGGGTGATCGCTTGTTTATTTTGTTGGACACGAAGCTTATTCGTTAACGCTTGTTGTATTAAATAACCAATACCGCCTTGTGTATCTGCAACACAGTTTGCTAATGGTGTTAACGGTAAACCTTCTTGCACATGCGCCACTTCAGCGCGGCGTAAATCAAGCCCCACTTGTGGTCCGTTACCATGTGTTAAAACAATATTATACCCTTCAGCCACCATATCACTAATATGGGCTGCAACCTCTTGTACTGCTTGTTCTTGATGAGCGATAGACTGGCTAGCATTGTCTTTAATAATACTGTTGCCTCCAATGGCAACAACAACGAGTTCTTTCATATTTCACTCTCAATTATATTATTGGCAATTAAAGTAGAAATAACACACCTCTACTCTTAGAGGTTGGGTTGATAAGGTCGCCAGATTCGCAAACCATTTTCCCCATTTTTATTTTTAATGAGATAAACATTATTGTGTTGAACAATATCTATTCATTAATTGCGCAGGATAATAACAGAGAATGTAAATAAAACATCTATTACTCAACGTTTCTCTTATTTAATTTCTATAAATGGAATGCGCAAAGAAAGGAATGAAAGGCGTCATCAAACACATTAATAACGCCTTATTCAATATAAGTCAGCAAGATAGTTAGCACTTTTTTATTTTGCTATTTGATAAACATCCGGTTGATAAACATCAGGCATATCAGTAATTAGCATATCAACACCCCATTGCTCAAAATCTTTCACTTCTTCAGGATCATTCGGGGTATAACAATAAATTTCATAGCCTGCTTGTTTTAACAATTGCGCTTGTTCTTGCGTAAGGTATTTGTAATTACAATGCACACTAAAACCATCAATCGCTTTTAACGTTTCTAGCGCATTATCAGGGATCTCATCCCATAATTGTCCTCTACGAATAAAAGGTAGATATCGTTTCATAATAATAAGTGCATGTGTATCAAAAGAAGAAAATAGAATTTGCTCATTCGGAATATCTGCACTTTTTATCATGTCAGAAACCGCTAAACATAAACGCTCAACATCATCATCAGGCCACGTTTTCAGCTCAATATTAAGCTTTGTTCCTGAACGCTTAATTAACTGCAATCCTTGTCTTAAAGAAGGAATTTTTTCACCTTGATAGAGTGAACTAAACCAACTGCCTGCATCAAGGCGATGTAAATCATCTAAGGTATGAAAACGCACAGCACCTTGCCCATTTGTGCAACGATTAACTGTTTTATCATGAATAAGCACAGGAACATGATCCGCGGTTAATTGCACATCCGTTTCAATCCATTCGCACCCGAAATCAATCGCCATTTTAAATGCAGCCAGTGTATTTTCAGGGGCTTTTCCAGAAAAACCTCGGTGAGCAGCTATCTTCATTTCTCTCTCCTTTTCATTTGTGCCGACATCATGACAACCATTTATGACAGCAATTTGACAGTCATACCATCAATATATCTTCATTTAATTGTCACCCAGTTGTCATAAATAACATTTAGGGTAATTCGCAGATTAGATTGCACCTTTAACTTTCGATTAAAAAGGAAATTCTGCATGTCGATAAAATCAATAACAGGCCTTGCTGTTGCGATGGCGTTATTTACCTCTCCTACACACGCAAAAACACAAATTGAATGGTGGCATGCAATGGGAGGTGCGCTTGGTCAGAAAGTCAATCAAATCGCCTCTGATTTTAACGCCAGTCAATCTGAATATGAGATAAAACCTGTTTATAAAGGTACTTACGCTGAAACGATGACCAGTGCAGTGGCTTCATTTCGCGCTAAAAACCAACCTGCTATTGTGCAAGTATTTGAAGTGGGTACAGCCAGTATGATGGGGGCTAAAAAAGCCGTTTTTCCTGTTTATCAATTAATGGAAAAAACCAACGAGCCTTTTGATCCTAATAGTTATTTATCAACTGTCACGGGTTATTACACCACCAGCGACGGCAAAATGATGTCGTTGCCATTTAATAGTTCAACGCCGGTGCTTTACTACAACAAAACACTCTTTAAAAAAGCAGGCATAGAACAGCCACCTAAGACATGGAAAGAGATGGGAGTCGTGTCTCAAAAACTGCTCGATTCTGGTGTTAAATGTGGATTTACCACCACTTGGCAATCGTGGACACAAATCGAAAACTTTGGTGCTCGCAATAATTTACCTATTGCTACTAAAAATAATGGTTTTGATGGCTTTGATACTACTTTCCTATTTAATAAAGCACCTTTCGTTGCGCATATTCAACAAATGGCAGATTGGTCAAAATCGGGCATATTCAAATATGGCGGACGCCAATCAGATGCAATGCCTCTGTTTTATACCCAAGAGTGTGCAATGGTGATGGAATCATCCGCGGGCTTTGCTGGTATTAAAGAGAACATGAAAGGTCTTGATATTGGTGTTAGCCAATTACCTTACGACGATACTCTTGTACAAAAACCAGCAAATACCATTATTGGCGGAGCATCATTATGGGTTATGTCTGGGCGTCCAGATGCCGAATATAACGGTGTTGCCAAATTTTTCACCTATCTTTCAAGTCCCGAAGTTCAAGCCGATTGGCATCAAGCAACGGGTTACTTGCCGGTCACTAAAGCGGCTTATGCATTAACACAGCAACAGGGTTTTTATCAGCAAAATCCAGGAGCTGACACTGCAATATTACAAATGACAACCTCAGAGCCTACCGCAAACTCTAAAGGATTACGCTTTGGTAATTTCCTACAAACTCGAGAAATTGTTGATGAAGAGTTAGAGAAAGTATGGTCAGGAAAACAGAGTGCTCAAATTGCATTAGATAATGCCGTTACACGTGGAAATGAACAGTTACGCCGTTTTGAACGTACTCAACAATAGTCACTTGTATTAGGCGAGCAAAATAGCTCGCCTTCTATTTTTATCGATTTACTGGATATTGTATGGCTTCTCAATCCATTTATTTTAAACAAAAATGGTTACCTCTAGCGCTGATTTTTCCTCAATTAGCTATCACGCTTATCTTTTTTATTTGGCCTGCTGGGCAAGCTTTCTTTCAGTCATTTCAATTAGAAGATGCATTTGGACTGAGTCGAGAATTTGTTGGTTTTGAAAATTTTCAACGACTTTTTAGCAATCGTTATTACTTTGATAGTTTGGTCACGACGCTTATTTTCAGTACCAGTGTTGTATTTTTATCTATGTTATCAGCGCTGGTTTTAGCTGGTATTGCCGAACAAATTTTACGAGGTAAGCTTTTTTATCGCACTATTTTAATTTCACCCTATGCCATTGCGCCAGTTATTGCAGGCTTTCTTTGGCTATTTATGCTTGATCCTACGATTGGCGTATTAAGCCAACAGTTAAAGAAAATAGGCATTAATTGGGATCCTGTACTTAATACACATCATGCTATGTGGATGGTGATTTTAACGGCGACATGGAAACAAGTGAGTTATAACTTTCTGTTTTTTCTTGCCGCTTTACAATCCGTACCTAAATCACTTTTAGAAGCAGCCGCTATCGATGGTAGTGGCCCTATTAAGCGCTTTATAACGATCAGTTTTCCTTTAATTTCTCCTACCACCTTTTTCTTACTTGTGGTTAATTTTGCTTATGCCTTCTTTGATACTTTCGCCATTATTCACGCGATGACACAAGGTGGTCCCGGAAGTAGCACATCAACACTGGTTTATAAGGTCTATAACGATGGTTTTGTGGGATTAGATTTAGGCTCTTCCGCCGCACAATCTGTTATCTTGATGTTTATTGTCGCGATCTTAACCATTATTCAATTTCGCTATGTTGAAAAAAAGGTGGCTTACTAATGGTTGAACGTAGACCTTTATTTCATGCTTTTTGCCACTTTATCCTTATTGTCGGCATTCTCTCTGTTGCGTTCCCTGTCTGGATTGCACTTGTGGCAACAACACATCAAAACACCGAATTTGCTACTGGCTCTCCTCTTTGGTTTGGTACCGAAGGCTTCAATATTTTTAAATCGATATTTTCACAAGCAGGCACTACGCAAAATAGCGCTATCTCAATTAATAGCATGTTATTGAATTCATTGATTATGGCGCTAGTGATCACCATCGGGAAATTAATAATCTCGATTTTATCTGCCTACGCCGTCGTTTTTTTTCGCTTTCCGGGAAGAATGTTGGCCTTTTGGACTATCTTTTTTACGTTAATGCTACCTGTTGAAGTTCGCATTATGCCTACCTTTGAGGTTGTCACTGATCTCAATATGTTGAACTCTTATGCAGGTTTAACCATTCCATTAATTGCCAGCGCCACAGCCACTTTTTTATTCCGCCAATTCTTTCTTACCATCACTCCTGAGTTAATTGAAGCCGCTAAAATTGATGGTGCTGGTCCGATTAAATTCTTTTTCACTATCTTACTTCCTCTTTCTCGTACCAATATTGCCGCCCTATTTGTTATCACTTTTATTTATGGCTGGAACCAATATCTTTGGCCAATGTTGATCACAACAGATACACACTACTACACCATTGTCATGGGCATTAAACAGATGGTTGCGGTTTCTGATGGTGTTGTTGAGTGGAATAAGATCATGGCAACCACGTTAATTGCGATGTTGCCTCCCGTCCTTATTGTCATTTTGATGCAAAGAGCCTTTGTAAAAGGCTTTATTGATACGGAGAAATAACATGACAACCGTCACTCTCACAAATTTAGAAAAATGTTATCCAAATGGTCATCAAGCTATTTCAAAATTAAACCTTTCTATTGAGCAAGGTGAAATGGTGGTATTAGTCGGCCCGAGCGGTTGTGGTAAATCGACTTTACTGCGAATGATTGCAGGGTTAGAAACCATTACACAAGGTGATTTATTTATTGATAATTTACGAGTTAATGAGCATGAACCTAGTGAACGTGATATTGCTATGGTGTTTCAAAACTATGCCCTTTATCCTCATATGTCGGTCTATAACAATATGGCATATGGCTTACGTAATCGAAAAACACCCAAAGCAAAGATTGAAGAACTCGTTAACAATGCCGCCCAAATGCTGGAAATCAGCCATTTACTTGATAGAAAACCCAAAGAGCTTTCAGGTGGACAACGCCAACGTGTCGCGATGGGAAGAGCCATCGTTCGTGATCCTAAAGTCTTTTTATTTGATGAACCTCTTTCTAACCTTGATGCTAAGTTACGAGTCCAGATGCGTTTGGAGATCAAAAAATTACAACGAAAACTCTCCACAACCTCTATTTATGTAACACACGATCAAGTAGAAGCCATGACATTAGCCGATAAGCTGGTAGTTTTAAATCAAGGAAATATAGAGCAAGTAGGCACACCGTTAGATATTTATGAAAGCCCGGCCTCCGTGTTTGTGGCTACGTTTATGGGCTCGCCAGCAATGAATATCTTAGATACTCCGGTTAATCATGGTGTGATTGAAGTCGCTGATGGGCATATTGCCGTTTCATCTCAGCATTTTCCTTATCAAGCCATTAAATTGGGTTTACGTCCTGAACATTTGATTATTAGCCATCAACATCCTCTTTTTCATGTTGATGTGGAATTTATTGAAGCACTTGGTGCAGATGTTTTAATTTATGCCACTACTTGCGATAAACAGAAACAACCTCTCGTTATTCGTGCGCCAAACGATCATGGTGTACAAATTGGTAATAAAATAGGTCTTACCATTCACCCAGAAAATCTTCATTTTTTTAATCAACAGTCAGGGGAACGTATTAATCGCCCTTTTATGCTCATCAGTGAATTAATGGTGTCGTAAAGCGCTGATATCACTTTATTCACTTTCGGTTTAATCTGAATAGCGATGTTTTAAACGTCGCTATTTATTTACCATTAAGCAATAAATATTAAAAATATAAAATTTTTCAGAATTAAACAAATAAAACCACATCTAAATACAACGTTATTTTGATATTATTCTAAATAAATACAAAGTAGCCTTACTGACACTTAAAGTAAGTACAATTAAATAATTTATATTATATTTATACCAATTAAACTTATCTTTCCAAGATTGAATTATCAATTAATTCTCTTAATTTTAAATAGGTTAAATATATTATTTCATTTTTATCATGACCGATTAAGAGAGGGAAATATAATACACTTATGCTGAAAAAAGAGAAAAGACATATTGAGACAATATTTCTCACATAAAATGCTTATATTGCACCAATAGATAAGCACTGTTATTCTTCTGCTCGAATTTAATCTGCAATTATATAAACTGCAAAGCAGAAAAGGACTTAACTAAAAATGAAAATTAAATTACTTGCTACAGTGATGGTATCAGCAGCGCTACTTTCTGGTTGTAAAAACCTGAATACCGATATGTTGACCCAATCAGGAACTCAACTTTTCCAAGCAGCAACATTAAGCGATGATGACATCAAAGCGTTAACAAATGATGCTTGTAAAGAAATGGATGCGCAAAATAAAGTCGCTCCAGCAAATAGCACTTACACTAAACGCTTAAATAACATCGCTAAATCGTTAGGTAATGAAGTTAATGGCACCCCTGTAAACTATAAAGTTTACATGACTAAAGATGTGAACGCATGGGCTATGGCCAATGGCTGTGTACGTGTTTATAGTGGCTTAATGGATATGATGACTGATAACGAAGTTGAAGGTGTTTTAGGTCATGAAATGGGTCACGTTGCATTAGGTCATACCCGTAAAGCTATTCAAGTTGCTCACGCGGCCGTGGCAGCGCGTACTGCAGCAGCATCTGCAGGTGGTGTCGCAGCGCAATTAAGTAGCTCTCAATTAGCAGAGATGGGCCAAAAATTAATTAACGCCCAGTTCTCTCAGCACCAAGAATCAGAAGCTGACAATTTCTCTTATGATCTACTAAAAAAACGTGGTGTGAATACTGCTGGTTTAGTTACAGGCTTTGAGAAACTCGCTAAATTAGGTGGTGGTGATTCAAGTATGTTTGATTCTCACCCACCGTCAAAAGAGCGTGCTGATAATATCCGTAATCGTATCGCTGAAGATAAGAAATAATTATCTTGCCCCTATATCTCACGGTATGGGGGTTTTCTTTTCAGGTTTATTTATTGCGACTGACGAAAACTATCCACAACATCGGTAAAAAAGCGTTTGATTGCCATTCTCTCCAGCTGATCATATTGCTCAAATAGCGCAGACCATTTGGCTTGAGATTGTTGGTGTAACACCTCATGAGCATGAAAAAGACGCTCTCCCTCAGCTGTTAAGATAAAAAATATTTCTTTTTGATTATCCGCCAACTTTATTTTTTCAATAGCTCCCTTCTTTTGTAGGCGGCTACAAATTTTTGAGACAGCCCCTCGTGTCATAGACATATATTCACTGATGGTTGTGAGGTTTCTCATACTCTCTTCACCAATACAATGGATCACATGCAGTTCTGTAAGTGAATAATTATCTAACCCATGCTCTTCTAATATTTTTTTATGATCGCTATCTGTACGTTCATCTTTAAGATACAAAAAATCACTTAACCCTTTTAGTAAATCTTGTGTTGTGACATTCTCTTTTGCCATTTTGTTTCCTTGGAAAAAATATTTTAGAAAATAGTACCAAAAGTATTTACAACAATCAAAATATCGCTATCATCTACTTTGTTTCCATGGAAACAAAATAACGAGAGGCAATATAATGAAATTATCAATCCGCAGTCTATTTTATCTTATTTGCTTTAGCGCACTATTAGGCTCTTTGGCACAAAATATCTATACACCTGTACTTCCCTTGATCCAGCAGCAATTTAATACCACGTTATCATTAGTTAATTTAACAGTATCCGCATTTACTTTTTCGATGGCTGTTATGCAACTCTTTTATGGTTCATTGATTGATAAATGGGGAAGAAAACCGATTTTACTTAGTGGATTAGCCATTTCTATTGTGGGTGCATTGGGTTGTGTTTGGTCTGACTCTATAAACTTACTAATTTTTTGGCGCGTGATCCAAGCTATCGGTATCGCCGCTATCCCTGTGGTTGCCGCCACTATTCTTGGCGATCTTTATCAAGGAAACGATCGCGCTAAAGTAATGGGATCGTATCAAATGCTATTAGCGCTAGCACCTGCCTGTGGCCCTTTATTAGGGGGATATTTAGCTCAACACTATCAATATCAAGGTATTTTTATTTTCTTGGCGGTTGTTGGTGTCATATTGCTTATTACCCATCTCTTTTATTTACCAGAGACTCGCCCTGAGCAAAAAGACCCCTTTAAAAGCTTATCAGCAATGCAACAAGTACTCACTGCACCTACAGGTAAATCCGTTTTTGTAATGAGTTTTATGGTGTTTTATAACTACTTCTGCCTCTTGGTATTTTTACCTTTGATTGCTTTTCATCTCTATCAGCTAAGCAGTACTGAAATTGGTGGATTATATGTACCAATGTCGATTGCACTTATTTTAGGTAGCTATCTCTATCGTAAAATTTGCCATCTATTTAGTGTTGAATATGGAGTGATATTCACCTCTTGTATCAATTTAATTATGTTGGCGTTATTTGCACTATTTTGGCAAATCTCACTACCGATAATGCTTGGTTTGACCGTGTTATATGGGCTTTCTTTAGGCTTAACCATGCCAACGCACACGACATTATTAGCAAGTTATTTTGGCTCGATGAGAGCAACTGCAATGGGGATTTATAACTTTATTCGTTATTGTGGAATGGCGGCAGGACCTATGATTTCAGTCTATTTTGTGACTGACAATAATTATGAGTATGTCTTTTATTCTTGTGTGATCTTAACGAGTTTGGCATTGTGTTTCACCATTAAGACCTTAATGTCTTCATTAAAAGAAAAAAAACAAACTGCAAACTAACAGGATATTTAATGAAACTGACTATTGAAAAACTGACACAACTCTCTGAACAAGACCGTATTGATTTAGGCAAAATTTGGCAAGATGTACGTTATCAATCAGCCCTAAGAAATGAGATCAGCAACGAAAATGTACTCTTTGTGGCTAGATTTAATGAGCGATTATTAGCGGCTTGCTGGGTTAAATTATCGGATGAGAAAGCCGTTATCACTGATTTTATGGTCAGAGATGTGACACGCCGCCGCGGTGTTGGCCATTATTTACTGACACAATGCTTATCTGCCTATCCTGATATTGACCATTGGCAGGCAATAAGCTTATCAGTAGAAGAAAGCGGGTATGATATTGCACATGCTTTTTTAGTACATCATCAATTTAGTGCATCAACACAATCTGAGCTTTATATTCTAAATAATTCAAAGGATACTCTAAATAATTTTAGATGTAGTAGCTAAAGTATAAAGTCTAGCTACATTATAAGCTGTCTCACTAAGATTCCTTTCCGCATTATGAAGTGCATCAGCCAGTGTAGAAACACCCGGTACAATAGAGAAAACAGCATCAACTCCCTGTTGATGAACCACATCATAATCAGGTAAATAACCACCAACCAAAGCAATAACAGGAAGGTGATATTTTTTTGCGAGCAAAGCAACGCCTGTTGGCGTTTTACCTTGTGCCGATTGGCTATCCATTCGGCCTTCACCGGTTATTACCAAATCTGCATCAATTAACTGTTTTTCTAATTCAACAGCGTTAGCTACCAATTCAACGCCTTGCGAAAGAGTTGCTTGCGTAAATGCAAGCAAAGGTAAAGCCAATCCTCCTGCCGCACCACTTCCTGCAATATTGATAAGACTGCGTTGCGTCATTTTCTCAAGATAAGTACCAAAATGGTGTAATGCATTATCAAGTTGCGCAATATCGTCTTTGGTCGCTCCTTTTTGAGGACCAAAAATAGCGGATGCCCCTTTCTCTCCACACAATGGATTTGTTACATCGCAGGCAATCTCAATTTCAATATTTTTTAGTTTAGGATTAAGAGTCGTGATATCAATAGAGTGAAGTTGTGCTAATGCGAGTCCACCAAAAGACAAAGATGTACCAAACTTATCTTTAAGACCTAGACCGAGCGCTTGCATCATTCCTGCACCCGCGTCATTTGTGGCACTGCCACCTAATCCCAATATGATTTTTTTAACGCCCATTTCAAGTGCAGCATTAATTAATTCACCTGTACCATAACTGGTCGTTAAATTAGGATCGCGTTGAGATGAAGGAATAAGATGAAGACCTGAAGCTTGTGCCATTTCAATCACGGCAGTGGTGTTATCCCCTAAAAGTCCCCAAGTTGCAGTTACTTGTTTACCTAAGGGCGAACACACTGGTGTCGATATAAAACGGCCTTGCGTTGCATCCACCAGCGATGCCACTGTTCCTTCGCCGCCATCCGCCATAGGAATACAGCAATATTGTGCATCGGGTAAATAACGTGAAAATCCCTGTTTTATTGCCATCGCAACATCTTTCGCACTTAAACTTTCTTTAAAAGAATCAGGGGCGATAACTATTTTCACGTTCTTTTCTCCAAGCAATATAAAAGCGATATTTTCATATCGCTTTTATAACATACTCTGACCCATCCTAAATAAGGTTGACACTTTTCCAATCTGAAATTGGAGAGTGTAATGAAACCAATCACTAAACGAACTCAACGCGATTATTCTCTCGCTTTTAAATTACAGCTTGTTGACCAAGTTGAAAAAGGCGAATTAACCTATAAACAAGCTCAAGATCACTATGGTATACAAGGATGCTCTACTGTTTTAGTTTGGCTTCGTAAGCATGGTAGGTTAGATTGGTCAAACGGTACCCCTGATACTTTTTATAGAGGTTCAGCTATGACCCAATCTTCTGAACAACAAACGCCGGAACAACGCATTAAGATCCTTGAAAAGGAACTTGAAGAAGCTCGGCTTAAATCCGATTTTTTCGAAGCTGTGGTTAAAGTCATGGATAGAGACTTTGGAGTTCGTTTGTCAAAAAAGCGCAAAGCCGAGTTATTAAAGAAAAAACGGTTAAAAACCTCACCGTAACAATTGCTTGTCGTTTTATGCAGATCAGCCGACAGGCTTATTACAAGAGACTGGATAGAATTGAGGAACGAAAGAAAGCCGATTCAGCCATTATTGACGTTGTTAAATCTGAACGAGTCTTACAACCTCGACTGGGTGGGCGTAAATTACATTTTATTTTAAAGCAAAAACAGATGGTTATTGGTCGTGATCGACTATTTTCTTTATTGAAAGAACATCAGTTACTGGTGCCTAATAAACGGGCTTATCATCGAACAACCTTAAGCCATCATCGTTTTCATCGGCATCCAAATTTAATTAAGTCAGGGTTTATCCCCACACAACCAGAACAGCTTTGGGTGGCAGATATTACCTATTTATCGACGCATGAAGGTGATACTTATTTGAGTTTAATTACGGATGCATATTCACGAAAAATCGTGGGATATCATTTAGATGACAATATGAAAACAAGTTCAGTGAAGAAATCGTTGGTTCAGGCGTTAAAAAAACGGACTTCGACAACTTCGTTAATCCATCATTCAGATCGAGGGATACAGTATTGTTCTTCGGAATATCAGGAGATACATAAAGAGCATAATATTCAATGCTCTATGACTGATGGGTATGATTGTTATCAAAATGCCTTAGCGGAACGAATTAATGGAATATTAAAAATGGAGTATCTACTGATAAAACCGAGTAATTTGGAACAAGCGAGAAAATTAGTAGAAGAATCAATTCAACTCTATAATGAAAAACGACCACACTTATCGTTAAACTATAAAACGCCCGATGAAGTACATCGAGCGTTTTATGCCTGAAAGCTGTCAACCTATATCAGGACTAGTCACTCTACTTTATGAGAGAGTGTGCTTGGTCTGAAATGTGATTAATCTTCAATCGCTAAACGCAATTTCTTCATCGCATTTTTTTCTAATTGGCGAACACGTTCAGCAGAAACACCGTATTTTGTCGCCAAGTCTTGCAATGTCGATTTGTTATCATCATCTAACCAACGAGCACGAATAATATCTTGGCTACGTTCATCAAGAGTTTCAATTGCTGACGTTAGTTTATCCGTTGCATGACTATCCCAGTTATCTTCTTCAATGCCGTCGGCAAAGTCAGAAGACTTATCTTCTAAGAAGAGTACAGGAGCGATAGGATGTGAATCATCACTATCATCAGCAGTCATATCAAATGCCATATCTTGTGCTGACATTCGTGATTCCATTTCTCGGACATCACTTTCTGATACACCTAACTCTCTTGCAACAAGTTCCACTTCATCTTGATTAAACCAACCTAAACGCTTTTTATTTTTTCGCAGATTAAAAAACAGTTTACGTTGTGATTTTGTAGTCGCCACTTTCACGATACGCCAGTTACGTAGCACATATTCGTGAATTTCAGCTTTGATCCAATGCACAGCAAAAGAGACCAGTCGAACACCCACTTCTGGGTTAAAACGACGAACCGCTTTCATCAGACCAATATTACCTTCTTGGATAAGATCAGCTTGTGGTAAGCCATAACCTGAATAGCTGCGAGCAACATGAATAACGAAGCGCAGATGTGAAAGGATAAGCGTTCTTGCCGCATCCAAGTCACCATCGTAATGCAGCCGTTCAGCGAGTTCCTTTTCTTCCTCTGCGGTTAACATCGGATAGGAATTGGCTGCACGTATATACGCTTCGATGCTGCCTTGCGGAACCAATGCTAAGGATTGCATTTCTTTTGTCATTCAAATCCTCATAAAAATCAAATAAATAATTAAAATTAATGCTGTAAGGGAAAGTAGATGAGCCTTCTAAATATAGCTTAAATAGGAAGTCAGTTAAGGTTTTTTACGATGTGTTTTTATCATAACGACTATTTGACCAGCATAAAGGCTAAAGGTTCATCTCGCATCTATGTTTACATATCTTTGTACTTTTCTATCACTGAAGCAAATATGGCTGTTGCCTTATCGTAGAAAAGAGTGCGCGCATTATTATGCCAGAGACGGGGCGTTGATAAAATGGCTGGGTGACGATATTAACGTAACCCAGCCTGATAAAAAATATCTTCTCATTATTTAGAGGATAAGTATAAAAACACTCTAATTGATTATTCCGGTGTGAATTGACGTAAATGTTGCATTGTCGTCAACCACGCAGCAAGCCAACCAATTGTCATAGCAACAAGAATAAGAATGATAGATTCATCAAAACCTAATCCTGAAATAGAAAATGAAGTTCCAAACACGGTCGCAGCTTGAGTCACCACATCAGAGAGCTTCCACACCAGTAAAGCTGAAAAAATTAAGGCAAATACGGCACCAATAAAGCCAAGTATTAATCCCCAATTAAGGAATGGACGCATAATAAAGCCGTCAGTTGCACCAATAAGTTTCATCACATTAATGGTGTCACGGCGACTGAAAATATTGAGGCGCACACTGTTACCAATCACCAATAACAAGGCAACAACCATCAATGTACCAATCACCAAGGCGATTTGCCCGACTAATGACGTCAACGTTGAAAGCCGAGAAAACCAGCTATCATCCATTCTAACTTCATCAACACCGGGTATTTTCGCTACGCTATCACGTAAATTCACCATGAGTTGTTGATCGCTAGGCTCCATAACAGGTGTCACAATCGCCACCGCAGGTAATGGATTTTCTTCTAACATATCTAACGCACTACTAAAGCCAGCCCAAGAACGAAATTCCACCAGCGAATCTTGTCGCGAAAGGTAGTTAACACCTTCGACTTTTTCTAAGGCTTCAATTTTTTTGATTGTGGCTTCAGCTAATGAATCATCAAGAGATTTATCGAGATAAACAGTTAATTGTGGTGTTGGATACCATTGTTCTGCCGCTGTTGAGACATTCTTCCATACAATATAAAAGATGCTAGGCAAGGTAAGAGATATCGCGACAACCATTACCGTTAAAAAAGAGGAGAGCGGTTGGCGTAAAAAATCTGCCATCGTGTTACGCCATGCATAACGCCACTGTTCGCGTCTTCCACCTTTTAGCGCCTTGGTTTTTGCACCCGGCGTTGGCATTGATTTACGGGAACTTTTTGCTTTAGCCATTTTGCCCTCCCACCATTCTGCCTTGCCCTAATGTAAGAATGCGATAATTTCTACGTTCTATCAGCGACATATCATGCGTCGCCATTAACACTGTTACACCAACACGGTTGAACTCTTCAAAAAGGCGCATGATCCCTTCTGAAAGCTCACCATCGAGGTTACCAGTTGGTTCATCTGCGAGTAAAACAGTCGGTTTATTCACAACAGCGCGCGCAATACCGACACGCTGTTGTTCACCACCAGAGAGTTGAATAGGATAATTTTTAGCTTTATCCAATAGTCCCACTTTATCTAAAGCGGCTGAAACTCTTCGTCGAATATCCTCTTCACTCGCACCAGCAATAATCAGGGGAAGAGATACGTTGTCATAAACCGTTCTGTCCATCAATAAGTGGTGATCTTGGAAGATCATCCCAATTTGACGGCGAAGAAAAGGGATCTCACTATTTTTGAGTCTACTGATATCATGACCAGCAAACCAAATAGCGCCATCACTTGGGCGTTCTATTCCACAAATTAACTTAAGCAATGTACTTTTACCGGCGCCAGAATGACCCGTTAAAAAAGCCATTTCACCAGGGCGAAGATGAAAATCAACCCCCTGTAATGCTTGTCTTCCACCTAAATAAGCCTTGCTGACGTGTTCGAAGCGGATCATTAAAACTACTCCTCGCGGGCAAACAGAGCCTCAATAAAATCGTCGGCCTTAAACGGACGTAGATCTTCAATACCTTCACCTACCCCAATATAACGGATAGGAATACTAAACTGATCAGCAATGGAGAAGATAACTCCCCCTTTTGCTGTACCATCGAGTTTAGTCAATGTTAATCCAGTTAGCCCAACTGTTTCATTAAAGAGTTTTGCCTGGCTAACTGCATTTTGTCCGGTACTTGCATCTAACGTCAGCATCACCTCATGTGGTGCTTCTTCGTCTAATTTCTTCATAACACGAACGATTTTTTTCAGCTCTTCCATTAAATGGGATTTATTCTGCAATCGTCCTGCGGTATCAGCAATAAGAACATCGACACCTTTTGCTTGGGCTGATTGAATTGCATCAAAAATAACAGATGCAGGATCAGCACCAGTATGTTGTGCCACTACAGGAATATTATTACGCTCACCCCAAACTTGTAACTGTTCAACCGCTGCCGCACGGAATGTATCACCCGCAGCTAACATGACAGATTTACCTTCAGCTTGGTACTGTCGCGCTAATTTTCCGATTGTAGTTGTTTTACCAACACCGTTAACGCCAACCATTAAAATAACAAAAGGTTTTTTACCTTCAATATTTAATGGCTTATCCACCTTATTTAAAATATCGCCCATCTCTTCACGCAATTTACCGTAAAGGGCTTCAGCATCTTTAAGATCTTTATGAGTGGCGTGTTTAGTCAGACTAGTGATGATTTTAGTGGTAGTTTCCATGCCTACATCAGCAATTAAGAGTTGCTCTTCTAACTCTTCAAATAGCTCATCATCAATTTTCTTACCTCGAAATAGGCCAAGGAATCCTGAACCTAAGTTTTGGCGAGTTTTCAGTAAGCCTTTTTTCAGTCGGCTAAAGAAACCTTCTTTTTTAGGTTTCTCTTGTTCAACAACTTTATCTGCCAATACTTCTTCGCGTAAAGATTCAATATCTTCGGCTTCTGCTTGCGCAATAGCGAGACGTTCGTTTTCCTCTTCTTGAGCTAGACGTTCTTGCTCTAGACGCTCTGCTTCTAAACGTTCTTGCTCTACTTTAAGTTCAGCTTGGCGTTGTGCTTCTTCTTGCGCTAGACGCTGAGCTTCAGCTTCTTGAGCCAAACGCTCTTGCTCTAGACGCTCTGCTTCTAAACGTTCTTGCTCTGCTTTAAGTTCGGCTTGGCGTTGCGCTTCTTCTTGCGCAAGGCGTTGAGCTTCAGCTTCTTGAGCCAAGCGTTCTTGCTCTAGACGCTCTGCTTCTAAACGCTCTTGCTCTGCTTTAAGTTCGGCTTGGCGTTGAGCTTGCGCTTCTTGAGCCAAGCGTTCTTGCTCTAGACGCTCTGCTTCTAGACGCTCTTGCTCTGCTTTAAGTTCAGCTTGGCGTTGGGCTTTCTCTTGTTCTAAACGTTGTTTTTCAGCTTCTTGTGCCAATCTATCTTGCACAACACGTTGTGCTTCTTGGCGCTCTGCTTCTAAACGTTCTTGATCTGCTTCTAATTGCGCTTGGCGAGCCGCATCTTCTTGAGCTTCTTTTGCCAAACGTTCTTGTTCTAAACGCTCTTCTTCTAAGCGTTGCTGTTCTTTCTCTTGCTCAATATTTTCTTCTTTGTTACGCCCAAAACCGAGCCACGAGAAAAAACCTTTTTTTTCTTTTGCCATTAGCTACTAAACTCCTCGCACTAAATCATGGCGCGATTACACTGACGATATTGAAAATAATAATGAAGTCTATCATTTGATCATGGATAAACGCATCTTTTATACGAATTTTATGGTAAATTATTCCGGATTAAATCAAGGGAAGTCATCGAGATAACAACAGACACGAATTCCTTATTCCAAAAGACACTCCAAAACTCACGTTTAAACGATATAAATCAAAATAATATGGCCAAAAAACCACAAAAAGCCCCAATGGGACAAATAAGAATTATTGGGGGAAAATGGCGTGGTCGTAAACTTCCTGTTCTCGATAGCCAAGGATTACGACCAACGACGGATAGAGTAAAAGAAACGCTCTTTAATTGGCTAATGCCCGTTATCCAAGATGCCCGTTGCCTCGACTGTTTTGCAGGAAGTGGTGGTTTAGGCATAGAAGCCCTTTCTCGCTATGCGCATGAAACCACGTTTATCGAATATGAACGTGCAGTTGCCCAACAAATTACCGCAAATTTAACCTTACTTAATGCCGAGAATGGGCTTGTCATTCAAGATAGTGCATTGTCATATCTCGCTAAACAAGGTTCGCCTTATAATGTCGTTTTTTTAGATCCTCCTTTTCATAAAGGCATGTTGTCAGACACTATCCAGTTATTAGAAAATAACGGTTGGTTAGCGCAAGATTGCTATATTTATATTGAGGAAGAAGTTAAAGCACAGACTTATACAATTCCGAATCATTGGACATTGCATAGAGAGAAGATCGCAGGGCAAGTCGCGTATCGTCTTTATATTCGCAATTTATCTGCTTAATTTTTTATGGAGCTGCTATGTTAATCTTTTTTGGCCGATTTTTAATGGTCGGTGTTTGGGGCTTTCTGTTTTTAAATATTATTTCCCCATTTCCTAAGCCTCTAAAGTACTTTATGGATATTGCATTGATTTTTATGGTGATTATGCATGGATTACAAATCGTCATGTATAAAGCAGGACAACCTAAAGATCAAAAACCCTCAACGGCATTACAGTTTCGCATTTTCTTCTTTGGGATCTTCGAGCTCTTAAAAATACAAAAAGAATTACGCAAAGAATACGAAGAAAAACAGAAGAATAAAACAAAACCACAGCCGTAAATATTGTTATATCCTCGCAATTATCTGGGGTCGATAATCAACCCCAGAGGTTGCTAAATAATAAATATTCTATCTTATTTATTATTTGGCTCATCGATTGGCATATCGGTTTCAAACTGTACAAAACGACTGCCCTGCATAAACAAACGCCCTTTCATTTCAGGCTCAATATCTTGATAAGCTGATTTATCGATTTTTAACACTAAATCTTTACGATCATCAGTGGTTAAACGAAAGGTCACTTGATAATAATGTGTTGTTTCTGGGCCATTTACATCATTTTCTCTTGAACGTCGTTCATTTGCTGCAACTTCTTTTTTATCAATCACTTCAACCATATAGAGTGTAACAGGTGAATTATCGTCACTTATTCGCTGTTTTCTTTGTTCGAAAAAACGATAAGTTGCTGACGCTATAATAATCACCAGTACTGCAATCCCTAAAATAGCCGCTTTATTCATTACACTAATTCCTATCGTTATATGGGTTAAAAAAACAGTGTGCTTTATATTATTTTAATGAGTCCATCAGTTTCGTCATTAACCGCTATTCTTAAATTAATCTTTCTGTTATGAATAATAAAACAGTTCTGAATATAAGGAAGATATTATGAGTTGGCCTTTTCTCGCCGTATTATTCTCCGGATGGCTTTATATTGATGCCGCATATCGAGGTCCTAATTGGCAACGATGGTTATTCCGTCCTATCACGCTACTTCTTTTATTACTCTGGGCATGGCAAGTTCCCGAGCACAATATTAATAGTTACCTTATTGTCGGTGCGTTATTAGCGACTTTACTTTCTGATATCTTAAGAATGTTTGATGGTAAGTATTTACTACCTTCTCTTGCTTTGGTTTTTCTAAGCTACATATTTTATATGGTAAGTTTCTTACTCCCATTACAACTCTCTTTTTATCTTCCTTTACTGGGATTCGTTATTCTCGCTTTCATTATCATTCTGGCGATTGTTTGGACTAAGCTCGATAAGTTAGCCATTCCAGCCTCTCTAACTTTACTAGCCGCATTTACTATGTTTTGGGTTGCTGGTGAAAAATTCTTCTACTTAAGCAATGATTACAACTTATCAGTAATGATTGGCTCATTATTGTTAGTGATTGCTTACTCAATATGGCTAATCAACCGCTTCCGCTTCTCATTTTCAGCGTCTAAAGGGCTTGTCAGCGCCTGTTATTTTATTGGCCATTTCTTTATTGTCAGAGCACTGTTCCTGTAGTTTAAATCCAGCCCCTTGTTTTAAACATTTAAATCAAGGGGCTAATTTTTTGACCTAATTCGCACTTTTTGCCAATGAATATGCCTTTGGTATCTTGACTCTGGACTCTACTCCAAGCTGTAAAGTACTTATCAGATAGATAAATTTAGACTTTACTTTGTTGAACAAGGAGAGCCAGTTATGACTAAACATGCTCATAAACACGATAATCATAAACATACCGATGCTTGCTGCTCAAGTTCTCAATGCTGTTCAGGTCACTCAGAGAATAGTACGCGCTCACATACTGAAAGTGGACATTCTCATACTAAAATAGATAAAAGTGATCCTGAATGCGAGGATGAGCACCACCACGGACATTCCCACGAACATGATCATGATAATCACGACCATAACCATGATGAACACAACCACACTCATGGAAGCTGTGATATCAACGCCCCTGTCTCTAACATTGAGCCAGAAAAGATTGCACAACAGCGCTTTAGCTGGAAAGTACAAGGAATGGATTGCCCAAGTTGCGCTCAAAAAATTGAAACCGCAGCACTCAAAGTCACAGGTGTAAAACAAGCAAAAGTCCTTTTTGCCACTGAAAAACTGGTCGTTGATGCTGATAGTGATCTACGTGCTGATGTCATTGCAGCCATTAACAGTGCCGGTTTCGAGCTTTTTGATCTCTCATCGCCTCAATCCCAAAAAGTGGTGAAGCAGAGTTTCTTGAAAGAGAGCTCATTTGTGATTATTTTGGCGCTTTTAATGGCGATTAGTTGGGGTGCCGAGATTATTGATCCCCAAGCAGGTCGAGCCGCCTTTATTGCAACAACCTTAATTGGTCTATTCCCCATTGTGAAAAAGTCCTTACAACTTATTCGCAGTGGTACACCATTTGCTATCGAAACATTGATGAGTGTCGCTGCAATTGGTGCACTATTTATTAATGCAACCGAAGAAGCAGCAATGGTTATTTTGCTGTTTATGATTGGTGAAATGCTGGAGTCTTATGCCGCAGGACGTGCTCGTCGTGGTGTGAGTGCATTAATGGCATTAGTGCCAGAAGAAGCAACATTAGTCAAAGACGGTAAAAAACAAACTGTTCCTGTTGCGCAATTACGTCCGGGCGACATTATTGAGATTGCACCGGGTTCACGTTTGCCAACAGACGCGGAATTAGTCAGTGCATTTGCAAGCTTTGATGAAAGTGCATTAACGGGCGAATCCGTACCCGTAGAGCGTTTACAAGGTGAAAAAGTCGCTGCTGGTTGTTTATCTGTCGATAGATCTGTACAGATGAAAGTAGTATCAGAACAAGGGCAAAATGCTATCGACCGCATTTTGCAATTGATTGAAGAAGCAGAAGAGCGTAGAGCCCCAATTGAACGCTTTATTGACCGCTTTAGTCGTTACTATACACCTGCGATTATGCTGTTCTCTGCACTGGTTATTATTGTTCCGCCATTGTTGTTCTCACAACCTTGGGAAACATGGATTTATCGCGGCTTAACCCTATTACTCATTGGTTGTCCTTGTGCTTTAGTTATCTCAACACCAGCCGCCATCACGTCAGCATTAGCGGCTGCAACTAAACGCGGAGCGCTGATCAAAGGTGGTGCAGCATTAGAGCAATTAGGTACTGTTAATACTATCGCATTAGATAAAACAGGCACATTAACAGAAGGGAAACCTCAAGTTACTGATGTTGTTGCTGAAACCGGATTTAATGAAAAAGAAGTACTGACTTTTGCTTCATCTGTAGAAATTGGCTCTCATCACCCATTAGCAAAAGCCATTATCAATAAAGCACAAGATGAAGGTGTGCTTGTTGTTGAAGCGGAAGATCGTAAAGCGCTAGCGGGTAAAGGAATTGAAGGTTATTTAAATAGCCAACATATTCTGGTGAGTGCGCCTTCTCAATTATCAGAAGCCACATTACTCTCTTCTCAATGGCAACAAGAAGTTGCACGCCTTGAAGATGAAGGCAAAACCGTGGTAGTCGTATTAAAAGAGAGTCAGCTTGTCGGTGTTATTGCTATGCAGGATACCTTACGCAGCGATGCTGTCGAATCAATGAAGTTATTGAAAGAGATGAACATCAATGCCGTTATGCTAACAGGTGATAATCCAAGAGCAGCCGCGGCTATTGCGAAAAAATTAGGTATGGATTTCCGTGCAGGATTGCTGCCTGAAGATAAAGTGACTTCAGTCATGGAAATCAGTAAAACGCATAACACAATGATGGTGGGCGATGGTATCAATGATGCACCAGCAATGAAGGCAGCAACCATTGGTGTCGCGATGGGAAGCGGTACAGACGTTGCACTTGAAACAGCTGATGCAGCATTAACGCATAACCGTTTAACTGGCTTACCTGAAATTATTAAGTTGTCTCGTGCGACACGTAAAATTATCCGTGAAAACATCACGATAGCACTTGGTTTAAAAGCGATATTTTTAGTAACAAGCTTATTAGGAATTACTGGACTTTGGGTTGCTGTTCTTGCTGACTCAGGAGCAACAGCACTGGTAACAGCCAATGCCGTAAGACTGTTAAGAGTAAAAATTAGCGCTTCAAACAAAGAGTAAGCACGCTAAAATAACAAAACCCAAACCTCAGTATGTGGGGTTTGGGTTATTTTTTAGCGCGATAATAAGCAATATTTACAGTATAAATTACAGATTGCTCTCTTTTTTACGGATAAGATAACGATAAGGTGCAGATTGCGTCTCTTGATTTAATAAATCATGTTCCATAAATCGGCAAAAGCCAGGAATATCACGCACTGTGGCAGGATCATCAGCAATCACTAATAACGTCTCACCTAATGCCATATTTCTTATGGTTTTACGCACTAACATTACAGGCTCAGGGCAACGTAGCCCTAGCGTATCTAATGTCTTGGTTGCATCATCAAATTGAGCATTCATTCTATTAACCATTCTTCTTACACTGACAGATTTTGTCATTATATCTCGCTTTCGTGTTCACATCACGGCACATTAAGCACAAAGGTATTCCCCCTAACCTTTGCTTTTGTTGCGCAACAGGCGTATTATGCGCATCCTCTCATTTAAGAGAGAAATCACTGTTTTATTGGGTTCCCTCACCCCAATCACTAAAAAGGTACAATTTATGTATACGTTTACTCCCCGCCAAAAAGCGGTGGCGCTGTTATGGCTTTCTTTGTTCCACATCCTGATAATTACTTCTAGTAACTATCTTGTGCAGTTACCTATTTCCATTTTTGGTTTCCATACCACTTGGGGTGCCTTTACCTTTCCGTTTATTTTTCTGGCAACAGATTTAACAGTTCGTATTTATGGCGCACCACTTGCCAGACGCATTATTACCGCCGTTATGCTACCTGCATTAGCGATTTCTTACCTGATTTCAACGCTTTTCTTCCAAGGCAGTTGGCAGGGTTTTGCCTCATTAGCTGATTTTAATATCATGGTGGCAAGAATTGCGACAGCGAGCTTTATGGCTTATGTGTTAGGTCAAATCATGGATGTGTCTGTCTTTAATCGTTTAAGACAACAACAAAAATGGTGGGTAGCGCCAAGTGCAGCAATGTTCTTCGGTAATTTACTCGACACACTCGCATTCTTCTTTATTGCATTTTATCGTAGTACTGACGCATTTATGGCGGAGAATTGGGTTGAAATTGCATTAGTTGACTACGTGTTTAAATTGACCATTTGTATGCTGTTCTTCTTACCTGCTTATGGTGTCTTATTGAATTTTATTTTGCGTCACTTTTTCGCACAAGAAAATCAAAAACAAGATTATGCTGAAATTCGCTCATAATCTGGCTCATCTCGCAAAAAAATAATGATATAAATGTCATAATTCAAATAATAAAGCTTCATAAACCAATTTTATGAAGCTTTATTCTAATTGGAATAGTTTATTATTTTACATAAATATTTCGCAGAGTAATTAATTAGCATGATTAGTTAAACAACTCACAAAATATGACTTAAATATCAGTATTAGGATATTTTTCACATGCTAATATAAAAAGCCTTAATTATTTACAATAAATTATTTTATTCCCTCATTAAACTGTTAATGTATTCTTAGAACGTCTCCATATTGTTATATGTCAGTTGGGACGACGAGTCTCACCATAAGGATTTTTTACTCTCTTTTGCGAATAGTAGGAGTCTATTATGTTAAAAGTTATTCAATCCCCCGCTAAATATATTCAAGGGCCTGACGCGCTATATCATATTGGTAAATACGCAAAGCCTTTTGGTGATAGAGCACTAATTATTGCCGATAAATTTGTTATGGAACTTGTCGGTAGTACCGTTAAAGATAGTATGTCTCAGTATGAAGTTAATGGGCACTTCGAACTTTTTAATGGTGAATGCACACACAACGAAATCAATCGACTATCTGAACTTGCAAAAGTACAAGCCTCTCTTGTGATCATCGGTGTTGGTGGTGGTAAAACACTTGATACAGCCAAAGCTGTTGCTTATAAATGCCAACTTCCTGTCGTTATTTCCCCAACCATTGCTTCCACTGATGCCCCAACAAGCGCACTTTCTGTGATTTATACTGAATTAGGCGCATTTGATAGTTACCTTTTCTACCCAACAAATCCTGATGTTGTCGTGATGGATACTAATATCATCGCTTCTGCACCAGCTCGTTTATTAGTAGCAGGTATGGGGGATGCTTTAGCAACCTACTTTGAAGCAAGAGCTTGCAGTCATGCCCAAAAACAGACTATGGCAGGAGGTAAATCAACACTTGCAGCCTTAGCTCTAGCTGAACTTTGCTATAACACCCTTTTAGAAGATGGTTATAAGGCTAAACTTGCAGTAAGCCGTGGTGTCTGTACAACTGCGGTAGAAAATATTATTGAAGCTAATACCTTTTTAAGTGGTATCGGTTTTGAAAGTGCAGGTCTTGCGGCTGCCCACGCTATTCATAATGGATTTACGGCATTAGAAGAGTGTCACAACATGTATCATGGTGAAAAAGTTGCCTTTGGTACATTAGTCCAATTAGTGTTAGAAAACAGTCCATTAGAAGAGTTAGAAGAGTTTCTAGATTTCTGTATTTTAGTCGGACTACCTGTCACTTTGGAAGAATTAGGTATCAATGCCACAGGTGATGAGTTAAATGAAAAAATCATGGCGGTTGCTGAGTTAAGTTGCGCTGAAGGTGAGACAATTTATAACATGCCATTTGATATCGATTCCGATAAGGTTTACGCCGCGATTTTAACTGCCGACCAATTAGGACGGGAATGGCTTTATTAAAGCCTGAGTAAGCAGGGGGTGTTTATCTCCCTGTTTACATTTACAAGAAAGGGTGTTTTATGGTCAGTATCGTATTAGTTTCAAAGAGCCTTACGCTCGCCAATGGTATTAAAGAGCTCGTTAATCAGACTGTAGATCGCCAAGTAAAAATTGCCATTGCGACCAACTATCAAACACCTTCTGATCTTGCTAATGAAGTGTCACCAGAAACCATACTCACTGCAATTAAAAAGTGTTATAGCAAACAAGGTGTACTCGTTTTACTCGATACTTATCATTCAGCACAAAATGCAGCACTTGCCATCGCCAACCTTGATCACAACATTGCCACAAATGTTGCGTTAAGCTCAGCTCCGATTGTTGAAGGCACCTTAGCTGCCGCCAATAGTATTGCACTAGGCGCTTCACTTGAAGAAGCAGAAAAAGCAGCACATAAAACCATTACAATTAAAAAACTGCAATTAGGTGAAAATCTTCCTAATTTTAATATTCACCCTAAAAACACAAATTACGAACCTGTCAGAATTATCACCGCACCCGTTTGGCTATATCCTTATCACCGTTTCGTGATCCCTCGTAAAAAAATATCCTCTCATTTATTGCTTGAAGAGCAAAAACGCCTCATTAAAGCGATTGAGCGATCTAAAAAGGATATTGATTGGTTAACTGAGGAAGCGTATCGCAAGATTGGAGAACAGTATGCTCATATTTTTTCGAGTCACCGCTTCTTATTAGAAAATACCGAATTACAACTGACTGTATGTAGCATGATAAGTAAACATCACTGTAATGCTGAGTTTGCCTTACAGCAGACATTTATTGATTTAATAGATACTTACGCGCAAATGGATGATGATAATATGCGTGCTCGTGAAAGTGATTTAGATGATATTTTATCTCGATTACTACGCTATTTAACCTCAGCTCCTCCTCCAATCACACATCCTCCTTATGAAAATGCAATTCTAGTGACAAAACAGCTTCATCCTTCAACATTAATGGCTCTTGATACCAACAAGATAAAAGGGATTTTATTAAGTCATGGAAACCCACTATCTAATACTACTGTATTAGCTAATGCATTAGATATTCCAATTATTAACGAGGCGGGAAGGCAAGCTCTTTCGCTGACTGATGGGCAAAATATCACACTTAAAAAAGTCCAAAATATTTGGCTTTATCAAAATACCTATATCTCTCATTAAAAATAAGAGTATTTAAATAACCTGTGAACCACAGTGTCAGGTTATTTAACTTCTTTATTATCTTATATTCATCTCTTTTTTTACTAAAAATAAAAAAAGGGAACAAAAGATCCTCTTTTATTCCCTAGCTGCTTGTTATCTTAGTAATCAATTACTTTTTTATTATCTAATAGGCAATACTTATAATGCTCTTGCCAGTAAACTAATGGGGTGTTCACATTTTTTCGTTGTTGACATCTCAATTTGCCATTTACAGGTTTCACAGTCTGTGATCACCAAATCACAGCCACTCTCTTCAATTTGGCGGAATAAACCCGCACCAATGCCTTGAGCAACATCGTAGTTTTCAGATTTAAAACCATACGTTCCGGCAATACCACAGCATTGAGAATCTAAAACAATAACCTCAACACCAGGGATACGTTTAATTAAATCAATGGAATATGCTGTCCATCCCATTTTTTCCATATGACAAGGAGTGTGATACGCCACTTTTAGCGGAGTATGTTTCAGTGGTAATTCACGACCTTCTTCTAATAAACGATAAATATAGCGTGTTGCTAATTCAATATTTTCACGTACTTTTGATGTATCAACATCGAGGATATGTTCATACTCGTCACGAATAGTGAAAGTACAGGTTGATGATGTTGCAACGACAGGAATATTGTTTTCAACAATTTTTTCTGTCAGCGATTCAAGGTTTACTGCGGCTTGTTTTTTGGCTTGTTTAACAAAACCATTCGCAATTAATGCAACACCACAGCATTTTTCGCGTTTTAATAGCTGAACACCAATCTCCATTTTGTTGAATACTTTAACTAAGTCTTTCCCTAATTGTGGGTGATTATAGTTAGCGTAACAACCGTGGAAGAAGGCAACTTGATCTTTAAAACGCGCTTGCTCTTCAACTTGTTTTTTCATCCACGTTCTGAATGTACCAAAAGAGTATTTTGGTAATTCACGACGATGGTCGATTTTAAGTGCTTTATCCAAGATCTTACGTACAGGTTTTAATCCTGTAATGGTATTTACTATCGGCGCCATTGGCGTTGATAATGAACCCATTAAATCCGTATGACTTAAAATAGCGTCACGAAGTTTTGGTGTTTTTGTATTGTA
The DNA here is from genome assembly GCF_011046025.1 of Proteus sp. ZN5. Taxonomy (GTDB): domain Bacteria; phylum Pseudomonadota; class Gammaproteobacteria; order Enterobacterales; family Enterobacteriaceae; genus Proteus. Next base: position 4,233,238 of record NZ_CP047639.1, read on the forward strand.
GTTCAGTTTCGCACGCGAAATGATGTCACCAATCTTCACATCTGACGGACAAGCAACTTCACAACGCTTACAGTTAGTGCAATATTTCAATGCTTCATCATAAAGCATCGGATCTTTTAGGCGTAAACGCTCACCATCAGGGCCAGCTTGTTTAGGGCCGGGGTAAAGTGGATTTACTTTTGCAACTGGGCAATAAGTAGTACAAACAGTACACTTAATGCACGCTTCAAAACTGTTATCATGTAAACTCATTGTGCTGCCTCCACAACCGCAGATGTGGTCTGTTCTGATTTATTGTGCTGTAAAATTTGTTGCGCTGCATAAAGTGCGCTGATCATTGAAACGCCCGCACCACAACCTTCATTAAGCGGGTCAAACCCACCTAGTACAGCACCTACAGCGTAAACATTCTCTAAAACTTCGCCGTATTTCATCGGTCTTAATTGACTATCTGTATCAACGCCAAATCTCATATAAGGCTGTTTTGCAAAGACATTCACTTGCGTCCACTCATTGCGTGGTAGTGTCTCAAGCAAATCAAGCTCCATTAAAGGTTCATAGACACGATCAAACTCTGCAATTAAACCATTATTGAAGAAACTCCCTGTTGCCAATACAACATGTTCACTACGAATAGGAATATCAGTATGGTTTCGAGTATGAATACCTGTAACCTTATTACCAATTAAATCAACTTGTTCTGCACGATCACCCGGCATAATTAAACCGCCAGCTTTTTGGAAACGCAGTTTTAGTGCTTGGTGTAAACGAATACCTAATAGTGATGGTGGTAGCGTCGGTAATAAGCAAATAGGTTTGCCTACAAGTTGTTGAAGTAGCGTTACAGGCTCTTCAGCATCTAGCCCGATACATGCAGGTAAAATAATCGCTTCAACACTGTCATCAATATGTTTTTTCAGCTCTTCCGCTAACGCTTTGGTGTTTTCAGGCTTATCTAAATAGCGCGCAATATTGACTGCTCTAAATTCACTTGGGTTATCACGCAATCTGTCTAATAGCGGTAAATGAATATGATAAGGAATAGACTCAACACCTTGTTCACTCAGTGTATTGCTTGCAAATTGTGGCTGAAAATCTAAGAAACCTTCAATTCCAACAACCGCCAGCTTTTTCCACGGCAGTACTTGATTAACACCATGAGTGGGTACACGTTTTGGGCTCATCCAACTCATACGTGAACGCCCAACAGGTGTAATACGATAATGGTTTTCATCGCCACTACCTTGATATTCAAGACCTTTTGTACTTTCCAGTAATGATTGAGCCTGTTCAATTAAAGTCGAAACTTGCATTTCCCCCATACGGCTATAAGGGTGTTTAGGGGCAAGTTCAGCCAATGTTGCTAAGGCTTTCTTAGGCTGAGTCACTAACGAACCATCAGGAAGATGAGTTAATAGATCCAGCGAACCCGATGAAAAATGCAGTGCGCTTTGACCATTGCTAATAATTGCGCAAGACTTACCGGCTTCAGCAAGACGAATACCTGCGGTTAAACCTGCAAGCCCGCTACCTATAATGATGACGTCAAATTTCATTATCTGCCTCCGCTGAAGCTGTTTTTTCAATCATATCAGCATCTAAACCACATAAACCTTGATAAACCCAACTGGTAAATTCACTTTCACGTAATGCATTACCCCAAGCGATTGGTCGAATACCTTTCCAACGCTCATTTAAAAAATGGGCAAGCTGTTGTTCTGACTCGTGAGGAGTAGTAACTTGTAAACGGTTTAATAAACCCGCTGCACGACAAGCACAAAGTTCGCCTTGGCATGTTCCCATACCCACACGAGTACGGCGACGTAAATCAAGTAAATTATTGACTGTTAAAGAGTTAACAGCATAGCGAACTTCCCCCGCTGTAACGGCTTCACATTCACAAACCAAACTCTTATCACTACGCTCATTGCTTAATAATTTATTAGCTAAATCACCATGACGATAAACCGCAGAACCACGAATTGGCGCAGGTAATGAAACAACGCTACGTAATGCTTGCTCTGCTGACTGACGAGAGCCAGGTAAAGCTTCTTCTGCTGTGGTACATTTTGCAGAAACATTTAATTTTTCGCAGATTTTATCTGTTGCCCATTCAGCCATTAAGCGGTAAGTCATTAATTTACCGCCAGTAATAGTAATGAAGCCTTCTAATCCATCACGTTGCGCATGGTCGAGTAAAACAATACCACGACTAACATTACGACCAGATGGATCATCATCACTTGCCACTAAAGGACGCACACCTGCATAAGCACGTAAAATTCGAGTTTGAGCCAGTTTTGGCGCTAACATTGAACCTTCACGGATAAGAATATCGACTTCTTCAGGGGTGACATACATATTGTCGATTTCATCGTAAGGTACTCGTGTTGATGTTGTACCAATCAATGAAATAGTATCGCCAGGAACTAAAATATCGGCATCCGCAGGTTTACGACAACGGTTGATCACCATATTGTTAATACGATGACCCAAAATCAGTAATGCACCTTTGGCTGGGAACATACGAACTTTTAACTCACCATACTCAGCGATTTTTTGTCCCCAAATCCCCCCTGCATTCGCCACTATTTGCGCGCGAATTTCATACAGTTTTTTCGCTTGATGATCGTAAACTTTCACGCCTTTAACACGGTCACCTTCACGAATAAGCCCAACGACTTCATGATAAGTTAGTACTTGAGCACCATGTTCGCGAGCATCTAACATATTTGCGGCAGTTAAACGGAAAGGATCGACAGTACCATCAGGAACTTTAACCGCACCGATTAAATTAGGGTTAACAGAAGGCTCTAAGCGAATAGCTTCTTCGGGTGAAATCGCTTGAGCATCAATCCCTGCGGCTTGGCAAGATTGAATAAAGGTCTGTTGAAACTCTAAAGAATCTTCAGGAAGGGTAATAAAAAGGCCATCCGTTTTTTCAACACAATGACGAGCGACCCGTTTTAAAATCATGTTTTCTTCAATACACTCACGCGCTGACTCTGGGTCTGTTACTGCATAACGCGCACCACTGTGTAACAATCCATGATTTCGACCGGTTGCACCGGTTGCAATATCATGTCTTTCTAGCAGGACGCAACGTAATCCACGGCGTGCACAGTCTCTTGCCATGCCCGCACCAGTTGCTCCCCCGCCAATAATAATGACATCAGTTTCTGTCACTGGTGAACCGCTCATCATAGAGATGCCCTCTCACATTACATTCAGCAAACGCTTATTTATTCTTTAGCGTTAATTATAGTGTATAAGATACACAAAAAATGTGGTTAATGTTTGATAATGAGCAAAAACGAAAGAGAAACGCTCACGAGTGAAAGATTAAAACCACATATGTGACACCAATCACAAATTATTTAACAAAAAGTATTTGATAAAGTTAACATATCACTCAAAATTGCACATCTTGAAAAATTATTCGACAACTGAGTAATACCTCACAGTAAATTTGATTGTATAAGTTTACTATTAAGTTCGTTAAAGAAAATTTTTTGATAACTTCACTGTTCGTTTTGTCATTATTTAATATCAACATATTAAAATAAAAGCCATCGGAGGCTAATATGTTAAGTCTGTTTAGACCTGCGCCACATAAAGCGCGTTTGCCAAAAGAGCAGATAGATCCCGTCTATCGTCGTCTACGTTGGCAGATCTTTATGGGGATTTTCTTCGGTTACGCTGCTTATTATTTAGTAAGAAAAAACTTTGCGTTAGCAATGCCTTATCTTGTAGAAGAGGGTTTCTCAAAAGGGGATCTAGGTTTTGCGTTATCAGGGATCTCTATTGCTTATGGTTTCTCTAAGTTTATTATGGGATCGTTCTCTGACCGCGCTAACCCACGTTATTTCTTACCTGCAGGTCTTATTTTAGCATCTTTAGTGATGTTAGTTATGGGCTTTGTGCCATGGGCAACTTCGAGCATTATGGTTATGTTCGTTCTGTTGTTCCTTTGTGGTTGGTTCCAAGGTATGGGTTGGCCTCCTTGTGGACGTACCATGGTTCACTGGTGGTCACAGAAAGAACGTGGCGGTATCGTTTCTATCTGGAACTGTGCGCATAACGTCGGTGGTGGTTTACCTCCATTACTGTTCTTATTAGGTATGGCATGGTTTAACGACTGGAAAGCAGCGTTATATATGCCAGCATTTGCAGCAATTTTAGTTGCAATGATTGCATTCGCATTAATGCGCGATACCCCTCAATCTTGTGGTCTTCCATCGATTGAAGAGTACAAAAACGACTACCCACCTGATTATAAAGAAACAGACGAGCAAGAACTGACTGCAAAAGAAATCTTTATGAAGTATGTGTTCCCTAACAAACTTCTGTGGATGATTGCAATCGCGAACGTGTTCGTTTACTTACTGCGTTACGGCGTGCTGGACTGGTCACCAACTTATCTGCGTGAAGTAAAACACTTCGCAATGGATAAATCATCATGGGCTTACTTCTTATATGAATACGCGGGTATTCCAGGCACACTGCTGTGTGGTTGGATGTCGGATAAAGTGTTCAAAGGTAACCGTGGTGCGACAGGTGTGTTCTTCATGACCTTAGTTACTATCGCGACTATCGTATTCTGGATGAACCCAGCGGGTAACCCGAATGTTGATATGGCGTGTATGTTAATCATCGGTTTCTTAATCTACGGTCCTGTTATGTTGATTGGTCTGCATGCACTTGAGCTTGCACCGAAAAAAGCAGCAGGTACAGCAGCAGGCTTTACCGGTTTATTCGGTTACTTAGGTGGTTCTGTTGCGGCAAGTGCTATCGTAGGTTACACAGTTGACTACTTCGGCTGGGATGGCGGTTTTATGGTCATGATCGGCGGTAGTGCACTGTCTGTTGTGTTATTACTTATCGTGATGGTTACCGAAACCAAACACAAACGTGAAATGCTTCAGAAGTACGAATAATCGCTAACTGATTATTTATGAAATTAGTTAAATCTCATCTCTAAAAACCAAGCCACATCAACTGTTTTGATGTGGCTTTTTTATTGCCAACTGTACATAACTTTATTGTACGTAGAATTAAAATGGAGCAGCTTTATGAGTACATCTTTTAGAATAAAACCGTTAGTTGCAGGCGTTCTTTTAACTCTATCCTTAAGTGCAATCGCACAAGCGGCAAGTGATAAGGTCGTTATCGCTCACCGTGGTGCAAGTGGTTATTTGCCTGAACATACGCTTCCTGCCAAAGCATTAGCTTATGCCCAAGGTGCAGATTATCTAGAGCAAGACTTGGTGATGACCAAAGACAACGAATTAGTTGTTTTACATGACCACTATCTTGATCGTGTAACAGATGTGGCTGATCGTTATCCTGATAGAGCAAGAAAAGATGGTCGTTATTACGCTATCGACTTTACGCTTGAGGAAATTAAAGGGCTGAAATTTACGGAAGGCTTTGACATTGTTGACGGTAAAAAAGTCCAAAGTTATCCAAACCGTTTCCCTATGGGCAAATCGGATTTCCGTGTACATACTTTCCAAGAAGAAATTGAATTTATCCAAGGTCTAAACAAATCAACAGGCCAAGATATTGGTATTTATCCTGAAATCAAAGCACCTTGGTTCCATGAACAAGAAGGTAAAGACATTACCACTAAAGTACTGGAAGTGCTTAAACAGTACGGTTATACGAAAAAAACCGACAATGTTTATCTACAATCATTTGATGCTAACGACCTAAAACGCATCAAAACAGAATTGATGCCAAAAATGGGCATGGATCTAAAACTTGTTCAGTTAATCGCTTATACCGACTGGAATGAGACCTATGAGAAACAGCCTGATGGTACATGGACAAACTATAGCTATGAATGGATGTTTAAGCCGGGCGCAATGAAAGAAATTGCCACTTATGCAGATGGCATTGGCCCTGATTACCATATGTTAGTAGAAGAAAAGTCAACGCCAGAAAAAATCACCTTAACGGGAATGGCGGCAGATGCTCACGAAAATAAACTGACTATTCATCCATTTACCGTTCGTATTGATAAACTGCCTAAATACGCCAAAGATGGTGATCAACTTTACGACATTATTTATAATCAAGCGGGTGCTGAAGGTGTCTTTACAGACTTCCCTGATTTAGGGGTTAAGTTCTTACAAAAACAAGCTAAATAATTCAAGATGCAGCTAGGCGACAAGTGAATGAAACACTAGTCACATACATGAGTATGTGACTAGTGCTAGTGATACAGTCAACAATGCTATAACTTGAAGTATGACAAATAGATACTCTTTCTTGTAAGATTTGCGCCCTTTCTGATTGTATATTTCTTCATCTTTCTCTAACTTATTCGAATAATTTAATTAAAAATCATAATTACTTTTTAATTTAGCTATCATTATTTATTAAATATTTAGAGGAAGGGATCACTATGACAATAATGGCTATTATTTTACTTATTCTTATCGTTCTTTTTATTGGTTGGGGAATTTCAATTTACAATCGTCTTATTGCGACACGCAATCAAGTAAGTAATCAATTTGCGAATATTGACGTTATTTTAAAACAGAGAGCTGACCAAATTCCTCAATTAATGGCGGTAGCTGAAAAAGCTATGGAGCACGAAAAAAGTGTATTTATTGCATTAAGTGACGCAAGACAACGCTATTTTAAAGCACAAAATATTAATGAAAAAATCAGCGCTACAAATGAGATGAATACTGCACTACGAGGCATGATTGCCCTTGCTGAAAATTATCCGACGCTAATTTCAGGTGAACAACTCGCATTACTTCAAACAGGTGTTAGTGACGTAGAAAATAAAATTGCTCAACGTCGTGAAGGTTTTAATGATGCAACAACTCACTACAACACCGCAATAGAGATGTTTCCTGATAGCTTAATTGCCGGACTTTTCCGCTTTGAACGTATGCAATTACTCGAAATACCAAAAGAAGAAATGAAATTTGAAGGCATCAAATTTAAAGAACAATAAGTTAAATAACCGTATTAAGGATAAATTGCAGTGTTAATTTATTTTTTTATCGGCTGTGCTGTAGGCGCATTAATCTATTTTTTACGCAGTAAACGCGCTCAAAAAAAGAAGAACAATTTGGGTATTGTTCCCTTTTTAGGGATAGCGTTTGCTGCTGGAAATTATCTGTTTTTTTCGCGAGGAAATGACCTTTATCCTAGCGGTGAAGACTCTGTTGTTAATCTTATATCCTGTATTGCATTCGCTGTTATTTTGATGTTTTCCTATGGTATTTCAAATCATATTGGAAATATTGGTGAAAAGGCGATAAAAAATTATCATCAATTACAAATGGAAGGTGAGTCTAAATTTTCAGCATTGATTAACACCATATTTATTAGCCTGTTACTGCTCTTTTTAAGCTTTGGCTTTTTTATTGACCATAGATTGTTCTTTTTAAGTTTCGTTTTAATGTTCGTTTATCAAATTGCCAAAAAAACACCTGAAAAGCGTTTTTTACGTTTTCAAAAAATTCTAGCGACATCTAAAATTCGCTCTTTAGCCATTGGGCTTGTTGAAATTGAAGGCAAGATAACTGCGGGTAAAAAACTCACAAGTCGCCTGGGTAAAAAAGAGTGCTATGGCTACTGCTATTATGAATATGACATATCCACAGATAAAGAAGGTAAGAAAAGCTATCGCCAAACACTCTGTGACAAAAAGATCAACAATTTTACTATGACTGATGATACAGGCTCGGTTCAAGTTCTTGCAGCTGACAAACCTTTAGTTCACCTTGGCATCGATCCTCACCAAGATCTGGAATATAACAATAAACGTTTTAAGGAGTACATCTTAGAAGCTGATACCACTTATTTATTAATAGGTAATGCAGAACCTATCAATGATGAAGTTGTTATCACACACAATGCTCCTCACTATCTATTAGGTTTATCACCACAAGATTATGTTGTCCGTTGGAACAAAGCACGCCCTTTTCGTCGTAACTCGGCCATCATCGTTATTATTGCTCTTTTTGTTATCTTATCCATTCTAGTGATACCAATGGATTACCAAAATGGCATCCTAACACTTTATTTTAATAGCACCTCTTCATCTTGGTAATTGATTAATATGGAATGGCTTATTTTCATCATTTTTATTCTCGCTTTGGTTTATTTTTTAATACGCCAATTAGTGATGATTTATAACAACATGGTAATGCTAAAAAATAATTGCTATAAAGCCTTTGCAAATATTGATGTTTTATTAAAAAAACAAGCCGATTTGATCCCCATGTTGATAGTGATTACACAAAAAGCGATGGATCATGAGAAAGCCTTATTTGAAAAATTAGCTGAAAATAGAGATCACTATTTACGCGCAGATGTATTAGACCAAAAAGTTGATTTAGCTAATCAGTTATTACCTCAAATAAAAAAATCACTCATCATTGCTGAAAAATACCCTGAACTTATCAGCGGAAAAAATTTACACGTATTACAAGCACAAGCTAAAGAGTTAGAAGAGTGTATTGCAGATAGACGTGAGTTCTTTAATCAATCCGTCACACTCTATAATACTGAAATACATATTTTTCCTAATGTATTGTTTAAATTGATTTTTAATTTTAAAGATATCCCTCTTTTTTACCCTAGTAGGGAGGCAACTTCATGATAGAAATTCCTTTTTCATTTTTTGGTATCACCGATTGGATATTAGGTCTTGGTGATCCCATCATGATTATTATGCTTGCCACTTTTGGTACATTATTTTCAATGGCGCTTATTTTACCATTAATGAGTATTACTCCTTTAAAAAAATATATGCCACAAATTGCAGGTGGGTTATTTAGCTCGGTATTTGTCAGCTTAATGGTCTTGATTAGTTTTAATTTAATACTCGGTGTTAACTCTGCATTAAAACTACTCTTAATCTGGTGGGTTATTTTATTTTCATGTATTACGTATTGGTTTATTAATTATCGCTATATGAAAGACGTAACAGGGAATAAATTTGCGAAGTTTCAAGAAAAAGCGCTTGAAGCAGAAGAAAAGCTAAGGCAAAACCGAAAATCAAAAAAATAAAAGAGAGCCTAGGCTCTCTTTTATTACACCATCGATATCACATTTATGCCCTGTAAACAGGAAATGCGATCACATCGCTAATACGCTCTACACCAAGCGCCAACATAATAAGACGATCAACGCCTAAAGCGACACCTGAACACTCTGGTAATCCCGCTTCAAGAGCCGCTAAAAAACGCTCATCAATAGGTTGCTCTGGTAATCCCATTGCGACTCGCTGACGATTATCACGTTCAAAACGATGACGTTGCTCTTGCGCATCAGTCAGTTCACGAAACCCATTTGCTAACTCAACACCTTTAAAATAAACTTCAAAACGCTCTGCTACACGATGGTCTTCAGAGCTTATTTCAGCTAATGAAGCTTGCGATGCAGGGAAATGATAGATAAAAGTAGGCTTTTCTAAACCGATATGAGGTTCAACCCCAGAAACAAATAGCAGCTGAAGCAGTGTATCTTTATCTTCTTCAGTATCTGCAATATTTGATAAATCCAGTTTTGCAGCTACTTCGCGTAATTTTTCTTTATCAACAGATAAAGGGTCGATATCGAGATAACGCAAGAATGCTTGTTGATAAGAAAGTGACTCTGATGCTTCACAATCTAAAACTTCTTGCAGTAGATCATCGACTTCATTCATCAACCGGTACATATCAAAACAAGGGCGATACCACTCTAGCATCGTAAATTCCGGATTATGATATCTACCGGCTTCCTCATTACGGAAGCAACGTCCCATTTGATAAATCGGCCCACTGTTTGCAGCTAATAAACGCTTCATGTGGTATTCAGGGCTTGTCATCAAATAAAGTTTTAGCCCTTGAGAAGCACCTGGCCCCACAAATTGGGTTTCAAATGGGCAAAGATGAACATCGGTAACGGTAGCCTGACTCATCATGGGTGTTTCAACTTCTAACACACCACGATCAGCGAAAAAACGCCTAATATTACTGACTATTTTCGCCTTTTTTAGCAAGTTGGCGATTGAGGCGCTTGGCTGCCAATCCGCGATTTCACTCATGAACGAAAAACTCCAACAGAAAACAAAGCGTGCAGTTTACTCGCATCCTCTTCAACAGACAAATTTCTCGTGACTGCTCCCCACCCTGTCGGGCGAAGCTTCCCACTTCTCAGGCCGCAACCGTCTGTGTGACGGATTTACGCGGGCCTCCATGCGCAGAAACGACGAGTCCCGCCGCTTGTAATTCCAGTATGCCCTTGCGTTCGATGTTGATCGCCGCGTTGATATCGCGGTCATGTTCAATTCTACACTCTGGACACTGCCATATGCGCTTATATAATGGCATTTCTGGCATCCTGTGACCGCAACAATGGCAGGTTTTCGAACTGGCGAACCATTGATCCAGTTTCACCACATGAACACCTTTTTCTGCTGCTTTGTATTCCAGTTTGGTGATAAATCCAGACCATCCCGCGTCGCCTATCGCACGAGCCAGATGGGGGTTTTTCATCATATTTGCCGCTTTCAGCGTCTCGACAATTACCGCTTGGTTTTCGTCAACAATTGCGCGAGATAATTTGTGCTGGAAATCGGCACGGGCATTGGCTACACGTTCGTGAACGGTGGCTAGTTGTATTCTGGCTTTGCGTCTGTTTGCGCTCCCTTTTTTCTTGCGGGAGAGGGTTTTCTGCTTCCGGCGCAGATTGTGGCTGGCGTTGATAAGATGGCGCGGATTAGCAATTTTATTACCATTCGATTTGATGACAAAATGCGTCAGCCCCATATCGAGCCCCATCACGTTTGATATCAGTGCGGGCTTCGCTGGCGCTTCCATTCCGTCGTCACAGAGTAGCGAGGCGTAATATTTCCCCGTTGCGGAACGGCTGATAGTAATGCTTTTTAACGTGCCCGTGATTTCACGATGCAATCGTGCTTCAATCGCCGGGATTTTCGGAATTTTGACTGCATCATCCAGCACTTTCACCCCAACACAGTGATAGCTCGATTGTTTGCCGTGTTTACGCTTGAATGCAGGGAAACGCGCTTTTAATTTCGGATTAAAGAAATTGGAAAAAGCCACATCGAGATTAATCACCGCCTGCTGCAACGCAAGAGAATCATATTCTTTAAGCCATTCATATCTGCGGGATTTCTTTGCCACTGCAAGCAGTGGTTTGAGGTCTTTACGCGGGTTTAAATTTACGCCGTGTCGCTGGTAAGCGTGTTTCTTGATATGCAGCGCTTTGTTGTACGCGAAACGAACCGCACCAAACTGAGCATTGAGATATTCAGCCTGTTTTGGTGTCGGGTAAATGCGTACTTTTGTTGCTCTTAATATAATTAGCGCTCATCGATATAATGTTGTTATTTTAACAAATTAAGTAAGTATATCAATTGAGTAAACGATGTGCATCTGCTGGTTGCTTACCCCCAAAACTGGCGGTCAGTGTGATGGTCAACAATCTGAAATCGGTATCCTCACGCCTACTGCGCCAGCAGAATACACATTTACGAATGCAAGGCAAAACTGGGCTTCTTTGGTCACGATCGTACTTCGTCTGTAGTGCCGGAGGTGCGACGATTGAAACACTCAGAGCCTATGTTCAGAGTCAGTCAACGCCTGATTGATCTTTAAAGCCCTGCAGGCTTTTCGCCTTATATCCCCGCCCGTATTGGGCGAGGGTTTACGGCAGATTTTGCTAATAAAGAAGGGTTTCATTTTATATTTTTTCACTCATCTTTTCTTTTTTTAAGTAAAAACACATAAGACAAATAAATGTAATTCTACAAAACATCTACTTTTGGGCACTTTTTATCGTTTAAATAAACACCAATCCAGAGTAAGAAACTCTGTGATTTTTCACTATTTTTATAATAAGAGTTAATTGTAATAATTCTTCTTCTCAATTGTAAATAACAATAAACTAACACTATGCTTATATTTAAATAGCCAAGCTCATCTAAACTTCAATGTTAACTTTCTATTTAAATCTACGTATTTTGATTAGTATTAAAAACCTTTAGAAATATTATTAATATTTTATTAACAATTAACAAGACAAACCGATTTGTTTTAGATAAATAGTAAAAAATTTATTTTAAATTTTTGAATCGGTTTTTATTAATTTAAATTAGACTTAAGAACCATAAAAACATTTACATATTAAAATCAATCTCTTATAAAAAACCATTGTCATTTTCAATTAAAGTTATCTATACTTTAAAAACAGGCTATTCATTACTATTTATAATTTTTAATTTAGAAAAATATATTCTATTTTAACTTCAAGTTTCTCTGTCGGCTTATTATCAAAACCCAGAATTCTTGGTGTGGATCACACTTTTTTTGCGAAATACAGGAAAACCATCATTCATATCAAATTTCGGTGCCCTACATTTCGTTATACTAAAATTACAGTCAATGATAATAAAGATGTTATCAAGCGCAGTCACAAGGCAGTGAAACAATTTCGTTACGGATAGCTTAAAAAAATAGCATTACAAATTAATAATGTCAGTGAATTGAATTCTAGACAATTATTCCAATTTTCACTTGAACAATGGAGAAGCGCAGTGCAAACCTTTAATGCCGATATAGCGATAATCGGAGCCGGGGGCGCAGGCTTACGAGCAGCAATAGCTGCAGCGGAAGCGAATCCTCAACTGAAAATTGCTCTGATCTCAAAAGTTTACCCAATGCGTAGCCACACCGTGGCAGCAGAAGGCGGATCAGCAGCAGTGACTCAGGCTCACGACTCCTATGATTTCCACTTCAATGATACCGTTTCAGGCGGTGACTGGTTGTGTGAACAGGATGTCGTAGATTACTTCGTTGAGCATTGTCCAACAGAGATGACTCAACTAGAACTCTGGGGCTGTCCTTGGAGCCGAAAAGAAGACGGGTCAGTCAACGTCCGACGTTTTGGTGGGATGAAGATCGAACGGACCTGGTTCGCAGCCGATAAAACCGGCTTCCACATGCTACATACCCTATTCCAAACATCCTTAAAATATCCACAAATTCAACGTTTCGACGAACATTTCGTTCTCGATATTCTTGTTGATGAAGGTCACGCTCGTGGTCTTGTTGCAATTAATATGATGGAAGGTACGAAAGTTCAAATTCGTGCTAACGCTGTCATTATGGCAACAGGTGGTGCAGGACGTGTTTATCGTTTCAATACCAATGGCGGTATTGTTACTGGTGATGGTATGGGTATCGCTTTACGTCATGGCGTTCCACTGCGTGATATGGAGTTTGTTCAATATCACCCAACTGGCCTACCAGGTTCAGGTATCCTGATGACCGAAGGTTGTCGTGGTGAAGGTGGTATTCTGGTCAATAAAGATGGCTATCGTTATCTACAAGATTATGGACTAGGACCAGAAACCCCATTAGGTAAACCAGAAAATAAATACATGGAATTAGGCCCTCGCGATAAAGTTTCTCAAGCTTTCTGGCATGAGTGGCGCGCAGGCCGTACCATCAAAACACACCGTGGTGATGTTGTTCATCTTGACTTACGTCATCTGGGTGCGAAAAAACTTCATGAACGTCTGCCATTTATTTGTGAACTGGCAAAAGCGTATGTGGGTGTTGACCCAGTTAATGAACCAATCCCTGTTCGTCCTACTGCTCACTACACTATGGGTGGTATCGAAACTAACCAACAAACTGAGACTCGTATTAAAGGCCTGTTTGCGGTGGGTGAATGTTCATCTGTTGGCTTACACGGCGCTAACCGTTTAGGTTCTAACTCACTGGCAGAGCTGGTTGTATTCGGTCGTCTTGCAGGTGAAGAAGCTGTTCGTTGTGCTCAAGAAGCAGCACCAGCTAACGCATCAGCATTAGATACTCGTACTCGTGATATCGAAGATGGCCTGAAAAAACTGATGAACCAAAAAGGTTCTGAAAGCTGGTCACAAATTCGCGATGAAATGGGTGAATCAATGGAAGAAGGTTGCGGTATCTATCGTACACCTGAATTAATGCAAAAAACCGTTGATAAACTGGCTGAATTAAAAGAACGCTTCAAACGCGTTGAAATTAAAGACACCAGTAGCGTCTTTAATACAGATTTACTGTACAAAATTGAGCTTGGCTTTGGTTTAGATGTCGCTGAATGTATGGCTCATTCCGCAATCAATCGTAAAGAGTCTCGTGGTGCACACCAACGTCTTGACGAAGGTTGTACTGAGCGTGATGACGTGAACTTCCTGAAACATACTCTGGCGTTCTATAACCCAGAAGGTGCTCCTCGTTTAGAATATAGCGATGTGAAGATCACGAAATCTGCTCCTGCTAAACGTGTCTATGGTGGTGAAGCGACTGCACAAGACAAGCAGAATAAGGAGAAAGCGAATGGCTGATGACATGAAGCACATTAAAATGGAAGTCATGCGCTATAACCCAGAAACGGACGAAGCGCCTCATTTCGTCACTTATGATGTTCCTTATGATGAGCAAACCTCATTACTGGATGCATTGGGTTATATTAAAGACAATTTAGCGCCTGATCTTTCTTACCGTTGGTCTTGCCGTATGGCGATTTGTGGCTCTTGCGGCATGATGGTCAACAAAGTGCCTAAATTAGCTTGTAAAACGTTTATTCGTGAATATCCAGACGGTGTAAGAGTTGAAGCACTGGGTAACTTCCCAGTTGAGCGTGACCTTGTTGTCGATATGACTCACTTTATTGAAAGCTTAGAAGCGATTAAACCTTATATCATTGGTAATGATCGTAAGCCTTCAGAAGGGACGAATAAACAGACTCCTGCTCAAATGGCGAAATACCACCAATTCTCTGGTTGTATCAACTGTGGTCTTTGCTATGCAGCATGTCCGCAGTTTGGTCTAAACCCAGAGTTTATTGGCCCAGCAGCGATTACATTAGCTCAACGTTACAACACAGATAGTCGCGACCATGGGGCAAAAGAGCGTATGCCTCAGTTAAATGGTGAGAACGGTGTCTGGTCTTGTACCTTTGTTGGCTACTGTTCTGAAGTCTGTCCAAAACATGTGGATCCTGCTGCCGCTATTCAGCAAGGTAAAGCAGCCAGTGCGCAAGACTTTGTCATTGCGATGCTGAAACCACGTTAAGGAGGAAACAAGACATGACAACAAAACGTAAGCCTTATGTTCGTGGCATGCAACCAAACTGGTGGACGAAACTTGGATTCTATCGTTTCTATATCACCCGTGAAGGGACTTGTCTGCCACAACTTTGGTTCAGTCTGGTTGTACTGTTTGGTGTATTCGCACTAAAAAATGGACCGGAAAGTTGGGCAGGTTTCGTTGGATTCCTGAGCAACCCAATTGTAATGCTGATTAACATTGTGACCCTGATTGCAACGGTCTTCCACTCTGCGACTTGGTTCAAACTTGCACCAAAAGCAGTGGTTATCGTTGTTAAAGATGAAAAAATGCCACAAGAACCTATCGTTCGTGGTTTCTGGGGTGTCACTATCGTTGTTACTGCCGCTATTCTGGCAGTGGCGTTAATTTAACCCAGGAGGAAATAATGAATCAGAATCAACTTCCTAAGCGCTCTGATGAACCTATTTTCTGGGGATTATTTGGTGCAGGTGGTATGTGGAGTGCGATTGTTTCTCCAGCAATCATCATCCTGCTCGGTATCCTAATCCCTATGGGTATTGCGCCAGAAGCATTTACTTACGAACGTATTATGGCATTTAGCCAAAGCATCATTGGTCGTCTGTTCTTACTGCTAATGATCATTCTGCCAGTTTGGTGTGCATTACACCGTATTCACCATACTCTGCACGATTTTAAAGTGCATGTACCTGCAAGCAAATGGGTATTTTATGGTGGTGCAGCAATTATCAGCGTTATCGCTATCATTGGTGTATTTACACTGTAATTGATTAATACGTAAGATAAAAAGCCACTCAATTGAACTGACCCCAGTTTATTGGACAGTTTAAATTAGTTAGGCAAAGACTGAGTTCGGTATTGAACTGGACTCAGTCCTTTTAATTTTATCTTGATCCTTTCAGTATTGTAATACATTATAAATTCTTCTATCCCTTCGAAATCCTTAGCCACACAATAGGTTATATCACAGTTATATCACCACAATACCGTAGGCAATAATTTTTTAATTATATCTATCTTATTAAAATATACTTTAATAACTTAAATTTTATTAAAAAATTCTTTAATAAGTTATGTTTTATTAAAGTATACTTTAATAAAACTAACCTCAGTAAAAGGATTTTTTAATGAAATGCACATCAGGACAATTTATCGAAACGCGCAGCTATGATGAAACAGTTAAAGCTTTTATACCAGCGCCTTTACCACCAAAGATAGACCCCACATCATATTTAGAATCAAATAAAAAAGCTGAAAATTCTTTAGCAAAACTATCTGGTATGTCTGGACTCGTTGCTTCTAGTCAGTGGCTGGTATATAGCGCTATTCGTAAAGAAGCTCTACTAACTTCACAGTTGGAAGGTACACAAGCAACGTTAACTGATATCTTTGATGAAGAGGCAGGACTTACAGTTGTAAATATTGATGATGTTGAAGAAGTAACTAATTATCTACAATCATATAAATTTGTTAATAATGAACTTAACTCACCATCAGGTTTACCTGTTTGTATCCGCCTACTTAAACAAGCCCATCAAATCCTATTATCAAGCTCTCGTGGCGCAACAAAACAACCTGGAGAAATAAGGACAACACAGAACTGGATTGGAGGAACTAGACCCGGTAATGCTTCTTATGTCCCACCTCCACCAGAGAAAGTAGATGAGTTACTGTCTGATCTGGAAAAATTTATTCATAATTCTTCTCCATCATTACCGCCATTGGTGCGTATTGCATTAGTACATGCTCAGTTTGAAACTATTCACCCATTCCTTGATGGTAACGGACGCATTGGTCGCTTGTTAATTGCCATGCTTCTTGAAGAATGGCAATTACTGAAAGAACCTCTTTTGTATGTATCCGGCTATTTAAAAAGGCATCAGCAATACTACTATCAGTGCTTAACAGATATCAGAAACGATGGCAATTGGGAACAGTGGGTAACATTTTTTCTTGAAGCCGTATGTTTTTCAGCAGATGAAGCACAACAAAATATTATAAAAATTGCGACATTATTTGCTAATGACAGAAAGAAGCTCCTCTCAATGCATTCAACATCCGTGCATACTATTCGCCTATTTGAATATTTGCCAACAATGCCAAAACTCACTGTAGAACGAGCCGTTGAGCTTCTTGATGTGACTTATCCAACAGCAAACACCGCAGTGAAAAATCTGGTTGAAGCAGAGATTTTGACTGAAACATCAGGTAAAGCACGACATAGAAGTTATACCTATTATCGCTATGTGGAACTTCTTCGAGATTAATAAATACTGCGGTTATATTTAACGTTGATACATCTTATATTCAGCCAAAAGCCACTCAATTGAGTGGCTTTTTTATGGAAAACTGATGATAATCAACTCGCTAATTTCAGCCCAATAATACCGAAAATAATCATAGCTAAACTGAGTAAACGATAGATATTCGCGGACTCACCAAAGACTAAAATACCAAAGATTGCGGTACCCACTGCACCAATACCAGTCCAAATTGCATAAGCCGTACCCGCAGGCAAGCCTTTCATGGCATAAGACAACATTCCCATGCTCACAACCATAGCACTAATGGTAATAATACTGGGTGTTAGACGCGTAAAACCGTGTGTGTACTTAAGGCCGACAGCCCAAACGATCTCTAATAAACCCGCGATAAAAAGGATAATCCAAGACATAACATCCCCTACTCGATAAGTTGGGGTCGTCCCCTGAATACAAAGACAAAAAGCTGGGTCGTCCCAGCTTTCGAAAGATGAAGGTCAAGTATAAGAAAAAGAAATTAATCGTGCAATAGTACAAAACTAACTCAGTTTTTCTTCGGTGCGCCCTCTTCACCATAAAGAAAAGCAGAAACATCGTCTTCCACTTCACCCATTGCCATCAAAGCATCCAGAGTCTCTTTTGCTTCTTCTTCATTGACGATACTCATGGCAAAACCAACATGCACCAGCACCCATTTGCCAATCATCGTATGAGGCTCACCTTCGCAAACTAGTGCGATATTCACTTCTCGCTTAACGCCGCAAACATCGACCATCGCATTTTCAGTGATTGTTTTTCCAACTTCAACAACCTGACCTGGAATACCAAGACACATAACAACCCCTATTCGATCTCTATTTGCTTTATTCGCATTGCATCGTCATTTTCAACGCGTAGATTCTGGCTACCACAAGATGGGCAACCTGCATTAAAGGTTGAAACAGTGACTACTTGATGACAATCCCAACACCATGCTTTTGCGGGAATAACCTCAATATGTAATTCACAGCCTTGGGCAAGGGTGTCTCTGCAAACAATATCAAAGCAAAACTCAAGTGCACTGACTTCAACACAAGATAATGCGCCAATTTCCATCCATACGCTTTTTACTTTTTTTGCATTATTTAATTTAGCTTGAGAATCTATTATCTCAAATGCGCTCTGGCAAAGCGTGATTTCATGCATGTCGATACCTTATTGAAGCGAGATAAATAATAGCAACTATAGTATCAGCACATAGTTGCTTTATTATTGATCTTAGAACAACAATTCAGCACCGGTTTCAAAAGCGGCTTTACGGCGACGCTCTTTGACCATTTCTTCAAGTGCATCTCTATCGATACACACTAAAGCATGAGTTGGGCAGACTTCAATACATGCAGGACCCGCTTCACGGTGATGACATAAGTCACATTTGTTTGCTTCTGCTTTAAATGCCTCAATCGCATTAAGCGCAGTTGACTTACGCATAATCGGACGAGAAACCACTTCCATCGTGCCATAAGGACAAGCCAGAACACAGGTTTTACAGCCGATACATTTTTCCTGATCGACATAGTAATAATCTTTGTTATGAATGATGGCGCCATTTGGGCACACATTGGCACAAGGGGCATCTTCACATTGATGGCAAACAACTGCTGTACTGATTGAAAATCCTTTAACGACATGAATGCGAGGTTGGAAATTTTGCTCACTAATTTGGTCAATGGCTAAATTATCTTGGTCTGCTTGCTGATGTGATACAACACAAGCCACTTCACAAGTATGGCAACCAATACATTTTTTAGGGTCTGCAATGATGAAACGGTTCATCATATTCTCCTGATTTTTGTTATATATAGCTGTTATATATAGCCGTTATATATGGCGATAAATGCAACGAGTTATTCTAATTAAGAGTAATAATTAGAGTATCAATAGAATGAATCTAGCACGGTTCATGCCAATATATTTTTGATATAACTATTCCTTATTTTTCAATTAAATAATTTTCAAATAAAAATGATTATTAATTAATTAATAAGTCACTTCGTCAAATTATTCGACAATTTTGACGACAAAATAAATCGTTATATATTTGATTATATAGTGATTTGATACGTTTATATTCTTAAGTTTCATTACATATACAAAAATAGCGGGTTGGATCAAAAATGATTCAGTCATTGATATAAATTTATTATAAACCTACTACAATATAGCTAATTTTTTAGGGCAATCGGTGGTGTCATGAAATTAAGCAGTAACAATGCTGAAACTATGGAGAGCCTTCGTAATGAGCGCAACCAATATCGAATATTGGTTGATATCACAAATTCTGTATTAGCTCATCTAGACATGGATGGTCTTATTTCTGAAGTCTCTAAAGAAATACATCGTTTTTTTGGACTAAACCATATTAGTCTTATGTTATGCCGTACCTCATCACAAAATAGTAGTGAAGGTATTCTTTATTCTAGTCGTTATCAGACTGGGAAACCTGTTATTCGTCAACAACGTAAATTTAGTAGCGCGAATAACAAAGCTGAAGAAATTATTAGTCAAAATAAGCCTGTCTTGATTGATATTAATAAAGAAGATCAGGAAGATATTTTGATTAAACGTCTAGTTAAGCAAAATATGCAGACGGCTTTGTTATTGCCACTGGCTTTTAATCATAAACCTCTTGGTTTATTAATTTTAGCGCATGAAATAGGAAGCGTTTTTACTAACGATACTTGCCAATTACTTCAACAAATTGCAGCCCGTATTGGTATTGCCATTGAAAATGCGGCAGCTTATGAAGAGATCACGCATTTAAAAGATAGTTTAAAGAATGAGAATATTTGGCTTAATGAACAGATAGATAATAATGCATGTTTTAGTGAGATTATTTATCAAAGCGATGCTATGCATAATGTGCTCGAACAAATTGAGTTAGTGGCACAAAGTGATAGTACCGTTCTTATATTAGGCGAAACAGGTACTGGTAAAGAATTAATTGCACGCGCTATTCATAGTCTAAGTCAGCGAAAAAATAAGACGATGATAAAAATGAACTGTGCAGCAGTGCCTTCTGGTCTTTTAGAAAGCGACCTCTTTGGTCACGATAAAGGTGCATTTACAGGCGCAACAAATACGCATATTGGCCGATTTGAAATGGCAGATAAAAGTACGCTATTTCTAGATGAAATTGGTGATATGCCCATTGAATTACAACCTAAACTGCTTCGTGTTCTTCAAGAGCGTGAAATAGAAAGATTAGGCGGTAATAAAGTTATTCCTGTGGATGTCAGACTTATCGCGGCAACCAATAAAGATCTCCATGATTTAACGGATGAAGGTGAATTTAGAGAAGATCTTTATTATCGCCTTAATGTTTTTCCTATTATTATTCCGCCACTAAGAGAGCGACCTGAAGATATTCCGCTTTTAGCAAAACATTTCACGCAAAAAATTGCGCGAAGAATGGATAGAAAAATAGATTGTATTCCAGCTAATGCATTGGAACAATTAACACTTTATCCGTGGCCGGGTAATGTTCGTGAACTTGAAAATATTATTGAACGTGCAGTTATTTTAACGCGAGGTTCAACACTAAACCTTCAGTTAAAAGAGCTTCATATTAATAAACCCTCTCGTTTAAAACAGGTGCTATCTCAACCTTCATCTATTGAAAAGCGTATGCAAACTAATGCGCCAGAAAGTGATGATGAGGAGCGAGAAAGGATCATTCAAGCGTTAAGAGAAACTAATGGTGTGGTTGCTGGTGCTAGAGGCGCTGCTTTAAAATTAGGATTAAAAAGAACAACGTTATTATCACGGATGCAACGTTTAGGTATTTCCATTCCAGAAATACTTTAATTTTGATCTAATTACTTAATTATTTTAAGAGAGTGTAATTAATTTATTACACTCTCTATTTTTTATATTTGAAACTTATTAATCTACATCTATAATTCACCTGATTATATTTTATTAGTTATTCCCCTAATTAATTATTAATAATATAAACCATCAATGGAGCATATTATATATGAATAGCCTGCTTATAAATAAAATTAGTGAAATAAGAAAAAAGTACAAAAATAATAAATATGTTTTTATTCCTCAAAATATTGTCATTGATTTGATAAAACAATTAGGTGCTGAAGAGAAAGATATTAATGCACTAATGGAATATGGTGACTATTTAACACAAGATCCAACGCTTTCATTTCGCCACTCTCGAACTGGACGCTACCTTTTTGATAATGATATGGAAACGATCTCTAGACTAGAGTACCAACCTTTTGTTCTCACTGAAGAAGATGGATTTATTCGTGAAGATAGTGGCGCACAAAGGCATTTTAGAGCACTTGATGATCGCTGGCAGAGCAATACAGCTTATCAAGCGATATTAAAATTAAAAATGCTATTAATTCAAGGTAATACATTTACACCACGTCACTTAACAGATCAAAATTCGCCTAAATCAATATCCACTGTTTTCCATTTAAGGTTAATTGCCCAACCAGATTCTTTAAGTGAACTTTCAATTGAAGGCGTTCATAAAGATGGCGTTGATCACACCATGATTGTGATGATGAATAAGAATAACGTTAAAGATAATACAGGTGCTTTACGTGTGCATTCACCGAAAGAAGCCATAGGAACACCTTGGCAAGAAATCAACCCTGAAAATGTGCTTTATGAACACAATAATGCGCAATATCTTGATGTCTTATTAATTGCAGATAATGAATTAAATCATAGTGGTACACCTATTTTTACTCATGATAATAAAAATCAGGCTTACCAAGATTTTATCGTTTTATTATCTCGTTACCCCACAGTTGATGCTCACCCATCACATAAATTCGACTCAATGAATGCACACCCCGATTTATCCTTAACGCTTTATTTAAATCAGTCAGTCGCTTAGTTAAAGCGTTATCGCATAAATTAAAATCGTTGAGCTCGGCTGAGTAACAAATCGATTATCAAGACAAGGTTTGATTCAAAAGACGAGCTCTCAATAGTGTCACTATGATAATTCACTGCATCGTCATAAATGGGGAAATGAATATCAGCAAGTTCAGCCAATGGATTGGCACTTGCACGAGTAAATGCAACAATCCTCATACCAATGCTTTTTGCTATTCTTGCTTTTTCAACAACTTGTTCTGTCTCTCCGCTACGAGATATCGCAATAAAAACCGTATAGCGTGACGCATTATTAATAAAGATATTCTTACTGTCACTCAGTCCAGAAAGAAAAGCATCTTTACCAATCAGCTGTAACCGCTTACTGATATATTCTGAAAAGATATGGGAAAAACCTGCACCATAAATAAAAAATGAGTTCTTACTGTTAATTAAATCAGCAAAAGCTTGTCTTCGTTCATCTGAAATTAAGGTGAAAGTTTTTAAATAATTCGCCAAAAACTGATCAAAAAGCGGCTCTGCTACCTCATTTTCATCACTTTTCAGTTGATGAGATTTTTCAGCTGTGGATAACAACTGTTTGCAGTAATACACCAGCTCACTATAACCAGAAAAACCTAATTTCTGACAAAGACGCATAATGGTGGTTGTCGAAACAAAATTGGCTTGTGCAAGCTCTCTAATAGTAAGTTTGCCGACTTGTGTCGGATTATCAATTAAATAGGAAAGGATGCGATATTCTGCACGGGTTAATTCTGTTGCTCTTGATAGTAAAGATGATAATCGTGCCGACATACCTGTTACCTTATTGATACATCGTCCTTACCAACATAAAAGGAAAATGCTGTTCTGGTGATAGAACAGCATTCTTATTCAATTACTCGTTAACAGCAAGTCTTGAGATCAAACACGCTTACCATTTACATAAGCTTTACGTAATTCAGGCCAATACTCACGATTTGCTTCAATCATATCATCGAGGATCTTCTTAGCGTGGATCGCACTTGGCACTGTTTTATTCAGTGTGAACGCTTCAAGTGCTTTCTCGTAACTACCTTCAAGCGTTGCTTCCACCAACAGTTGTTCTGATGCCAATTGTTGCTCTAACAAAGTACGATGGAAACGCGGAATGTCACCAACACGAATAGGCTCTGGTCCGTGAGAAGTGATATATGCCGGCACTTCAACCATTGCATCATAAGGTAAATCAGCAATCGCACCTTTATTTTCAACAATCACTAAATGGCGCTGACGTAAATCAAAAGCTAAAGAGCATGCCACATCAACAATAAAAGCACCGTGAACACCAACGTGGAAAGCATCAGGTAAAATACCGCTCTCTTTGTATTCACGCGCAGCTTCAAATAGGCGCTTTTCACGACCATCCATCACTTCATTTGCACGGGTATAATCAGGATCTTGGTGCTCAACGATATAATTTGGCATCAAGTAATACTGCAAATATGGGTTTGGAATATATTCAGGGAATGCTTCCATTAATGGCTGAATATGACGCCATGTTTTCACCCATGATGGATCTGAGTGTTGTGGGTCAGTTTGAGCTGCATCTTCGGTTAAAAGACCGAATTTAGCGATATGTTCACGTAATTCAGGCAGTTTTTCTTCGCCTTTTACGCGCACAGAAGTGAACCAACCAAAGTGATTTAGACCAAAATAGTCCACATCTAAATCATGGCGATCGACGTTTAATACGGCAGCCATATTACGCATCGCTGCAACAGGCATATCACAGATATTCAATACTCGAGCATTAGGACGTAAACGACGTACACCTTCAGCAACAATCGCGGCTGGATTTGAATAATTTACAATCCATGCTTTAGGAGAGGCATACTCCTCAACTAAATCAATTAATTCAACCATAGGTAAAATGGTGCGTAAACCGTAAGCAAGCCCACCAGGTCCACAGGTTTCTTGCCCTACAACACCATAACGTAATGGGATTTTTTCATCCTGCTCACGCATTTTGTATTGACCCACACGCATTTGAGCAAACACAAAATGAGCGCCATCAAATGCGATTTTTGCATCCGTTGTTACCGTAAATTTAATGGTATCACTATGATCACGGATCACTTTTTCAACCACGGGTGCAATGGTATCTTGACGCTCTTGATCGATGTCGTATAAACGAATTTCACTCAGTGGGAAATCCTCTAAACGTACCATTAAGCTTTTTACTATTCCTGGTGTATAGGTGCTTCCGCCGCCTGCAATACTTAAGATAAAGGGTGATTTAGTCATCTTTCTTTCTCCTATTAAAGTGCGGCTTCGACCGCTTCACGCATTTTTTTCACATGTAATCCATAAACAACCTGAACATTATTACCGTGGCGTACAACGCCTTTAGCACCGGTTTTTTTCAAGATATCTTCATGAATTGCATCGACATTTTTAACAATGACTCTTAAGCGGGTATAACAATTATCAACCACTTCAATATTGTCACGTCCACCGAGTCCTTCAATAATCTCTTCGCCTAACCCATTGATAGTTTGAGTGGTTTCTTCAGAGGCAGTGACGGCTTCTGCCTTTTTCTTGTAATCTTCTTTGCTGTATAAACGTGTTTCTTCATCATCATCTTCACGACCCGGTGTTTTAAGATTGAGTTTTAAAATCAAGGTTCTAAAGATAACGAAATAGAGAACTGACATAATCAAACCCACCACGATATACATAGGCCAATTTGATTTTTCAGTGCCTAACGGCAAGTTATATAAAATGAAATCAATGACACCGTTCGCACCAATCGCATGAACACCTAATAGGTAGAACAGCATCATGCCAATACCGGTTAATACGGCGTGAACTAAAAATAAAACTGGGGCAACAAATAGGAAGGAAAACTCAAGAGGCTCTGTTACACCAAGTAAGAAAGAGGTTGCAGCCGCAGGAATTAAAATTGCCTTCGCCATCTGCTTTTTCTCTTTTTTAGCCACAGAGATCATGGCCGCTGCCGCGGCAGTTAAGCCGAACATTTTAGCAATACCGCGCGCATCCCAAATCACAGTGCTACTGAGTTGTTTAACTTCCGGGCACGCCATTTCAGCAAAGTAGATATTTCTTGCACCTTGGTAAGTTGTGCCACAAACATCAGCAACACCGCCTAATTCGGTATACAAGAATGGGGTATAGACTAAATGATGTAATCCTGTTGGGATAAGAATACGTTCTAAGAATCCATAAATCAGCGCACCAAAAGCACCAGAATCATGAATAACAAGCGCCATTTTAGTAATACCCGCCTGAGCAAAAGGCCAGACTTCACACATTAAAACAGCGAGTGCAATGGTGAATGGAATAGCAATAATGGCGACAAAGCAGTGACCAGAGTAGATAGCCATAATGCCGTTAAACTGACGACCTGAATAACGATTATAAAGCCACCCTGATATTGCCCCAGTTAAAATACCGGCAAATACGCCCATTTCTAGGACTTGGACACCTAATACCATGCCTTGACCAGCAGCTCGCATCTCTTCTGCGCTAACCAGTTTACCTTGTAGCGTTAGCGTAATATTCATGGCATTCGTGAAAATAACAAACACCACTAAACCAATTAAACCAATTAAACCGGCGTAGCCTTTGTCTTTTTTCGCTAAACCAACGGGAATACCCACAGCAAAGATCAGTGCCAGGTTGATTAAAATAGCAACAGATGATTTTGCGAGTAATTGCCCAATACTTTGAATAATCGGGTGATTTAAAAACGGAATATATTCCGCAAGATTGCCATTGCCAAAAACATTACCTAAAGCGATATATAAACCGACAATCGGCAATATCAAGACAGGCCCATATAAGGATTTACCAAACGCTTGTAGGGCATTAATGAGTTTTTTCATACGGTATCTCGTTGTTGTTTTCTTACACTCATTTCCATAACAGCATCCTGCGCTGGCATTAAATAAAAAGCAATTTATCCACTTGATTTAGAAACGGATTACGTTAAAAGTAACATGTTACTTTTTTTATTGTGAGCCAACTCATGGTGAATATTCAGACAAAAGTTAAGTGATTTTTTAACGATAAGCAGAAGAGAAAAAGACCAGATAACAATAAAAAATCATAAAAAAACCGAGCTTACTAACACAAGGTTAATAAACTCGGTCTTAAGGCAGAAAAACAATACTAACTAGGTCAGATTAGCCCTCGGCGGCTTCTCTTAAACGACGTTTAATATTGCTATATTCCGTTTTCACATAGTGTTCTGCCTGAGCCTGTTCCTTGATTGGCTCAACACATACTGCACAATATTTATACTCAGGTGTTTTAGTGATTGGGCTTAAGTTTTCTGCAACGAGTTCGTTACAAGCACCAATCCACCACTGGTAAGTCATATATACCGCACCTTTATTTGGTCTATCACTGACCGCAGCACGCGTAATCACTTTACCTTGACGAGAGCGTATCCAAACTAACTCTTGATCTTTAATACCCAGTTGTTTGGCATCTTCAGTATTTAACTGAACATAACCTGGCTCATCTGCTAATGCTGCCAATGCTTTACAGTTACCTGTCATTGAACGGCAAGAGTAGTGCCCAACTTCACGGACTGTTGCCAGTACCATTGGGAATTCATCAGACAGTTTGTCAATTGGTGGCGCCCAATCACAAGTAAAGAATTGACCTTTACCGTTAGGGGTATCAAATTTACCACCTTCATACAGATATTGTGTACCTGGGCTATCTTCTGTTGGGCAAGGCCATTGAATATATGCCAAGTCCGCCATTTTTTCGTAAGTCGCACCATAATAAATTGGGCATAGCTCACGCAACTCATCCCAAATTTCTTTGGTATTGTTGTAATGCATTGGATAACCCATTGCTGTAGCCATTAGACTGATAATTTGCCAGTCTGTTTTTACATCACCAACAGGTTCAACGGCTTTATAGAAACGTTGGAAACCGCGGTCTGCTGCAGTATAAACACCTTCATGTTCACCCCATGATGTTGCAGGGAAAATAACGTCAGCAATCGCCGCCGTTTTGGTCATAAAGATATCTTGTACTATCAATAGTTCCAGTTTTTCAAACGTTCTACGAATTGTTGCTAAATCAGGCTCAGTTTGCAGTGGATCTTCACCCATTACATAGTGAGCTTTTAATAAACCATGATCGATATTATGAGGGACTTCACTTAACGCATAGCCCACTTCATCAGGCATGGATTCAATGCCCCAGAATTTAGCAAATTTCTCACGCGCTTTTTCATCAGTAACGTATTGATAGCCCGGCAGTGTGTTAGGTAATGCACCCATATCACACGCACCTTGTACGTTATTTTGACCACGAACAGGGCCAACACCGACGTATTTTTTACCTAAATTACCAGTTAATAATGCCAAGCTAGTCAGTGAACGAACAGTTTCAACGCCTTGGTAGAACTGAGTGACACCCATTCCCCAAAGAATTGTTGCTGTTTCTGCTTTTGCGTACATACGTGCAGCTTCACGAATAATTTGAGCACTTAAACCTGTTGTTTCTTCAACGGATTCAGGTGTATAGCTTTCAACTAATTTACAATATTCTTCAAACTGCTCGGTGTGATTTTCAATAAAGGATTTATCATGCAATCCTTCTTCAATAATCACATGCGCAATCGCATTTAATAGCGCAATGTTAGAGCCATTTTTTAAGCCTAAGTGTAAATCGGCTAAACGTGCTGTTTCGATGTAACGAGGGTCACATACAATAATTTTGGCACCCTTTTCTTTCGCCTTAACAATACGGCGAGCAACAATAGGATGCGAGTCTGCGGCGTTATAACCGAAGACAAATAGACATTTGGTATCCTCAATCTCAACGATTGAGTTGCTCATAGCACCATTACCGACCGAACGCTGCAGACCTGCAACCGAAGGGCCGTGTCAGACACGAGCACAGCAGTCTATATTATTATTTCCGATAACCGCACGAGCAAATTTCTGCATAACGAAGTTAGCTTCGTTACCCGGGCCTCGTGAAGAGCCGGTTGTCATAATAGATTTAGCACCGTATTTCTCTTTGATCGCAAGAAGTTTGCTACTCGCAAACTCAATCGCTTCTTCCCAAGAAACCGATTCTAATTTTCCGCCTCTTTCACGACGGATCATTGGTGTTTTAAGACGTGGAGTCAGTATCTTAGTATCATGGATAAAATCCCATCCATAATACCCTTTCAGACACAGCTCACCTTGGTTTGTTAAACCATTGGCTCCTTCAGCGCCAATGATTTTACCGTTTTCCACCTTCAGGTAGATTTTGCATCCTGAGGCGCAATACGGACAGACCGTGATGACTTTTTTCATCAACATTGCTCCTGTGTTCATCAATGTTCAGGTTATTACCTGATCCTCTCCTCTATCTATGCAGAGAGTGTGCCAAATAAGCACGCTTTTTCACATTTCCACAAGATAATGAAAAATAAAGAAAAATAAAAAACATTGAGTGAACAAGAAAACAATGAAAACTAAAACAATAGGAAGTGCTCGACACTAATGACGATATTTATGTCGATTTGTGTTTCTATCAAAATTCGTTATACATTAACAATTATAACGTAATAGTACTTATTCATTTTATCTGTGAGATCAAAATAATAAATACGCTTTCTTATCTGCCTTTATCGGAGTCTTGCCATACATAATGATGACAACCTTCTAATATCTCTATCAATATTCCTATCTACTAGAACTATTTAAAATTAATAATTTTGATATTAATGCAATTCAAATAAAAAATTTTTAAACTTCAATAAAAAAAAGAACATAATACTGAACCTGAAAACAACTTCGCGGTCTTAAAGACCTCTACACCTTATAAATTGATAATAATTGAACATGCAAAAATTAAAGTTTTTAAGGTTTTCGAAAGAAAACATTGCCCTTTTTTTAGCTGTCTACCTTGGTTTTTTTCTTAATTTTTCCGTCTACATTGGCCGATATGGCACACAGAATACAAACAACCCCCTCATTGATGCATTATATATCCTAGGTGAAATCGTTGTTAATATTGCCTTTACCTTCTTCTTATTACGATTACTCTCTTTCTTCGGCACTCTCTTTTTTAAAATAATTGCCTCTTTTATTCTCGTCGTGAGTGTTTGCGCTAGTTACTATATTTCTTTTTATGACGTCGTCATTGGATACGGCATTATCATTTCAACACTAACTACAGATACAGATTTATCTAAAGAGCTGGTTAGCCCAAATGTAATTATTTGGATTATTGGTTTATCTGTTTTGCCATTAGCTCTTATTTGGCTATGTAAAAAACCAGAGAAAAATCTCACGACTCAACAAAAGAAAAAAATCTGGATAAAAAACACCGCCAAAATGCTAGTCATTGCACTGGCTGTTTTTGGCTATTTGAAAACACTCGATTCAAAACAAAAAGCTTATGAAATCAAGAATAACTTAGATTTACCTAGTTATAGTGGGGGTTTAAGTTATGCGTATTTGCCTACAAATTGGATTATTCCATTATTCCAATATGCAATAACACAGTATGACGATACGTTTAATAGTCAGAATATTTTTAATCCTGCCGATCACTTCACTTATCAGCCCTCAAAGGCTAACGAAGATGTGTATGTCGTCTTTATTATTGGTGAAACAGCAAGATGGGATCATATGGGATTACTAGGATATGAACGTCAAACGAATCCTCTATTAAGCCAAGAGAAAAACCTCGTTGCCTTTAAAGGTGTTTCTTGTGATACCGCAACAAAGCTCTCTTTAAAATGTATGTTTGTACGAGAAAACGGAACAGAAAGTAACGATCAACGGACATTAAAAGAGAACAATATTTTCTCAGTATTAAGCCAATTAGGCATGTCATCAGAACTGTTCTCAATGCAAAGTGAGTTGTGGTTTTACAATAAACTTGATTTAAATAACTACGCAATGAAAGAGATGATGACAGCCAAAAATAGCAATTTTGGTAAAGAACTTGATGACACCTTATTAATTGCTGAAACGGCGAATGCGGTTTCTCAGCGCCCAAGGGGAAATCATCTAGTTATTTTACATACTAAAGGCTCTCACTTTATGTATTCACAACGTTACCCTGAATCATTCAAAAAATACCAACCTGAATGTTTGAACGTGGATGATGAGTGTACTAAAGAGCAGTTAGTGAATGCTTATGACAACTCTATTCTTTATACCGACTATTTTATTGATGGCATACTCGACACATTACGCGATAAAAAAGCCATTGTGTTTTATACCTCCGATCACGGAGAATCCATTTCTGAAAAAGGTGGCTTACATGGCACACCAAAAGAAATTGCACCACCAGAACAATTTAAGGTGCCTTTCTTAGTTTGGATGTCAGATAGTTACTTAGCAGAGCCTGAAAATAAGCAATTATTTGATAACTTAAAACGTAATCAAGATGCAGAGCGCACGTTCTATCATCATAATATTTTTGATTCGATGTTAGGTTGCTTGGGTTATTCATCTCCCGATGGTGGCATTAATAATCAAAATAATCTCTGTTTTGGTGATATGACATCAACCCAAAACTAAGTTTTCTCAATAGCAAATAGACAAAAAACCACGCTCAATATTAAGCGTGGTTTTTTATTACTCTTAACTTAAATAAACTAATTATTGATTGAAACTGGTATCAGTATAAAGTTGGGTGGCTTGAATATCTTTTACTGTTTTCGCTCCACCTAACATCATATTAATTTTTAATTCTTTATTTAAATGTTGGATAACTGAATTAACACCTTCAGCACCGCCTAAATTTAATCCATAAAGAATTGGGCGACCAACCGCGACAACGTCAGCACCACTGGCTAATGCTTTAAAGACATGTGATCCGCGGCGTACACCACTATCAAAAACGATAGGAACACGTTTATTTACCACTTTTGCTATTGCTGGTAATACATCAATCGTTGATGGCGCACTATCTAATTGACGACCACCATGATTAGAAACCCAAATAGCATCTGCGCCCGCTTTAATGGCCGTATCTGCATCTTCAGGTGATTCGATACCTTTTACAATCACAGGTAAACCAGACATTTTTTTCACATACTGAATATCTGCAGGTATGAAGGCTTGTTTAGCTTGCGCATAAATTTCGCTAATACCCGCACCTTTACCTGTCTTAGATTTATCATCGCTAATTTTTGCGAATGCTTCTAAGTTGGCAAAACCTAGTGGGAACTGGAAGCTATTTTTAATATCATCTTCACGATAACCACCGACAGGTGAATCAACAGTTAAAATGATCCCTTTAGCACCATACTGTTTTGCTTGAGACAAAATGTATTCATTAAAAGCATCATTCTTACTCATATAGAGCTGAAAGAAGAACGGATATCCTGGTTGAGCATCAGCCACTTCTTTAATGGTTTTATTACCATAAGTACTTAATGAAAAAATAGAACCTGCTTTTGCCATACCTTTTGCTGTAGCGACTTCGCCTTGTTGATGTGCAAGCCCTTGAGCTGCCATCGGTGCCTGAATAATAGGCGTATCTAATTTAATACCCAAAAATTCTGTTTTTAAATCTAAGTCAGAAAATTCGATGCCTTGTAATGAACGAGGCATAATATATTTCTTATCAAATGCTGTCGTGTTTGAACGTAAATTATTTTCGTCTTCAGCACCACCACGAATATAACTGAAAGCCCCTTTATCCATATTTGCTTGGACTTGTACTTCCATCGTTTTTAAATTAACTATTTTTATTGGGCCTTCTGCGGTACTTGCTTTATATTCAGCCGCCTGTGCAACACTCACACTTAATGCCATCGCAATAGCAGTATTTTTTAATATTTTTCTTTTCATTTTTTATTCCATTTTAATTAAAGACTTATTTTAATAAATATGAACTTCTATTAAATTAACTTTATCGAAAAATAATATAAGCCTTATTTTTAGGTAAAACTTAAATTAACCGCTTACTTTTTTGTTAAAGTATTATAGCTTGTCATAAGATTACGATAGTCTGGAATATGGTTAGCAAATAGCGCACCTAATCCTTCAACATCATTACGCCAATCACGGTGTAACTCACAAGCTAAACCAAACCAGTTAATTAATTGTGCCCCTGCTTTTGACATTCTATCCCACGCAGAGTCACGAGCAATGGCATTGAAAGTACCTGAAGCATCCGTTACCACAAAGACTTCAAAACCTTCTTCAAGTGCTGATAATGCAGGGAATGCGACACACACTTCAGTAACTATACCAGCAATAATCAGTTGTTTTTTACCCGTCGCTTTAACCGCTTTTACGAAATCTTCATTATCCCATGCGTTGATTTGACCTGGGCGAGCAATATAAGGAGCATCTGGGAACATTTCGACAAGTTGAGGCATTAAAGGGCCATTAGGGCCATCTTCAAAAGAAGTCGTTAAAATGGTAGGTAAATTAAAGTATTTAGCGGCATTAGCTAATGCTAATACATTATTATTAAATTTATCAGGCTCGATATCTCTGACTAAAGAAAGTAATCCAGCTTGATGGTCTACCAATAGAACAGCAGCATTATTTTTATCGATACGATGATATTTAAAGCTCATAATAATCTCCGATAGGATAATAGAGGTAAGACTAAATTAAATAATAGCACCAAATTTATATGACAATATTCAGATCCTTTTAAATTCACATTTCAATGTATTTATTAATAATAAATAATCGATTTGAAATTTAAATATAATTAAATATCACGATATTTAATTAACTGTTTATTTGTTTATATAAATTTATTCATTTCGTTGAAAAGAATTATAAGTGCAATAATTCTTAAATGAATCTAAAGATTATTGTTTTAACTATTCAAAAATTTTGTTGATGTTTTAGGGAGAGGAAAAAAAGATAAAAAAACCCCCGCGGGCGGGGGTGAGATAAGCGCAACTAAAAGGTCTCTAACTTACTATCAGGAGATGGGTATTCATTAATGACGATTACGCACAATTTGATAGCGGCGAGTTAAATACTCAATTGGCACGCTCCAAATATGGACTAATCGGCAGAATGGGAATAATAAGAAAATTGTCATTCCTAAGAAAATGTGCAATTTAAAGACCAATGCAACACCTTCAAGGTTTGCTGAAGCACCACCGTGGAATGTCACAATAGATTGTGCCCATGCCACCAGCTTCATCATTTCGCTACCGTCCATATGTTGGG
This sequence comes from Proteus sp. ZN5, assembly GCF_011046025.1. GTDB lineage: Bacteria > Pseudomonadota > Gammaproteobacteria > Enterobacterales > Enterobacteriaceae > Proteus. The sequence goes on from NZ_CP047639.1 coordinate 4,266,685, forward strand.
CCGAGAATGGAATAGTCAGCAGACCTAACGCAACTTGAATAACCAGTAGCGTTAAAATCATGATGTCACCAAATGAAGATGTGGCTCTAACTCGTGGGTTGGTTAAACGGCGTTTTAATAGCATTACGCCTCCTACCAGCATTAATACGCCACAAGTACCACCACCGACCATCGCCATAATTTGCTTATATTCAATCGGTAAGAAAGATTCATACATCCAATGTGGTGTTAACATCCCCAGAAAGTGACCAGCAAAAATACCGAGGATCCCCACATGGAATAAGTTGGAGGCAAGGCGCATATTTTTCTTGTCTAACATCTGGCTAGAGCCAGCACGCCATGTATATTGACCATAGTCGTAACGTAACCAGCTACCGATAATAAAAACGGCACCAGCAATATAGGGATAGATATCAAAAAATAACATATTGATGTAATTCATTTTTGTGCTCCCGTATCCAACGAATTCTCCACGTTGAGATATTGAACTGCGGTCTCTTGTGCAAAACGACGCTGATGTTGGCTGATCTTGCCACTACCACACTGCGTACCTTCTCCAAGAAACGTCACTTGTTCTTCTTCCCACACAGCATCTAATGCAGCAGGTGTATCATCTAAAGGCTCTTTTTCTACTTGAGCGGTAAGTTGTGATGCTTCTAATCCACTTTGCGAGAGACAAAGCAACACATCAAAGAGAGCGTGATAATCACTGCCTCGTTGTTTTAAACGTTCACCTAATAGAGCCAAAATAGGCGCAATATTATTTAGCCCTTCAATACACTCGGTTATAGGTAAAAGTGTTAAGTACTCAAGGTAAGTAGGCAAATAGTCAGGAAGTTCACGACTACTTAAAGTGATCCCTGCTTGTTGATATTGATTGAGCAGATCAACCATTGCCTGACCACGATCGCGAGACTCACCATGAACGTGTTCAAATAACAACAGTGATCGCGCTCGACCTCTATCAAACAGTTCGCTGTAATTGGATTGCGCATCTAACAACTCTTGTTGCATTAAGGTATGAATAAATGCCATTAATTTAGCAACTTGAGTCACAGGAAGCTCATCGGCTTCCTGTAATGCATCGATAAGTTCGCCTCGGTTATCCCACAGTTCTTGTGTGGGATAATCTAAGAGATGGGAAATCACTTTCAGAGAGATCATTATATTTTCTCCTCTGAACGACGTTCATCCTGAGGTGTTCTTGATGTGATATCAATCGCATCAATACGATGACTATTAAACAAATTAAATTTGCTATCACTACCATGACAACCGTCACCAAAGCTAAAACCACAACCATTACGTTCAGGGAAAGCTTCTCTTGCGAGTTCGCGATGACTCGATGGAATAACAAAGCGATCTTCATAATTTGCAATAGCCAGATAACGATACATCTCTTGTGCTTGCGCTTCGGTCAAACCGACTTGTTCTAATGCACTTAAGTCTGTTTTTCCTTCTACAGTTTCAGCACGTTTGTAATGACGCATCGCGAGCATTCGTTTTAGTGCTAATAACACAGGTGCCGTGTCGCCCGCTGTCAGTAAGTTAGCTAAATACTGAACAGGAATACGTAAGCTTTCTACATCAGGCAGTACACCAGTATGCGGTAACACACCCGCATCAGCAGCAGATTGAATTGGTGACAAAGGTGGCACATACCAAACCATAGGTAAGGTGCGATATTCAGGGTGCAGTGGTAATGCCAGCTTCCAATCCACTGCCATTTTATAGACAGGTGAACGTTGTGCTGCATCAATCACACTTAACGGAATACCTTGCTCTTCAGCGGCTTTGATAACTTCAGGATCGAACGGATCTAAGAAGATATCTAACTGGCTTTGGTATAAATCTTTTTCATTATCCGCACTGGCAGCTTGTGAGATTTTATCTGCGTCATACAACATCACACCCAGATAACGAATACGTCCTACACAAGTTTCTGAGCACAGTGTTGGCTGACCAGCTTCAATTCGTGGATAACAGAAAATACATTTTTCTGACTTACCGCTTTTCCAGTTGAAGTAGATTTTTTTGTATGGACATCCTGTTAAACACATGCGCCATCCACGGCACTTATCTTGGTCGATAAGCACGATGCCATCTTCAGCACGTTTATAAATCGCACCACTTGGGCATGTCGCAACGCAAGCAGGATTTAAGCAATGTTCACATAAGCGTGGTAAATACATCATGAATGTATTTTCAAACTGCCCATACATCTCTTTTTGCATGTTGGCGAAGTTTTTGTCCGCCGCACGTTTACTAAATTCACCACCTAAATCGTCTTCCCAGTTTGGGCCTTTTTCGATTTTGGTCATGCGCTGACCGGTGATCAGAGAACGAGGGCGTGCTGTCGGTAACGAGCCTTCTGGGGCATTTTTTAAATGCTCGTAGTCATAATCAAAAGGCTCATAGTAATCGTCTAATGCAGGAACATCAGGGTTGGCAAAAATTTTAGATAATAGACCAACACGGTTACCCATTCTTGGTACTAATTTACCTTTGATATTTTTGATCCAGCCACCTTTCCACTTCTCTTGGTCTTCCCAATTTTGGGGATACCCTGTACCCGGTTTGGTTTCAACGTTATTAAACCATGCGTATTCAACACCTTCGCGACTGGTCCAAACATTTTTACAGGTTACTGAACAGGTATGGCAACCGATACATTTGTCGAGGTTCAGTACCATACCGACTTGTGAACGAATTTTCATTATGCCTTCTCCTGTCCATTCAGGGTCTGTTGATAAGCATCACCTTCACCATCAAGCCAATCAATCTGTTTCATTTTACGCACCACAACAAACTCATCACGGTTAGAGCCCACAGTGCCGTAATAGTTAAAGCTATAAGCCAATTGAGCGTATCCACCAATCATATGCGTTGGTTTAGGGCAAACTCGTGTCACAGAGTTGTGAATACCACCACGCATTCCTGTTATTTCAGAGCCAGGGAGATTTATTTGGCGCTCTTGTGCGTGATACATGTAAATCATGCCATCAGGAATACGTTGGCTGACAATCGCTCTCGCCGTTAACGCACCATTACTGTTGTATGCTTCAACCCAATCGTTATCGCTAATTCCCATCTCTTTGGCATCATCTTCACTTAGCCAAACCACAGGGCCACCGCGACCTAGCGTTAACATGAGTAAGTTATCGCTATACGTTGAGTGAATACCCCATTTTTGGTGAGGAGTCAGGAAGTTCAGTGCCTTTTCAGGGAAACCATTTGGTTTTTTACCTTTAACCGCATCAATGGCTTTGGTATCAATCGGTGGACGATAGACCACTAAGCTTTCACCATAAGCACGCATCCACTCGTGATCTTGATACAACTGCTGGCGACCACTTAAAGTACGCCAAGGGATCATCTCGTGAACGTTGGTATAACAGGCGTTATAAGAGACATGCTCATCTTCAAGACCAGACCATGTTGGGCTTGAGATAATCTTACGAGGTTGAGCAACGATATCGCGGAAACGAATTTTCTCGTCTTCTTTCACTTTGGCTAAATGAGTGTGATCGCGTCCTGTCACTTTACTTAATGCATCCCACGCTTTTACAGCCACTTGACCGTTGGTTTCAGGTGCTAAAGAAAGGATAACTTCAGCTGCATCAATCGCCGTTTCAATCGCTGGACGTCCTTTTGCCACACCATCATGACGAACTCGATTAAGTTTTTTCAGGAAATCGACTTCTGCTTGTGTATTCCAGCTGATCCCTTTACCACCATTACCCAATTTGTCCATCAGAGGGCCAAGTGAAGTAAAGCGAGCATAAGTATTTGGATAATCACGCTCTACAGGAATAAGGTGTGGTGCTGTTTTACCTGGAATAAGATCACATTCACCTTTTTTCCAATCTTTCACATCAAAAGGCTGTGCCATTTCAGCAGCTGAGTCATGCTGAATAGGTAATGTCACTAAATCAGTTTCAACCCCTAAATGACCTACACACAATTTAGAGAAGGTTTTAGCGATACCTTTATAGATCTCCCAGTCTGTTTTAGACTCCCAAGCAGGATCAACGGCTGCCGTTAATGGGTGAATAAAGGGATGCATATCCGACGTATTCATATCGTCTTTTTCATACCATGTTGCGGTTGGTAAAACGATATCGGAGAAGAGACAGGTGCTTGACATACGGAAGTCTAAAGTCACCACTAAATCAACTTTACCTTCACCGCCTTTATCTTGCCATTCCACTTCTTGTGGCTTAACTTGGCCTTGCTCGCCTAAATCTTTACCTTGTAATCCGTTTTCGGTTCCCAGCAAGTATTTCAGTAAATACTCATGTCCTTTACCCGCCGAACCTAATAAGTTAGAGCGCCAGATAAATAAATTACGTGGGAAGTTTTGTGGATTATCAGGTTGCTCTGAAGCAAAACGAATTTCACCTGATTTCAATGCATTAACGGTGTAATCAGCGGCACTAACGCCTGCCTCTTTGGCTTTTTTCGCAATAGACAGCGGATTTAAGTTTAATTGAGGCGCAGATGGTAACCACCCCATACGCTCTGAGCGCACGTTCATATCAACCAAGCTACCACTAAAGCGTGATTTATCCGCTAATGGTGATAACAACTCTGTTGGGGATACGGTTTCATAACGCCACTGACTTGAGTGGTTATAGAAGAATGACGTGCTGTTCATATGACGAGGTGGACGTTGCCAGTCAAGACCAAAGGCTAATGGCAACCAACCAGTTTGTGGACGCAGTTTCTCTTGTCCAACATAGTGTGCCCAGCCACCACCACTTTGACCGACGCAACCACAGAAAATCAGCATATTGATAATGCCACGGTAAGTCATATCCATGTGGTACCAGTGGTTAATACCGGCTCCCACAATCACCATCGAACGACCGTGTGTTTTTTCTGCGTTATCCGCAAATTCACGTGCAATACGAGCGATATCTTGGCGACCTACGCCTGTCACTTTTTCAGCCCATGCTGGTGAGTATGCTTTGATTTCATCGTAGTTTGATGCACAGTTTTCATCATTTAAACCACGATCTACACCGTAGTTAGCTAACAATAAATCATAGACTGTTGTGATGTATTTCTCTTCGCCGTTCGCAAGTGTAATGCGCTTCGCAGGAAGTTTATGAACAATCACATCATCAAGAGCAACACCTTCAAAGTATTCACTCTTAATGCCACCAAAGTAAGGAAATGCTACATCAACAATATCATCGTGGTTATCTAAAAGACCTAATTGTAAAGTGACATCTTCGCCACTTTTGCCGTCTTTAGGCTCAAGGTTCCATTTAGCAGCACCTTCCCAGCGAAAGCCCATAGAGCCTTGAGGAGCAACCAATTGCTGTGTTTTTTCATCAATAGCAACGGTTTTCCACTCTGGATTTTTCTCTTGATCCAGATTGTTCACTAAATCAGAAGCACGCAACATACGACCTGCAACTAACTTGCCAGAATCATGTTTATCTAACATCACCAACATTGGCATATCAGTGTAAGTGCGCACATAGTTACTAAAGTATTCAGTTTGGCGCTTAACGTGGAATTCGTTAAGAATAACGTGTCCCATCGCCATCGCCATTGCGCTATCAGTACCCTGTTTTGGATTTAACCATTGGTCACAGAGTTTCGCAATTTCAGCGTAATCAGGTGTTACCGCAACGGTTTTAGTCCCTTTATAACGAACTTCTGTAAAGAAGTGGGCATCTGGAGTACGTGTTTGCGGTACGTTAGAACCCCATGCAATCAGGTAAGAAGAGTTATACCAGTCTGCTGATTCAGGAACGTCGGTTTGCTCACCCCAAGTCATTGGCGATGCAGGTGGTAAATCGCAATACCAATCGTAGAAACTTAAGCATGCGCCACCAATCAGAGATAAATAACGTGCACCCGCAGCATATGAGACCATCGACATAGCAGGAATTGGCGAGAAACCAATAATACGATCAGGACCAAACTCTTTGGCAGTAAACACGTTAGAAGCCGCAATGATTTCATTCACTTCAGACCATGAAGAGCGAACAAAACCACCACGCCCACGCGCTTGCTTATAGCTTTTAGTTTTTTCTGGCGAACTAACAATAGAAGCCCATGCATCAACAGGATCGCTATGTTGTGCCTTTGCTTCGCGCCATAGTTTAATTAAGCGTTTACGTACCATTGGGTATTTAACGCGGTTCGCGCTATATAAATACCATGAATAGCTTGCACCACGAGGACAACCACGAGGTTCATGATCCGGTAAATCCGGACGTGTACGTGGGTAATCCGTTTGTTGAGTTTCCCAAGTTACTAACCCATTTTTGACGTAAATTTTCCAGCTACAAGAGCCGGTACAGTTTACACCGTGAGTAGAACGAACAATTTTGTCATGTTGCCAACGACTACGGTAACCATCTTCCCAATCGCGGTTAACATTCAGCTCTTGACCATGATCCTTTGAAAAGGTATCACCAAGCTGCTTAAAATAGCGGAATCTATCGAGAAACTTACTCATCAGATACTCTCCCAATGCGCGCGAGCGCTCTCACATTGCGTATAATTCGTCATTATTGTTTATTGTGTTTACGTCCATAGACCAACCAAGTGATCAAGACGCAGGCGATATAAAATAGAACAAAGATTTTCATTGCACCGGCAGGAGAGCCAGTCATAGCCAGTGATGTACCGAAGGCTTTAGGAATAAAGAAGCCGCCAATTGCACCAATAGCAGAGATAAAACCAAGTGCTGCTGCACTTTCTGTTACTGATTCTTTTTGAGCGACTTCGTCTGAGGCACCTTGTGCTTTCATGCGATCGACTGTGATTTTTCTAAACACCACAGCAATCATTTGGAATGTAGAACCACTTCCTAAACCGGCGGTTAAAAACAACACCATAAAGACACCGAAGAAGGCGATAAATGAGCCACCAGCGCCATTTACAGGCAGTGTTAAGAAAAGCAGAGCAGAGAAAATTGCCATAATGATAAAGTTGATCAGTGTGACTCTAATACCACCAAATTTATCCGATAAAGCACCACCTACAGGGCGAGCTAAAGCACCTAATAAAGGTCCAAAGAACGCATAATGTAGAATGACGATATCTGGGAATTGGGTTTTAGATAACATCGCAAAACCCGCTGAAAAACCGATAAATGAACCAAAAGAACACAGGTATAAAATACTTAACAACCAGAGGTGACCACGTTTTAAAACAGGTAATTGCTGGCTTAAAGAGGCTTTGTTAGCTGCCAGATCGTTCATGCCAAACCAAGCCGAAAAGGTCAGAATAAGTAAGAAAGGAACCCAAACCCATGCCGCATTTTCTAGCCATAAACGTGAACCATCAGGCTGAACAACACCGGGGCCACTAAACATAGCAAATACGCCAACACCAATCACTAATGGCGCAACCAATTGCATAACACTGACACCCAGATTGCCTAATCCGCCATTTAATCCTAATGCACCACCTTGACGTGCTTTAGGGAAGAAAAAGCTGATGTTTGCCATACTGGAAGCAAAGTTTGCACCTGCAAAACCGCATAGCAATGAAATCACAATAAAGGTTGCGTAAGACGTTGTGGTGTCTTGCACGGCAAAACCAAGCCAGATACAAGGAATGATGAGAAAGACGGTACTAATTGCTGTCCAGCGACGACCGCCAAAAATAGGAATAACAAAAGAATAAGGAACGCGTAAAATAGCACCAGAGACTGAAGGCAGTGCAGTCAGCATAAATAACTGATCTGTGGTAAAGTTAAAACCTACTTTGTTCAAATTTACTGCAACTGCACTAAAAAGCATCCATACACAGAACGATAAAAGTAAACAAGGAACAGAAATCCATAAATTGCGTGAAGCGATCTTTTGACCAGTCTTTTCCCAAAAAACTTTATCTTCAGGATGCCAATCTTCGATCACCCCTTTTCTCATTTTTTCTGGGTGTTGAGTGAGTGCCATAACAACCTCGATTAACGGTTAGATTGGCACCTTTGTACGATTAGAATTGTTAATTAGTCATGATCTGTATCAAGCAAAGATTTGTTTGATTTTTAAGCTAAAGTCGTTATTTACACCTAAGTATTAATAGGATTATCCTTAATTTTTTATTTTAAATTAATAAGTTAAATTAAAAACACTATAATTTAGAAGTGAAATTACCCCCATCAGATATTTAGAGGTAACACTTTAGTGGTATATGACATTTGATGCCTTTTTAAGGCAATATAGCGCCAGAATAAATTTGGAAAAATAACGATGAGTACACATAAAATCCAATGGCACTACCGTTTTTCAATTATTAATCAGATAGCGATATTAATGTTACTTTTCACTCTATTGGGTGTGGTGGGGATGGCGATTTCTAACCATATTATTTTGAGTGTACAAGGTAATGCTCATGCGATTAATAAATCTGGATCGCTACGGATGCAAAGCTATCGCTTGCTATCTGCTTTACCTCTAGATGAGCAACATCGTTATTATCTTCACGAGTTAGAAACCGACTTAGACAGTGGTGAGTTACGTCAAGTCCTAAGCAATGGATCGCTACAATCACAATATGCTCAATTAAATACTTACTGGAAAGATACCCTAAAGCCAACCTTGCTTTATGCGCAACAACGCGATGAAGCCAAACAAGAGGTTGCCTTTTTTGTTTCACAGTTAGATAAATTAGTATTAAGTATCGATCAACTTACAGAGCAAAAAATCAGGCTGGTGGCTTATACCCAGCTTATTTTCACAGCGCTTACACTGCTATTGCTGTTTGGCTCTGTTTGGCATTTCCGCCGCCGTTTATTGCACCCTTGGCAACAACTTATGGCGATGGCAAATTCGATTGGTCATGGTAATTTTTCAGCCCGTTTCCACCAGCGTACACACCATGATGAAATTGCCACATTGGGTATTGCACTTAATACCATGTCAGAAGAGCTCTCTACGCTGTATAGCGAATTAGAAAAAAGAGTGATTGAAAAAACACACGACTTACAACAAAAAAATAAAGTACTCTCTTATCTCTATCACTCTAGCCAACAATTACACTCTCCTGCGCCACTTTGTGCCCGATTAAAACAGATATTATTTGAGCTTCAACAAATCATTCCTGATGCTTATTTACAGATACGGTTATATGAAGATAATCATCACACACTCTTTAATGAGATCAGTTTAGAACCTCAACCACGCCCTGAACATTGCCCAGATCTACAATGTGAACGCTGTGATGAAACCGCTTCAGCCACCGTTCCACTACGCAGTGAACTATTGCATTGGGAACTAGCAGATCAAATCCATCGCTATGGATTATTTGTTATGCAATTACCTGAACACACCGCCCTGACGGACGAACAGAATAATTTAATGCTATTACTGACAAAACAGATCTCAGCAATGCTGGCAATGGAACAGCAAAACGAGCAACAGCAGCAGCTTTTGTTAATGGATGAGCGTTCAGCAATCGCACGCGAATTACATGACTCTATTGCTCAATCGCTTTCTTGTTTAAAAATGCAAGTTAGCTATTTGCAGATGCAGTCAGAAACCTTACCGGACAATTGCCAAAAGCTACTAAAAGAGATGCGAGAAGAGCTTAATGTGGCTTATCGCCAATTAAGAGAATTGTTAACCACATTTCGCTTAAAACTCACTGAACCGGGATTGCTTGCAGCCTTGGAAGGTACACTGACTGAATTTAATCAGCGCCTTGGTTTTCCTATTAATTTTGACTATCAATTGCCCGCAAAATGTGTGAACTCGCACCAAAGTATTCACGTTGTTCAAATCGTCCGTGAAGCCTTAAATAATATTTTGCAACATGCCAATGCCAATTGGGCTGAAGTCTCTTTATCTCTAAATAATGGCATGGTCGAACTAAAAATTAATGATAATGGTGAAGGAATTAGTCCTAATCCTGAAAAATTAAATCATTATGGCCTTATTATTATGCGTGAACGCGCAAATAGCTTAAATGGTTCTTATACTATAAAAGTACGCGAACAGGGCGGTACTCAAGTGTTTGTTAAATTTCCATTAATAACTACTCATAAAGACCCTGTCTAAATTGGAGCAAGTCGTAATGAATAATATGGGATCCCCCACAGAAAAAGCGACAATTTTACTCATTGATGATCACCCGATGCTACGCAATGGTGTAAAACAACTTTTAAGTCTTGATACAACACTAACTGTCGTTGGGGAAGCGGGAGATGGTATTCAAGGTGTGAAGTTAGCTGAAGAATTAGATCCTGATTTAATTCTGCTGGATCTAAATATGCCAGGCATGAATGGTTTTGAAACGCTCGATCAACTGCGATTAAAGTCGTTATCAGGTCGGATCGTTGTTTTTAGTGTATCAAATTATAGTGATGACTTAGTCACAGCGTTAAAACGTGGTGCAGATGGTTATCTTCTGAAAGATATGGAGCCTGAAGAATTACTGGCGGCTCTAAAACAGGCAGCTGCCGGAAAAATGGTCGTCAGCCCTGCGTTAACCCCTATTTTAGCCGAATCATTACGTGAAGATCGCTCTGAAGGTGAGCGTGATATTGAACAACTCACCCCACGTGAACGCGATATTTTAAAACTGATAGCACAAGGGCTATCAAATAAAATGATCGCTCGTAAGCTTGATATCACAGAAAGTACGGTCAAAGTGCATGTAAAACATCTACTGAAAAAAATGAAGCTAAAATCTCGTGTTGAAGTTGCTGTTTGGGTTCATCAACAACGTGTCGATTAATTAAAGTTAGGTACGATGGGCTGGTGGGTACTCATCAGCTCAACTAACTCTTTCGCCCCTTTCTGTAACGACTCCCCTTTTAGCCACATCGCATGAATAGGCAGTCGTAACTCATTTTTCGTATTCTTAAACTGAAGCTGTTTTAATTTGCCTTTTTGCAATTGGGTATAAATCAGCGAATACGGTAAATTACCCCATCCCATTCCTGCTTCAACCATACCTAATGCCATTTGAAAGCTATCTGTTTGCCAATAATTCGTCGCCACTAATGAGCGCTCATCTCTTAACTCTTTGGTGTGACTTGCGATCATAATTTGGCGAACATTTACAAGATCCTCAATAAACACACTTGCAGGGTGCGCTAATGCAATATGGCTTGCTGATATTGTTGCAACCAATGACTCAGAGCCAAGATATTGAAACTGCTCATCACCATTCACATACAAGCCGCCATAAACTAGGCTCAATTGAATTTTATGTGCATGTAACATCTCAATAATGTCATCTTGTGCAGCGGTTATCACATTCACATTAAGTAATGGATAACGTTGCGTTAATTCTGATAACGCAGGTAATAGATAATCAGGATTAATATCAGCCGCAACACCAATATTTAAGACACTTTCGAGATCCATCGAAAGCTCTTGTGCATGCACTTGTAATAATTTTAATTGCTCTGCGATCATTCTGGCATGAGGTTCAAGTGCTTTGGCTTTTTCAGTTGGCTGAGGCTCCCGTGATGAACGCTCAAAAAGTGCATAACCTAATTCAGCTTCCATATTAGCAATCGCCATGCTGACTGCTGATGGAACGCGTTTTAATGAACGTGCAGCCGCAGAGAAAGATCCCTTATCCATCACTGCTAAAAATATCGCAATATGTTCACTTGAGAACTGCATGTTCACTCCTGATGTTTCAGTCAAATTGATACTAGCTAACTTTTTCTATCATTCTTGCTGATTTATCTTACGATGCTTAACGACACAGATCCACAGAAAAAGAGAGCACAATGCAAGGTATCAAACGAAAAATTGTCTACGTGACAGCTTATGAAATTTTTGGCTGGGTTATTTCATCAGTCGGGCTTGCACTTTTGGCTGATAGTTCAACAGCAGTAACAGGTCCATTAGCTCTGGTGATCACAACAATCGCGGTGAGTTGGAATTTTATTTATAACTGCATATTTGAGTTTTGGGAAAGCCGACAAGTTTCAAGAATTCGAACGTTTAGACGCCGCCTAGTACATGCAATTGGATTTCAGCTAACACTGGTACTCTATTTAATTCCACTGATTGCATGGTGGCTTAATGTTTCATTGTGGCAAGCGTTAGTGATGGACTTTGCACTAATCATCATCATCCCTTGTTATACCTTCGTTTATAACTGGGTATTTGACAAAATTTTTGGCTTACCAAAATCTGCATTACCTGAGAATGCACCCGCTGCCTAAGCAACAAATTAAGTAAGGAGAGTGATCCTAATAACGGATCACTCTTTAACAGGATAGATATCTTCTAACGCAAATTGCTCAATGCCACCTTCTAACTCGCAACGACCTAATCCAATATTTTTGTCATCAGCCGTTGTTCTTCTTAACAATTTACCCGTCACTTGAGAAAGCGTTGAGTCAATTTCAATCACACGGTAATACTCTTTCATATAGCTCTCTTCACCCAGCGCCATATAAACTAAAAACTCATCATCTGTTTTAATATTCATATCGTTGTACTTACTCTTAGTAGTTAATCTAATGATGATAGAATAAGTTTAGTCTAACTAAAGGTAGTAAGAGAAAGATTGACTCACTCGATATTACATTAAGTTAATTTATTAATTTCCAACTCATCATAATGATGCTGATCAGAATAAAAGACAGAGTTAAATATTGGAAAAAACGCTCTGATAAATACACAAGTAAATAGCGAGCTAAGGGGATGGAGAGTAATGAACCTAAGCAGAGAATAAGTGCTGTGTGAACATCGGTATAACCACCAGCGCTATAAGCAATAGCAGAGCCACCAGAAAGGATCGTGGTAATAAAAATAGAAGTGCCTATTGCCTCTTTAATACCCATTTGGGCAAAACGCATTAATACCGGTAACACCACTAATCCCCCTCCGACACCTGTTGCACCAAGCACAAACCCGGCACTCACTCCCGGTACAAATAAGGAAGAAAAAGTCACTGTTGAAGGCGGTGGTAAAGTAATTAGAGGATCTGAAATTGCTGATCTTCTTACCATTCGCTGTAAAAATAAGATCAATGAAAATACGATAGCAACGATCATTAAAATATTAATCGCTGATTCAACACGATCGTAATATTGAGGTTGTGATCCCAACCATGTCACACCATAACTCGCTAAAAATGTTGCCGGAAACATTATCCCTAAGATTAATAGTGCGGGTTTTAATGGAATATTACCTAGCCGAAAATGAATATAAGAAGATGAGAGCTTCATTAGCATCGAGAGTAAATTGGCTGTCGCAACCGCAGCTAATGCATTCATACCAAAAAGATAAATAAGAACAGGTAATAGAATAACACCACCACCTACACCAGTCGTTGTAATAACTAACCCGATTACAGCACCGATAAGTAGTTGTGTTACAAGCAACATCTTATTTCCTTGTTGGTTAAAATTTAACAAGCTTCGATTATAGGCAAAATAACTTATAACCAAAAGGAATTAGATATAACAAATAGGAATATAAATAAAATTATTATAAAAAAGCCCCTTAATATGAAACTACCTCATATTAAAGGGCCGATATTAATAATAGATATTATCATTATTAATCAATGTATTAATTCTTAATACTCTTAATTTATTTCAGCTAAGACCGTTTCTGCTGAAAAATAGTCACCTGTTTTCGCTTTTTGCAGTAGTACACCATCACAAGAAGCGATTACCTGAACTTCCATTTTCATCGCTTCCATAATGGCAATAACATCACCCTCTTTAACTTTGTCGCCATCAGCTAAGATCCAGCTATGTAATACACCAGAGATAGGTGCAGTGACGGCCTTTTCATTTTCTTCTTTCTCATGACAGGCATTAATTGCTGTTGGTATTACCGCAGAGAACGATAGTAATTGAGCAGGTAAAGCGAGTTCATGACGACGGCCATCAATTTCAATAAAAGTACGAACAAGCTCTTCATTTTTTGCAGGTGTGCTACGAGGGAAATGGGTGTTTTTTGCCTGAAAATCTGTTTCAATCCAACGGGTATGCACTTTAAAATCTTCAGTAAAATCGGCATGCTCCATCATTTCGCAATGGAAAGGCAATACGCTTGCTACTCCTTCAATTTTAAATTCAGATAGTGCTCGACGAGCCCGAGCAATGGCTTGTTCACGAGTTGCACCTGTCACGATCAATTTTGCCATCATAGAATCGAATTGGCGTGAAACCTGATTATTTTCAGTAACACCACTATCTACACGAACACCTGGGCCTGAAGGCTGAGAAAAATGCGTAATTAAACCCGGTGTAGGTAAAAAGCCTTTCGCGGGATCTTCTGCATTGATCCTAAATTCAAAAGAGTGACCACGTGGAACAGGTGTTTTATCAATACTTAGCGGTAAACCTTCAGCAATACGTAACTGCTCGATCACTAAATCAATACCTGCTGTTTCTTCGGTAACAGGATGCTCTACTTGTAAGCGTGTATTCACTTCTAAAAATGAGATAGTACCATTTGCACTTAATAAAAACTCAACTGTACCTGCACCCACATAACCCGCTTTAGCACAAATATCTTTAGCTGACTGGTGGATACGTTCACGTTGTTCGTCTGTCAAATAAGGGGCTGGCGCTTCTTCAATAAGCTTTTGATTACGTCTCTGTAACGAACAATCTCGTGTTCCGACAACAACAACATTGCCCAGTTTGTCTGCGATAATTTGTGCTTCGATATGGCGAGGTTTATCTAGGAATTGCTCAACATAACATTCACCACGACCAAATGCAGTTACAGCTTCTCGTACAGCAGAATGGTAAAGCTCTTCAATTTCTTCCATTTTATGCGCGATCTTCAAACCTCGTCCACCACCACCAAAAGCGGCTTTAATGGCAACAGGTAGACCATTCTGTTTAGCAAAATCGAGAACCTCTTTGGCATCATTAACGGGATCAGCCGTACCATTTACAAGAGGAGCACCAACAGATTGTGCAATTTTACGCGCTTTCACTTTATCACCAAGCACTTCTATCGTTTCTGGGTTAGGGCCGATCCAAATAAATCCTGCGTCTTGTACCGCTTTTGCAAAATCAGCTCGCTCAGAAAGAAAACCGTAGCCAGGATGGATCATTGTGGCATTAGCTTTATGGGCGATATCAATGATTTTATTAATATCTAGATAGCTTTCTTTCGGCAAATTACCATTGAGTCCATAAGCTTCATCAGCAAGACGAACGTGTAGTGCATCAATATCATCATTGGCGTAAATGGCAATTGAAGTCGCCCCATGATCCTGACAAGCACGAATAATACGAACTGCGATTTCACCTCGGTTTGCAATAAGTACTCTATGCTTCACTCGTTGTTTTTGGTTAGTTGTTGTCATGAGTGGCATTCTCCTATCAATATTCTTGAAATTCGGTGATTGGATTAAAACGAATTTTAGCGTTAACAGGGATCTGCCCTGCAAGTGGTAAGTGATATTCAGCAACGGCACCGATAACAGGATATCCTCCTGTTAATGGGTGATCGTTAAGAAACAAAACAGGTTGCCCATTAATCGGAACTTGTATTGCACCGATGCAAGTGCCTTCACTCGATAATTCTTGTTGTTGCTCTCGTGCAAGAGGGGTTTCGCCCAGTAAACGCAACCCAATACGGTTAGATTGTGGTGTCACCTGCCATAATTGAGAGGTTAATGTCTTTATAGCTTCAGTGGTAAACCAATCAGTGCGGGGACCTAAAACAACATCAAGCGTGACGATATCACCTTGTTTTGGCAGTGTTGATATCGGCAGTTCATCAGCAAGAATACCGCATGAGGTACTTTCATTATTTAAATGAAGTACATCGCCTTCTTGCAAAGCATTAGGTCCAATTTGTGCCAAGGTATCAAATGCATAACTCCCTAACACCTTTGGTAATTCAAACCCTCCTCTCACGGCAAGATAGCTACGTACACCGGTTTTTGGCATACCTAAAGTAATTTCATCGCCACAGCGAACATCAATAGGTTGATAACCAAATAAGAATTCATTCTCACCCGACTCATGTTTTAGCGTAATGGAACAATCCGCCCCTGTTAAAGCGATCACACAATTTTGTCGCGCTTTAAGTGTCAGTCCACCTTGGGTTATCTCAAGTGCAACAAAGGTTGCAGGATTACCCACTAAACGATTGGCCGCATGTAAAGCGGGTTTATCAAGTGCGCCTGAAGCAGATACTCCCATTGATGCAGCACCAATACGCCCTTCATCTTGAAATAAAGTTTGTAGCCCTGCTGAAATAACATATAGCCCTTTATCATTTAATGAGAGCGAGGAAGCGACTACGGCTTTTTTCTCCGGTAGTGAAACGGTTATCGGCGATTTTTGTGCATCAACAAAATGCACCTCATTTCCCGGTAATAAAAAAGCGGGTTGTTCACGAGAGAGATCCCACATCTTTATTTCTGTGGTACCAATAAGTTGCCAACCTCCAGGGCTTTGTTGTGGATAAACGCCACTAAACTCGCCAGCTAATCCGACCGATCCAGCAGGAATACGTGTACGAGGAGTTTTACGACGAGGCACATAAAGCTGAGTTTCATCAGCAATCAAATAAGCAAAACCCGGAGCGAAACCAGTGAATGCGACTTGATAGGTTTGTTCTGTATGTCTGCTGATCACTTCACTGGTCGTGATCCCTAATAATTCAGCGACCTCATTAAGATCCTCACCTTGATAATGAACAGGGATCGTTAATGATTGTGTTTGACGTGCTGATACCGCTTTGACTTCTAATTGTCGAAGTTGAAATACAAGTTCTTCAGCCGTGATTAGCCACGGTGTATAGTGAATTAAGAGTGTTTTCGCCGCAGGTACAATGTCTTGAATAGCAGCAATATCCGCTTGTTTAACGGATTCATAGAATGCGAGCGTCTCTTTTAAAGAGGAAAGCTCAACAAGTAAATGGGATAAGTTAACGGGTAAAAAGCGCAAAGTATCTTCCTCCCTTATACGTGATAAGCTGCATCAGGCACATCAGTAATAAACATATGCCCCGGTGCATGGCTAAGTGCGAAAGGAACACCTGAATGCATCACTGCTGCTTGTGGAGTCACACCACAAGCCCAAAAGACGGGGATCTCGCCTTCTTCAATTCTCACTGGTGAACCAAAATCTGGTGACATAATATCTTTAATACCCAAAGCGTCGGGCGAGCCAATATGTACGGGAGCACCATGTACAGAAGGGAAACGACCACTGATCATCACTGCATCAGCGACTCTGTCAGCAGGAACAGGCCGCATTGAAACCACTAATTCACCTTCTAATCGCCCTGCTGGGCGACACAAGCGATTCGTTTTATACATCGGTACATTGCAGTTATCTGTGATATGACGAATTTCAATACCCGCTTCTAACATGGGTGTTTCGAAAGTAAAACTACAACCAATAAGAAACGTAACAAGATCGGGATGTTGTGCCCAAATTTCAGTAGCATCCGTAATTTCATCCGCTAATTTGCCATTTTCCCAAACACGGTAAAGAGGAATGTCAGTACGCAGATCGGCATCTTTCGCTAAAACAGTACGATAACTACCTGATTCACAAACATCTAATATCGGACAACTTTTCGGGTTACGTTGAGCGTAGAGCAGAAAATCAAATGCCCAATCACGAGGTAAGCTAATCATATTAGCTTGTGTCATGCCTTTAGCCATACCTGCTGTTGGTATGGCTAAACCATTGCGAATAGCCAATCGAGCTTCTTGTGCTTTGGCAATTGCATCCGCAGTCGCTTGCATTAAATGAGTCATTTTTACACCTCATTTTTAAGTAGTAGAGGTGCAAAAGGTTTAATGCTAATACCATGATTAACCAAAATTTCTTTTACACTTTTAGCAAGAGCCACGGCATCTGGACTATCACCATGAACGCAAATAGAATCAGCTTGTATCGCAGTAAAAACGCCTTCTATGGACTCAACACCACCTTCTTGCACAAGCCGTAACATGCGTTGAGCAACACGTTCAGGATCATGTAAAACAGCTCCCTCTTTTTTACGGGAAACTAACGTACCATCAGCATGATAAGCTCTGTCTGCAAAAGCTTCTGCGATTACTCGAAGGCCTTTTTCTTTAGCAAGTGTAATCAAAGGTGATCCCGCTAAAGCAACTAATGTCAGTTGGGGATCTACAGCAAGTATCGCCTCAATAACAGCAAGTGCTTGACGTTTATCATGAGCAATTGTGTTATAAAGCGCACCATGAGGCTTAACGTAGGTCACACTTAAACCCGCGGCTTTAGCCAATCCTTGCAAAGCACCTATTTGATAAATCACATCTGCGGTTAATTCATCACTGGCGATATCCATATTACGACGACCAAAACCGACTAAGTCAGGATAAGCAACATGCGCACCTATCGCGACATTATGCTGTTTCGCCGCTTTTAATGTTTTTAAAATTCCATCCGGTGAACCTGCATGAAAACCGCAAGCGATATTAGCGCTACTGACAATTTCAAGTACCGCATCATCATTGCCCATTGTCCATTGACCGAAGCTCTCACCTAAATCACTGTTTAAATCGACTGCTTTTATCATCATGATTGTTCTCTTAAGCAATGTTGAGGTAGTTGAAAATAGCACCCACGGACATAATGCCCATATACCAAGTCAGCGCACAGACCAAAATACCTGACCACAGCAACCATGCTGGATATTTATAACCATTCATGAGATCTTGGCGACGCCATGCAACAAAAATAAATAGTGTCATACCAATAGGTAAAATCAGTCCATTGAAACCACCGGCAAAGACTAATAATGCGGCCGGCGCAGTTCCCATAACCATATAAATAGCGAGTGAAATAGCGATGAAAATAATCGTTGCGATATTACGTTGACGCTCAGTAATACCTTTTTTAAATACAGTGATAAATGACATTGAGGTATAAGCGGCACCAATCACACTCGTTAATGCAGCTGCCCACAAAATAAGACCGAAGATACGTAACCCAGTTAAACCCGCTGCATGCTGAAATGCTTGAGAAGCAGGGTTAGCCGCATGGCTAGAAATATCTAATGTTACGCCACTAGCAACCACACCTAAAATGGCCAGAAAAAGGATATAACGCATTAATCCAACCACTAAAATTCCTTTGGTTGCAGCGCTTGATACAGCATCAATATTCTCAATACCCGTTGTTCCTTTATCGAGAAGACGGTGAGCACCAGCATAACAGATATAACCACCCACAGTACCACCGACAATGGTAGTGATCGTTGCGAAGTTAATCGCATCAGGTAAAACAGTTTGTCTTAATGCTTCACCTACTGGAGGATTAGAGGCAAACATCACAAAAACAGTCAGTAGGATCATGACAATACCTAGAACGATAATCATACGATCGATAAAGTTACTGGCTTTGCGTGATGAGAAAATATAGATCGCAAGTAAAGCACTTAAGATCCCACCCCATTTAGGATCAAGACCTACCATTGCATTAAGCCCTAAACCAGCACCCGCAATGTTACCTACGTTAAACACTAAACCGCCAAAAATAACTAATACCGCAAGTAAGTAGCCACTACCAGGTATTGCTTTGTTAGCAATGTCTGAAGCTCGCATATTAGTAACCGTGATTACTCGCCAAATACTTTGCTGAACAACATAATCGATGATGATTGATGCCAAAATACCAAATGCAAATGCCGCCCCCATAGTGGCAGTAAAGGTTGCAGTTTGAGTAATAAAACCCGGACCAATAGCTGATGTCGCCATTAAAAAAATGGCAGCTACCAATGAAGAACGTCTATTTTTTATAAACGAACTTGATGTTGTGTTTGCAGAATCTTGTGTAGCCATGAGCTACCCCCTTATCATCATTATTTTAATTATTATTACTAAGGCAATTAGCATGCCATTGTTGAGCATGAATACGTAATTGTTAATCACCTGATATTAGATTGTTGAACAATTAATAATAATAGATGAATAAATAAGCAAATAGATTTAAATATGGGGTGATAAAAGTGCAGTGAAGATCGCATTTTTAACATTTTAATGACAATTATTATTAATTAATGAGTCATCAATGTGCACCTAAATGAAGCATAAAAAGATTAAATGCACAAAAATGGTGCGTGAGTTCGAAGGGTGAATAAATTTAATCACAAGAATATCGTGATAAAAAATTAAGTTTTTTTAATGGAAATAAACAGAAAGTCATACTCGATACAGTGAGAAGTACGACAGAGTGACATAATAGAGGTTATATATTACAAAACACACTGATAGAATAGGCACTTCTATTAAGCTAATAGCAGAAGATAATGCAGAAAAAAACATCTCCACAAATTCTTTCTCAAAAAGTCGCAAATGTTATTCGGCAAAAAATCACTATTGGAGAATTACCTCCTGGTGAAAGATTGTCAGAAACGGCATTAAGTGAAACGCTAGAGATATCGCGTAATACTTTAAGAGAGGTTTTTCGCGTTCTTACCCAAGAAGGGCTTTTAACTTATAAACCTAATCGTGGTGTTTTTGTTTCTGTACCGGATATGGCAAGTATCATGGATATTTATCGTGTAAGACGATTAATTGAATGTGATGCTCTACGACATTCTTATCCTATGCATCCAGCTATTGTTAAAATGCAAGATAGTGTTAATCAAGCAAAAGTCTTTCAAGAACAACAAGATTGGAGCGGTGTAGGAACCTGTAATATGCATTTTCACACAGCAATTGTTGAGCTTTCAGATAGTCCTAGATTATTTAAACAATACCAGCTTATTTTAGCAGAATTGCGTTTAGCCTTCGGTTTATTAAACGATCCTCAATTATTACATGCACCGTATATTGAGAAAAATGAACAGATTTTGACACTTTTGATGGATGGAAAAGCCCAAGAAGCAGCAACAGCCATGGAGGACTATTTAGAAATTTCAGAAAGAACAGTCCTTGCTGCGTTTTCTCGTCATAATTTTTGCTAAAAGATCATAAAAAATGCCCTAAATTAGGGCATTTTTGTATTTAGGATTTAGGATTTAGGATTTAGGATTTAGGATTTAGGATTTAGCATAGTATTTAAAATGCACTAAAACCCCAAACGCAAAAAAGCCAACCCATTGGGTTGGCTTTCTCGTCTTATTTAATGCCTGGCAGTTCCCTACTCTCACATGGGGAGGCCCCACACTACCATCGGCGCTACAACGTTTCACTTCTGAGTTCGGCATGGTTTCAGGTGGGTCCGCTGCGCTATGGCCGCCAAGCAAATTCTGTTTTATTACCCGCTTCTTTCCTTTCGGTCAGTCGCCAGCAATATCAATCTTAAACAAGCTTACTTCATCTACTGTTTGTCTCTCAGACAAAACACCTTCGGTGTTGTCAGGTTAAGCCTCACGGTTCATTAGTACTGGTTAGCTCAACGTATCGCTACGCTTACACACCCAGCCTATCAACGTCTTAGTCTTAAACGTTCCTTTAGGTCACTCAAGGTGACAGGGAAGACTCATCTCGAGGCAAGTTTCCCGCTTAGATGCTTTCAGCGGTTATCTCTTCCGCACTTAGCTACCGGGCAATGCCATTGGCATGACAACCCGAACACCAGTGGTGCGTTCACTCCGGTCCTCTCGTACTAGGAGCAACCCCTCTCAATCTTCCAACGCCCACGGCGAGATAGGGACCGAACTGTCTCACGACGTTCTAAACCCAGCTCGCGTACCACTTTAAATGGCGAACAGCCATACCCTTGGGACCTACTTCAGCCCCAGGATGTGATGAGCCGACATCGAGGTGCCAAACACCGCCGTCGATATGAACTCTTGGGCGGTATCAGCCTGTTATCCCCGGAGTACCTTTTTATCCGTTGAGCGATGGCCCTTCCATTCAGAACCACCGGATCACTAAGACCTACTTTCGTACCTGCTCGAGCCGTCACTCTCACAGTCAAGCTGGCTTATGCCTTTGCACTAACCGCATGATGTCCGACCATGCTTAGCCAACCTTCGTGCTCCTCCGTTACTCTTTAGGAGGAGACCGCCCCAGTCAAACTACCCACCAGACACGGTCCCCGATCCAGATTATGGACCTAGGTTAGAACATCAAACGTTAAAGGGTGGTATTTCAAGGTTGACTCCATGCAGACTGGCGTCCACACTTCATAGTCTCCCACCTATCCTACACATCAAGGCTCAATGTTCAGTGTCAAGCTATAGTAAAGGTTCACGGGGTCTTTCCGTCTTGCCGCGGGTACACTGCATCTTCACAGCGAGTTCAATTTCACTGAGTCTCGGGTGGAGACAGCCTGGCCATCATTACGCCATTCGTGCAGGTCGGAACTTACCCGACAAGGAATTTCGCTACCTTAGGACCGTTATAGTTACGGCCGCCGTTTACTGGGGCTTCGATCAAGAGCTTCTCCCTAAGGATAACCCCATCAATTAACCTTCCAGCACCGGGCAGGCGTCACACCGTATACGTCCACTTTCGTGTTTGCACAGTGCTGTGTTTTTAATAAACAGTTGCAGCCAGCTGGTATCTTCGACTGGCTTCGGCTCCGTCCGCAAGGGACTTCACTTACCGCCAGCGTGCCTTCTCCCGAAGTTACGGCACCATTTTTGCCTAGTTCCTTCACCCGAGTTCTCTCAAGCGCCTGAGTATTCTCTACCTGACCACCTGTGTCGGTTTGGGGTACGATTGTTGGTAACCTGAAGCTTAGAGGCTTTTCCTGGAAGCAGGGCATCAATTGCTTCACCACCTTAGTGGTTCGTCATCACACCTCAGCATTAAGTGACCGGATTTGCCTAATCACTCTGCCTACATGCTTGAACCGGGACGACCGTCGCCCGGACAACCTAGCCTTCTCCGTTCCCCCATCGCAGTTACCACCAGTACGGGAATATTAACCCGTTTCCCATCGACTACGCTTTTTCAGCCTCGCCTTAGGGGTCGACTCACCCTGCCCCGATTAACGTTGGACAGGAACCCTTGGTCTTCCGGCGTGCGGGTTTTTTTCACCCGCATTATCGTTACTTATGTCAGCATTCGCACTTCTGATACCTCCAGCATGCCTCACAGCACACCTTCGCAGGCTTACAGAACGCTCCCCTACCCAACAACACATAAGTGTCGCTGCCGCAGCTTCGGTGCATGGTTTAGCCCCGTTACATCTTCCGCGCGGGCCGACTCGACCAGTGAGCTATTACGCTTTCTTTAAATGATGGCTGCTTCTAAGCCAACATCCTGGCTGTCTGAGCCTTCCCACTTCGTTTCCCACTTAACCATGACTTTGGGACCTTAGCTGGCGGTCTGGGTTGTTTCCCTCTTCACGACGGACGTTAGCACCCGCCGTGTGTCTCCCGTGATAACATTCTTCGGTATTCGCAGTTTGCATCGAGTTGGTAAGTCGGGATGACCCCCTAGTCGAAACAGTGCTCTACCCCCGAAGATGAGTTCACGAGGCGCTACCTAAATAGCTTTCGGGGAGAACCAGCTATCTCCCGGTTTGATTGGCCTTTCACCCCCATCCACAAGTCATCCGCTAATTTTTCAACATTAGTCGGTTCGGTCCTCCAGTTAGTGTTACCCAACCTTCAACCTGCCCATGGATGAATCACCGGGTTTCGGGTCTATACCCTGCAACTCATTCGCCCAGTTAAGACTCGGTTTCCCTACGGCTCCCCTATACGGTTAACCTTGCTACAGAATATAAGTCGCTGACCCATTATACAAAAGGTACGCAGTCACCCCACCACTAAGCCTCCTCTGCTTGATTTTTGTTGGTTGAACGTCGCATTCGCTCCGTCTACCGCACATTATCATGCAAAAAGAATCGCTAGTGAGTTCACCACTAGCTTAGTGGTGGGGCTCCTACTGCTTGTACGTACACGGTTTCAGGTTCTTTTTCACTCCCCTCGCCGGGGTTCTTTTTCGCCTTTCCCTCACGGTACTGGTTCACTATCGGTCAATCAGGAGTATTTAGCCTTGGAGGATGGTCCCCCCATATTCAGACAGGATAACACGTGTCCCGCCCTACTCGTCGAGTTCACAATAACAGCATCTTCAGATACGGGGCTATCACCCTTTACTGCCGGACTTTCCAGACCGTTCTCCTGATGCTGCTATTGATTAAGACTCTGGGCTGTTCCCCGTTCGCTCGCCGCTACTAGGGGAATCTCGGTTGATTTCTTTTCCTCGGGGTACTGAGATGTTTCAGTTCTCCCGGTTCGCTTCATGACGCTATGTATTCACGTCATGATAATATCCATTGGATATTGGGTTTCCCCATTCGGAAATCGTCGGGTATAACGGTTCATATCACCTTACCGACGCTTATCGCAGATTAGCACGTCCTTCATCGCCTCTGATTGCCTAGGCATCCACCGTGTACGCTTATTCGCTTAACCTCACAACCCGAAGGTGTCTTCTAAAACGGATTGCTGCGCTTCATGATTTCGACGTTGGGCAGTGCTCGCAATGCTCACATACTAATGTATGCTGCGCTTGCTGTGCGCTGGCCGCCTTGAAATCATTTTGCTCGCATATCCTCTTTCTGAAGAGTACTTTCAGATTTGAGATTTTGAGAGACTCATCAATATACCTCGGTGATATATTGATTTGTTTTCAATTTTTCAGCTTGTTCCAGATTGTTAAAGAGCATAATAGGTAAAATAACTCATGCGAATTATCTTAACTATTCTCTGACTTTCATCAGACATAGTGTGGTACGCCTTTCACTCATACCGCGCAATTGGCGTCCCCTAGGGGATTCGAACCCCTGTTACCGCCGTGAAAGGGCGGTGTCCTAGGCCTCTAGACGAAGGGGACTTCAGTCAGCTTCGCAGACGCGCTTTTGCTCGTTCTTCATCAGACAATCTGTGTGAGCACTGCACATAACACGTATCTCTTAGGTAAGGAGGTGATCCAACCGCAGGTTCCCCTACGGTTACCTTGTTACGACTTCACCCCAGTCATGAATCACAAAGTGGTAAGCGCCCTCCCGAAGGTTAAGCTACCTACTTCTTTTTGCAACCCACTCCCATGGTGTGACGGGCGGTGTGTACAAGGCCCGGGAACGTATTCACCGTAGCATTCTGATCTACGATTACTAGCGATTCCGACTTCATGGAGTCGAGTTGCAGACTCAATCCGGACTACGACAGACTTTATGAGTTCCGCTTGCTCTCGCGAGGTCGCTTCTCTTTGTATCTGCCATTGTAGCACGTGTGTAGCCCTACTCGTAAGGGGCCATGATGACTTGACGTCATCCCCACCTTCCTCCGGTTTATCACCGGCAGTCTCCTTTGAGTTCCCGCCATTACGCGCTGGCAACAAAGGATAAGGGTTGCGCTCGTTGCGGGACTTAACCCAACATTTCACAACACGAGCTGACGACAGCCATGCAGCACCTGTCTCAGAGTTCCCGAAGGCACTCCTCTATCTCTAAAGGATTCTCTGGATGTCAAGAGTAGGTAAGGTTCTTCGCGTTGCATCGAATTAAACCACATGCTCCACCGCTTGTGCGGGCCCCCGTCAATTCATTTGAGTTTTAACCTTGCGGCCGTACTCCCCAGGCGGTCGATTTAACGCGTTAGCTCCAGAAGCCACGGTTCAAGACCACAACCTCTAAATCGACATCGTTTACAGCGTGGACTACCAGGGTATCTAATCCTGTTTGCTCCCCACGCTTTCGCACCTGAGCGTCAGTCTTTGTCCAGGGGGCCGCCTTCGCCACCGGTATTCCTCCACATCTCTACGCATTTCACCGCTACACGTGGAATTCTACCCCCCTCTACAAGACTCTAGCCAACCAGTTTCAGATGCAATTCCCAAGTTAAGCTCGGGGCTTTCACATCTGACTTAATTGACCGCCTGCGTGCGCTTTACGCCCAGTAATTCCGATTAACGCTTGCACCCTCCGTATTACCGCGGCTGCTGGCACGGAGTTAGCCGGTGCTTCTTCTGCGGGTAACGTCAATTGCTAAGAGTATTAATCTTAACACCTTCCTCCCCGCTGAAAGTACTTTACAACCCTAAGGCCTTCTTCATACACGCGGCATGGCTGCATCAGGCTTGCGCCCATTGTGCAATATTCCCCACTGCTGCCTCCCGTAGGAGTCTGGGCCGTGTCTCAGTCCCAGTGTGGCTGATCATCCTCTCAGACCAGCTAGAGATCGTTGCCTAGGTGAGCCATTACCTCACCTACTAGCTAATCCCATATGGGTTCATCCGATAGCGCAAGGTCCGAAGAGCCCCTGCTTTGGTCCGTAGACGTCATGCGGTATTAGCCACCGTTTCCAGTAGTTATCCCCCTCTATCGGGCAGATCCCCATACATTACTCACCCGTCCGCCGCTCGTCAGCAAGAAAGCAAGCTTTCCCCTGTTACCGCTCGACTTGCATGTGTTAGGCCTGCCGCCAGCGTTCAATCTGAGCCATGATCAAACTCTTCAATTAAAAGTGTTTGATGCTCAAAGAAATCGAAAACTTAGCTATTCATAAATGAATTACTTTTGTTGTTCACTCTTCAAGACTTGATACATCTAATATTTTAGAAGATATCGTCTCTGCGAGTGCCCACACAGATTGTCTGATAATTTGTTAAAGAGCAGTGCAACATTCGCTGCCGTTTCCGGTCTTCTGCGTTGTTGCGAGGAGGCGTATATTACGTTATTCCTCTGAA